>NZ_JBSICA010000001.1:0-514389 GCF_058245595.1 Pseudomonas sp. UF-293 | reverse complement strand
CCCACATGGGTTTCGTGATCGATACGAACCCCTGTGGGAGCGAGCCTGCTCCGGGCGGCGTTCCGACGAAGAGGGCATCAGCCTTTTAGAGAGCCTTGTTCACCACCGGCGAATTCATCTTCGCCAACCCGAGATTCTTCAGCGCCAGTTGCAGCGAGCTGTGGATAACCTGCGGGTTATCGATCTTCATCAGTTCCGCCAGCATCTCCTGCGCCTTGCTCAAGTTCACCTGGCGCAACATCCACTTCACCTTCGGCAGGTTGGTGGCGTTCATCGACAGGCTGTCGAAACCCATCGCCATCAACAGCACCGCTGCCGCCGGATCACCGGCCATTTCGCCGCAGATGCTCACCGGTTTGCCTTCGGCGTGCGCGTCGGTGACCACGGTTTGCAGGGCTTGCAGCACCGCCGGGTGCAGGTAGTCGTAGAGGTCGGCGACGCGCGGGTTGTTGCGATCGACCGCCAGCAGGTACTGGGTCAGGTCGTTGGAGCCGACGGAGAGGAAGTCGACCATCCGCGCCAGTTCCTTGGTCTGGTACACCGCTGCCGGGATTTCGATCATCACGCCGATCGGCGGCATCGGCACGTCGGTGCCTTCGTCGCGCACTTCGCCCCAGGCACGGTGGATCAGGTGCAGGGCTTCTTCGAGTTCGTGGGTGCCGGATATCATCGGCAGCAGAATCCGCAGATTGTTCAGGCCTTCGCTGGCCTTGAGCATCGCGCGGGTCTGCACCAGGAAGATTTCCGGGTGGTCGAGGGTGACGCGGATACCGCGCCAGCCGAGAAACGGGTTGTCTTCCTTGATCGGGAAGTACGACAGCGACTTGTCACCGCCGATGTCGAGGCTGCGCATGGTCACCGGTTGCGGGTGGAACGCGGCGAGCTGTTCACGATAGATCGCCAGTTGTTCCTTCTCGCTCGGGAAGCGCTGGTTGATCATGAACGGCACTTCGGTGCGGTACAGACCGACCCCTTCGGCGCCACGCTTCTGCGCCCGCGCCACATCGGCGAGCAGACCGGTGTTGACCCACAGCGGCATGCGGTGGCCATCGAGGGTCACGCACGGCAGGTCGCGCAGGGTGTCGAGGCCCAGCGCCAGTTGTTTCTCTTCTTCGACGACTTCGGCGAACTGCTTGCGCAGCACTTCGCTGGGGTTGGTGTAGACCTCGCCACGGGTGCCGTCGACGATCATTTCGATGCCGTCGACCTTGGCGTACGGCAGGTCGACCAGGCCCATCACCGTCGGAATGCCCATGGCCCGGGCCAGAATCGCGACGTGGGAGTTACCCGAACCGAGTACCGAGACCAGCCCGACCAGCGTGCCTTCCGGCACCTCGCCGAGCATCGCCGGCGTCAGTTCTTCGCTGACCAGAATGGTTTTTTCCGGGTAGACCAGGTTCTGCTGGCGCTCTTCCTGCAGATAGGCGAGCAGACGGCGGCCAAGGTCTTTGACGTCCGAGGCGCGCTCACGCAGGTAAGCGTCGTCCATCAATTCGAAACGGTTGACGTGCTCAGTGACCACCTGACGCAACGCGCCCTGGGCCCATTGGCCGGTCTTGATCACGGTGGTGATTTCGCTGCCCAGCGAGGCATCGTCGAGCATCATCAAATAGACGTCGAACAGCGCGCGCTCTTCCGGGCGCAGTTGGGTGGCGAGTTTGGCGGACAACGCGCGCATGTCGGCGCGCACGCCTTCGATGGCGGTCTTGAACAGCGCCAGCTCAGCATTGATGTCGGTGATGGTCTTGTCCGGAACCACGTCCAGATCCGCCGGCGGCAGCATGACCACGGCGGTACCGACGGCAGCACCGGGCGAGCCCGGCACGCCGACGAACTTGGCTTCCTGAATGCCCTTGCCCTGACGGCCCAGACCACGGATCGAACCGGTGGCCTCGGCGTGGGCGATTACGCCGGCGAGTTGCGCGCTCATGGTCACGAGGAAGGCTTCTTCACCTTCGTCGAACTGGCGGCGTTCTTTCTGCTGGATGACCAACACGCCGACGACGCGGCGGTGGTGAATGATCGGTGCACCGAGGAACGAGGCGTAACGCTCTTCACCGGTTTCGGCGAAGTAGCGATAGCGCGGGTGGACCGAAGCGTTCTCGAGGTTCAGGGGTTCTTCACGCGTGCCGACCAGACCGACCAGACCCTCGTTGGGGGCCATGCTGACCTTGCCGATCGAGCGCTTGTTCAAGCCCTCGGTGGCCATCAGGACGAAGCGATTGGTTTCCGGATCAAGCAGGTAGACCGAGCAGACCTGGCTGCCCATGGCCTCTTTGACGCGCAACACAATAATCCCCAACGCCGCCTTGAGATCCTTGGCGGAGTTAACTTCCTGGACGATCTTGCGCAGCGTATTGAGCATGGCTCGGGGTCGAACTCCGTCGTCAGTCGCGCGCTAAAAGGCGCGGGGCAAGCTCTTTGAGAGCGCGTCGATACACCTCGCGCTTGAATGTCACCACCTGGCCCAACGGATACCAATAGCTGACCCAGCGCCAGCCATCGAACTCCGGTTTACCGGTCAGATCCATCCGCACCCGCTGCTCGTTGGAGATCAGGCGCAGGAGAAACCATTTCTGTTTCTGGCCGATGCACAGCGGTTGGCTGTGGGTACGCACCAGGCGTTGCGGCAAACGATAGCGCAACCAGCCTCGGGTACAGGCCAGTATTTCAACATCTTCACGTTCCAGGCCAACTTCTTCGTTCAGCTCGCGGTACAAGGCGTCTTCCGGCGTCTCCTCGGGGTTGATCCCCCCTTGCGGAAACTGCCAGGCGTCCTGATTGATACGGCGAGCCCATAGCACCTGGCCGGCGTCATTCGTCAGAATGATCCCGACATTGGGGCGGAAACCATCGGGGTCGATCACGGCAACAACCTCGCAAACGCATGTCGCCGCATTGTTCCACAAAGCTTGATCAGGCGGCAACGAAGGTTCCTACCTTATGTGCACTCTTGTGAAAAGACCGTATTCTTGTCGCCTTTTTACTGACTTTTCAGCGGGTAACTGCAATGCGCCTGGCTTTATTCGATTTGGACAACACCCTTCTGGGCGGCGACAGCGATCACGCCTGGGGCGATTATCTGTGCGAGCGCGGCTTCCTCGACCCGATCGCCTACAAGGCGCGCAACGACGAGTTCTATCAGGATTACCTGGCCGGCAAGCTGGACAACGCTGCCTACCTGAACTTCTGTCTGGAAATTCTCGGCCGCACCGAAATGGCCGTGCTCGACGCATGGCACAGCGATTACATGCGCGACTGCATCGAGCCGATCGTGCTGCCCAAGGCACTGGAGCTGCTGAAGAAGCACCGCGACGCTGGCGACAAACTGGTGATCATCACTGCGACCAACCGTTTCGTGACGGCACCGATCGCCGTACGCCTGGGCGTGGAAACCCTGATTGCCACCGAATGCGAAATGATCGACGGCCGCTACAGCGGACGCAGCACCGACATTCCGTGTTTCCGTGAAGGCAAGGTCACGCGCCTGAATCGTTGGCTGGAAGAGACCGGGTATTCGCTTGAGGACAGCTATTTCTATAGCGATTCGATGAATGATCTGCCGTTGCTGGAGCAGGTCGCGAATCCGGTGGCGGTGGATCCTGATCCGAATCTGCGGGCCGAGGCCGAGAAACGTGGCTGGCCGGTGATTTCGTTGCGCGGCTGATATCGCCTTCGCGAGCAGGCTCGCTCCCACATTGGATCTGTGTCATTCACAAATCTCCTGTGGGAGCGAGCCTGCTCGCGAATGGCCGCAACTCGGTCTCAAGCCTTAAACCGGCTTGGCCCCCATCAACGCCGCTATGGCGACAAATCCGACGCCGCTGACAATCGCCAGCGCCAGATTGAACTTGCGGTTGCCCACCCCGCTTGTCCACAGCCGATCCAGCCGGACCAGCAGCCAGACCGCACTGAAAGTGGCCACGGCATAGATCACGCTGGACCCCAGAATCCACAGTTGGCCCAATGGCCAGCCAACCAGATGCACCAGCCACCAACCGGTGAAAGGCATGCTGAGCATGCCGATCAGCATCAGACACCAGATGAACAGCCAGGGACGGCGCATCGTACTGGCCGCTCCTTCGCTGCGATTACGCCAGGTCAGGGCGGCGAGCCCCAGCCCGCTCACGAGGATGACCACGGTCGCCGCGACGTGGAGGACTTTCAGGGTGGTCAGGGTTTCCATGTCGTTCTCATCCGTAGATCCATGCCCATCAGCGTAGCCGCTCAGCCAAGAAACAGCTGATAGGCCGGATTGTCGCTTTCGTCCCAGTATGGATAGCCAATTTCCGCCAGTGCTGCCGGTACCAGATGACGCTCGTCATGGGGCACTTGCAGGCCGGCGACCACACGGCCATCAGCCGCGCCGTGGTTGCGGTAGTGGAACATCGAGATATTCCAGCGCCCGCCGAGCTTGTTGAGGAAGTTGAACAAGGCGCCCGGACGTTCCGGGAATTCGAAGCGCAGCACCACTTCATCCACCACCTGCGCCGCGCGACCGCCGACCATGTGGCGGATGTGCAGCTTGGCCAGTTCATTGTCGGTCAGGTCGATGACCGGGAAACCCTGCTCGGTCAGGCTCGCCAGCAATGCGCTGCGCGGATCGTTGTCAGGGTGGGTCTGCACGCCGACGAAGATGTGCGCTTCGCTGCCGGTGTTGTAGCGGTAATTGAATTCGGTGATCTGGCGCTTGCCGATGGCTTCGCAGAAGGCCTTGAAGCTGCCGGCCTGCTCGGGAATGGTCACGGCGATGATCGCCTCGCGCCCTTCGCCCAGCTCAGCGCGTTCGGCGACGTGGCGCAGACGGTCGAAGTTGACGTTGGCGCCGGAGTCGATGGCGACGAAGGTCTGGCCGCTGACGCCTCGTTGCTCGACGTATTTCTTGATCCCGGCCACGCCCAACGCGCCGGCAGGTTCGGTGATCGAGCGGGTATCGTCGTAGATGTCCTTGATTGCTGCGCAGATCTCATCGGTGCTGACGGTGATCACTTCATCGACGTAATCCTTGCAGATCTCGAAGGTGTACTGGCCGATCTGCGCCACCGCCACACCGTCGGCGAAGATGCCTACGGTCGGCAGAACCACGCGCTCGCCCGCTGCCATTGCCGCTTGCAGGCAGTTGGAGTCGTCCGGTTCGACACCGATAACCTTGATGTCCGGACGCAGGTATTTCACGTACGCCGCGATACCGGCGATCAGCCCGCCACCGCCGACCGGAACGAAGATCGCGTCCAGTGGCTGCGGGTGCTGACGAAGAATTTCCATGGCCACGGTGCCCTGCCCGGCAATGGTGTGCGGATCGTCGTACGGGTGGATGTAGACGTAGCCTTTTTCATCGACCAGTTTCAGCGAGTAGGCCAGCGCTTCCGGAAACGAGTCACCGTGCAGCACCACTTTGCCGCCGCGAGAGCGCACGCCTTCGACCTTGATTTCCGGGGTGGTCTTGGGCATGACAATCGTGGCTTTGACGCCCAACACTTTCGCCGCCAGAGCCAGCCCCTGCGCATGATTGCCCGCCGACGCGGTGACCACGCCACGGGCGCGCTCTTCGTCAGTCAGCTGGGTGAGTTTGTTGTAGGCACCGCGAATCTTGAACGAGAACACCGGCTGCAAGTCTTCACGCTTGAGCCAGATGTCATTGCCCAGCCGCTCGGAGAGCTGGCGGGCGTTCTGCAGCGGGGTTTCTACGGCAACGTCATAAACGCGCGAGGTGAGGATCTTTTTGACGTACTGTTCGAGCATCGGAAAGCATCACTGAGCGGGTTGGGCAGGGCCAAGGAGTCTAACCCGGCTTTCAGCCGGACGACCACACGGATCCAGAGGTTTTATGCGCCCAAAAAGATAGCAGCCTTCGGCAGCTCCTCCACATTGCAACGCATTCCTCTGTAGAAGCTGCCGAAGGCTGCGATCTTTTGATCTGCCAATAGGACAATGACCTCCACGACCGCGAGGCCTATAATGCCGGCCTTTCTGCCCACCCCTTGCCCGTTTCGGAGCCCGCATGACTCAGGATCAACTCAAACAGGCCGTGGCCCAGGCCGCCGTCGACTTCATCCTGCCGAAACTCGACGACAAGAGCATCGTCGGCGTCGGCACCGGCTCGACCGCCAACTGCTTCATCGACGCCCTGGCCCAGCACAAGGGCGCGTTCGATGGCGCGGTCGCCAGCTCCGAAGCCACCGCCGCGCGCCTCAAGGGCCACGGAATTCCGGTGTACGAGCTCAATACTGTCAGCGATCTGGAGTTCTACGTCGACGGCGCCGATGAAAGCGACGCGCACCTGAACCTGATCAAGGGCGGCGGCGCGGCCCTGACCCGCGAGAAGATCGTCGCGGCTGTAGCCAAGACCTTCATCTGCATTGCCGACGCCAGCAAACTGGTGCCGGTGCTCGGTGAATTCCCGCTGCCGGTGGAAGTGATCCCGATGGCCCGCAGCCACGTTGCCCGCCAATTGGTCAAACTCGGTGGCGACCCGGTGTACCGCGAAGGCGTACTGACCGACAACGGCAACATCATCCTTGACGTGTTCAACCTGCAGATCACCAACCCGGTGGAGCTGGAAGCGCAGATCAACGCGATCGTCGGCGTGGTCACCAACGGCCTGTTCGCCGCGCGCCCGGCGGATCTGTTGCTGCTGGGCACCAGCGAAGGCGTGAAAACCCTGAAGGCTGAGTAACAGACTGCCCGAATCATGGGCAGACAAATAGACCTGTGGGAGCGAGCCTGCTCGCGAATGCGCCTGTTCAGCCAACATCTTCATTGACTGGCCAACCGCCTTCGCGAGCAGGCTCGCTCCCACAGTGTCTTGGGGTGTTGGTTAGTGCTGTGCCGGTTTCTTGAAGACGTAAAACAGATTCGGCTCGCTCACCAGATACAACGCACCGTCATCATCCATCGCAATCCCCTCGGCCTGCGGCACGGTTTTCTGCAAACCCTGACGCCCGCCGCTGATCGACATGGTGCTCAACGGGCGGCCGTCGACATCCAGCTCGATAATCAACCGCGACTCGTCCGACAGTGCCAGCAGGTGCCCGCTGCGCTCGTCGTACTGCAGACTCGACAGATCACGCACGAACATCCCGGCATCGCGCTTGGGGTTGTTGATCACGTGCACGGCGTAGGTCTTGTCCGGTTTGAAGTGCGGAAAGCCGTGGACTTCGTAGATCAGCATCGGGTCGCGTTCTTTGGCCACGAACAACCGCTTGCCCACCGAGTCGTAAGCCAGCCCCTCGAAACCCTTGTTGCTGGCCATGTGCACACCGAGAGTCATCTGCTCGGCGTCTTCGGCATCGAGGAAAGTGGTGTCGGCTTCAAGGTGGATCTTGATCAGGCGTTGCTGGCGTTCGTCGGTGATCACGTAAGTGTCGGCGCTGATGTACTCGACCGCTTCCGGATCGCCGAACCCGACCAGGGCAATGCGCCGCAAAATCTTGCCTTCCAGCGACAGTTCGATCAGTTCGGAATTCTTGTTGGTCACGGTGAACAGGCTTTTGCGCACCGGATCGTAGGTCAGCGCCGAGACGTCATCGTCGAGCCCCTCAATCGGCCGCGCCTCGATCGTCACCCGATATTGATCCAGGCCGATCGCCTCGCTGCTCAACGGTTGCCACAGCGTATGCAGGTTGAACCAGGCGCGCTCGAACAGGCGCAGGTATTGACCGATCGCGAGCAACGCGATCAGGGCAATCATCAACAGGACAAGAATCAGCGGTTTGGGACGGGCAAGTCGACGCATTCAGGCAGGCTCGGGTTCAAGGCAGGCGGATGAAATATCACGCCTGTCTGAACTGAAGCTTAATGGCCACTTGCCTGCCACGACAACCGCATAATTCCGCGATTGTCGTAGGGAAAATTACCGGTGTTTTTCGAAGCGGTAGAACAGGTTCGGTTCGCTGACCATGTACAACGTGCCGTCCTCGTCCATGGTCATGCCTTCGGCGCGGGGAATGGTGTCTTTCAAGCCGTTGAAATTGCCGAGCAGGGTCATGAAGCTGACTTGCTCGCCCTTCTCGTCCAGTTCCAGCAAAAGGTGCGAATCGGCTGACAGCACCAGCAGATGACCAGTGCGCGGATCGACGGCCAGCGCCGAGAGGTTGCGAATGTCGAGCTCGTCACTGGCCAGTTTCTGCTTGTCGCCGGTCAGGGTCTGGCTGCCGTCGCTTTTCCAGGTGAACAGCGCTGGCGGACGTTCCTCCCCCAGCATCAGCTGTCGATTACGCGGATCCCAGGTGATGGCTTCAAAGGCTTTGTTCTGGTCTTTCGACGGCCCGAGGTCGTATTTCGGAAAGTCGGCCATGTTCAGCTCGCGTGTACCGGCGTCGACCTTGACGATCGACAGTGTGTGTTGACGTTCATCAACGATCGCCAGCAGGCCGTTTTCCATGACCGTCAGGCCTTCCGGATTGCTCCAGCCCACCAGCGGCATCTTGCGCAACACGTCGCCCTGCAGTGTCAGCTCAGCGAGGAACGGATTTTTGCCCATCACCGCAAACAGGGTTTTGGTCTGGGGGTTGTAAGCCAGATCGGAAGCTTCGTCCTTCTCCATGCCCGGCAGCGGCTTGGCATCGATCACGACCTGATAATCCGGCAGCCACACGCTCTCCTTCTGCTCGGCCTTGCTCTCGAAGCGCTCCAGCACCCACAGCACACCACGATCATCCCAGTGCATGGCGAACGCCAGCCCATAGGCCGCCGCGATGCCCAGCAACAGCCAGACATACCAGCGCAGGACGAAGCGGGATCGGAGAGTGGGTTTCTGCTGAGTTCGAGATGCCATCAGGGGACGCGTTCCGTAAATTCAGGCCAAGGGTAATAGCACAAAGAGGCCGGCTGAGACGCCAGATTCGCGGAAATTATCCAGAGAGGATGTGAAAAAAACGGGAAATGGCGGGATTGGCGTGTGCTGTCAGCTATCTACAGCACGCCACATAACAATGTGGGAGCGAGCCTGCTCGCGAAGGCGCCGGGTCAGACGACATCATCGTCGCCTGACAGTCCGTCTTCGCGAGCAGGCTCGCTCCCACCAGGGTACACAGTGTTGCGGTTAGCGCACGCTGCTGCTGAAGCTGCTCGCCCCCGGCAGTTCGAGGACGATTTCATCGCCGACGTTCAGCGGGCCGACGCCCACTGGCGTGCCCGTGAGGATAACGTCACCGGCCTGCAGCGAGAAGCAGCCGGCCATGTGCTGGATCATCGGCACGATCGGGTTGAGCATCGCGCTGCTGTTGCCGTCCTGGCGCACTTCGCCGTTGATGGTCAGGCGGATGCCGATGTCGGTCAGGTCAGCGAAGGTGCTGCCGACCACGAACGGCGCGATCACCGCTGCACCATCGAACGACTTGGCGATTTCCCATGGCAGGCCCTTGGCTTTCAGCTCGGCCTGCTTGTCGCGCAGGGTCAGGTCCAGCGCCGGGGCGAAGCCGGAGATCGCATCGAGCACTTCTTCACGGCTCGGCTTGGTCGACAGCGGCTTGCCGATCAACACGGCGATTTCCGCTTCGTAGTGCACCGAACCACGCTCGGTCGGAATGCTGAACCCGCCTTCCAGCGGCACCACGCAACTGCCCGGCTTGATGAACAGCAGCGGCTCGGTCGGCACCGGGTTGTCCAGTTCCTTGGCGTGCTCGGCGTAATTGCGGCCAATGCACACGACTTTCCCGATCGGGAAGTGAATGCGCGTGCCGTCGACGTACTGGTGCTGATAGCTCATTTACCGACTCCTGCCTTTATTGATTCAACAGAGATTACCGATCAAACCGGGAAAATCTTGCCCGGGTTCATGATGCCGTTCGGGTCGAACACTGCCTTGACCGCTTTCATGTACTCGATCTCGGCCGGCGAGCGGCTGTAGGTCAGGTAATCACGCTTGGTCATGCCCACGCCGTGCTCGGCCGAGATCGAGCCGTTGTACTTCTCGACGGTTTCGAACACCCACTTGTTGACGGTGGCGCACTTGGCGAAGAACTCGTCCTTGCTCAGATTTTCCGGCTTGAGGATGTTCAGGTGCAGATTGCCGTCGCCGATGTGGCCAAACCAGACGATCTCGAAATCCGGATAGTGCTCGCCAACGATCGCGTCGATCTCGCGCAGGAACGCCGGC
Organism: Pseudomonas sp. UF-293; assembly: GCF_058245595.1. Lineage (NCBI taxonomy): Bacteria > Pseudomonadati > Pseudomonadota > Gammaproteobacteria > Pseudomonadales > Pseudomonadaceae > Pseudomonas > Pseudomonas sp. UF-293. The sequence continues at coordinate 504,290 of NZ_JBSICA010000001.1, read as the reverse complement.
ACTTTCGAGACGGTAACCGAGATGTCGTTCTTGTACGGCGTCCAGTGCGAAATGGTTTCGGAGATGTACTCGCGCAGCTTCCACAAGTTGTGCAACTGGGTTTCGCTCTGGCTCATCACGCCGTCGAGCACCCAGCCCTGTTCTACGCAGTGTTCGAAGGTCTCCAGCGCGCTGTTGGCCACTTCTTCGGTGGTCGCTTCGAATTCCAGCAGGGCATAGAACGGGCACTCGGTATCGAATGGCGCCGGCACATCACCACGGCCCATGACCTTGGCCAGCGCCTTGTCGGAGAAGAATTCGAACGCAGTCAGGTCGAGTTTGCCCTGGAAGGCGTGCAGCACCGGCATGATCGAATCGAAATCGGCGGTGCCGAGGACCATCGCCGTGAGGTTTTTCGGCGCGCGATCAAGGCGCATGGTCGCTTCGACGACGAAACCGAGCGTACCTTCGGCGCCGATAAACAGCTGACGCAGGTCGTAACCGGTAGCGTTCTTGATCAGGTCCTTGTTCAGTTCGAGCACGTCACCCTTGCCAGTGACGACTTTCATGCCGGCCACCCAGTTGCGGGTCATCCCGTAGCGAATCACTTTGATCCCGCCGGCATTGGTGCCGATATTGCCGCCAATCTGGCTGGAACCCGCCGAGGCGAAGTCGACCGGATAGTACAGGCCGTTTTCTTCAGCGACGTTCTGCAGATGTTCGGTGACCACACCCGGCTGGCACACGGCGGTGCGGTCGGTGAGGTTGATGTCGAGAATCTGGTTCATGTAATCGAACGAAACCACCACTTCGCCATTGGCCGCCACCGCAGCGGCGGACAACCCGGTGCGCCCGCCGGAGGGCACCAGCGCGACCTTGTGGGTATTGGCCCAACGCACCACGGCCTGCACTTGCTCGATGGTCTTGGGAAACACGATGGCGCTCGGCGCCGGGGCGAAGTGCTTGGTCCAATCCTTGCCGTAGGTGTTCAGGGAGTCGGCGTCGGTGAGGACTTTGCCAGGCTCAACCAGGGTCTTCAGTTCATCAATCAGCGCAGGATTGGTCATCGACAGAACTCTCGAACAATTCATGGTCATCCTGAGAACGCTTCACGTCGCAGGAATGAGTGTTTAGCGGGGTGGCTATGCTAGCATACCGACCCCGCAGGACAGTGCCCAAGGCCAGATCCGCGGTGACGGCTTTGTTGCCGTGCGGGTCAGCTCCAAGCTGCTCCCTCCCTGCCATTTTTCTCCGGGATACAGGTTTACGCAGATGAGCAAGACTTCTCTCGATAAGAGCAAGATCAAGTTCCTTCTTCTCGAAGGCGTCCACCAATCGGCTGTCGACGTCCTCAAGGCGGCGGGCTACACCAGCATCGAATACCTGACTGGTTCCTTGCCGGAAGCCCAGCTCAAGGAAAAGATCGCTGACGCTCACTTCATCGGCATTCGCTCGCGCACGCAACTGACCGAAGAGATCTTCGATCACGCGAAGAAACTGGTCGCGGTCGGCTGTTTCTGCATCGGCACCAACCAGGTTGACCTCAGTGCAGCCCGCGAGCGCGGTATCGCCGTGTTCAACGCGCCGTACTCCAACACCCGCTCCGTGGCTGAGCTGGTGCTGGCCGAAGCGATCCTGCTGCTGCGCGGCATCCCTGAGAAAAATGCATCCTGCCACCGTGGCGGCTGGATCAAGTCCGCCGCCAACTCGTTCGAGATCCGTGGCAAGAAGCTGGGCATCGTCGGCTACGGCTCGATCGGCACGCAGCTGTCGGTGCTGGCTGAAGGCCTGGGCATGCAGGTGTTCTTCTATGACACCGTGACCAAGCTACCACTGGGCAACGCCACGCAGGTCAACAACCTGCACGAGCTGCTGGGCATGTCCGACATCGTCACCCTGCACGTGCCGGAAACTGCCGCCACTCAGTGGATGATCGGCGAGAAGGAAATCCGCGCCATCAAGAAGGGCGGCATTCTGATCAACGCTGCTCGTGGCACCGTGGTTGAACTGGACGCTCTGGCTGACGCGATCAAGGACAAGCACCTGATCGGCGCGGCCATCGACGTGTTCCCGGTGGAACCACGCTCCAACGACGAAGAGTTCGAAAGCCCGCTGCGTGGCCTCGACAACGTGATCCTGACCCCGCACATCGGTGGCTCGACCGCCGAGGCGCAAGCCAACATCGGTCTGGAAGTGGCAGAGAAACTGGTCAAGTACAGCGACAACGGTACTTCGGTGTCGTCGGTCAACTTCCCGGAAGTGGCCCTGCCGGCTCACCCTGGCAAGCACCGCCTGCTGCACATCCACGAGAACATCCCGGGTGTGATGAGCGAGATCAACAAGGTCTTCGCCGAAAACGGCATCAACATCTCCGGTCAGTTCCTGCAGACCAACGAGAAGGTTGGCTACGTGGTGATCGACGTCGACGCCGAATACTCGGAGCTGGCGCAAGAGAAGCTGCAACACGTCAACGGCACTATCCGTAGCCGCGTTCTCTTCTAAGAGTAGCTGCAAGCCGCAAGCTACAAGCGGCAAGTGAAAAGCGCTTTTGCCTTTACTTGCCGCTTGCAGCTAGCCACTTGAAGCTGAATAAAAAAAGGGAGCCCCGAAGGCTCCCTTTTTTTATTCCACGTTAACGGTGATTTTCTTCGAGACGATTGGCGGGTCGAATGCCATGTGACCGCTGTCGCCAAGTTCCAGCTGCAAGGTGTGCTTGCCCGGAGCCAGTTTGATTTCAGCAAAAGTCTGCGCCTTGCCAAAGTGCATATGGTTGGCATCAGTAGGGACCACCGAGCCGGCAGGAACGATTTCCTTGGCGTCGATCAGCAGATGGTGATGACCGGTATTTTTGGTCGGATCACCAGCCGGTGCCAGCGCGACGTTCTTGGTACCGAACTTGACGATGAAGGTCTGCGAAACCGTGGCGCCGTCCTCGGGAGAAACGATGAACACTTCAGCATCCTTTGGCGCCGGTGTCGCCGCACTGGCCAGCACCGAAACACCCATCAGCACACCGGCCAACGCTGCACGAGACATAAAGCTTTTCATTTTCTTCTCCAGTTTTTCCGTAAAATCCGCACGGTCATGACAACTTCATGACCATTCGTTGTCGAAGGCACTCGACAACCATAGCAAAGCGAGCCTGAATCAGAGCGTCGCGATAATGATTTCAAAGGAGTGACCATGCGCCTGCTGCCTGGCCTGTTCTGCCTGCTACCCCTTCTGAGCCCGCTGGTTCACGCCGAACTGATTGATGACGTCAACGACCGTGGCGAGCTGCGCATAGCCCTTGAGGCTAATACACCGCCCTTCAATTACAAGGAAGGCGACACCCTCACGGGGTTCGAGGTCGAACTCGGGCAACTTCTGGCCAAGGAGCTGGATGTGCGTGCCGACTTTATCGTCACCGACGAGGGCGACCTGCTCCAGGGCGTTGAAAGCGGCAAGTACGACGTCGCGCTCAATCACATAGCACTGACACCCGAACTCAAGGATCGTTTCGACTTCAGCGAGCCGTACGGCCAGGTCGACGGGCAATTGCTGGCGAAGAAGGATGAAACGCCACGGCCGATGGTGCTGGTGCAGGCGTTGACCGAAGAGAAGCCGAAAGCGGCAGTGCCGGTCGAGCTGGCGATTCCCTTCCAGAAGGGCAATCCGGCGTTTCAGGCCAGCCTCAAGAGCGCGATGCAGCGGATCAAAGACGACGGACGCCTGGCGGCGCTGTCGAAGAAGTGGTTCAACGAACCGTAGGAGCTGCCGCAGGCTGCGATCTTTTGATGTTGATTCAAAAAGATCAAAAGATCGCAGCCTCGTTTCACTCGTCAGCTCCTACAGTTGAATGGGTGCTGGCGCTTTAGTCGAGTCGGGCCAGGGCCTGCGCGGCTTGCGGCAGCTCAAGCTCACTGAACACCTGAACCCCATGGCGCTTGAGCAACGCCGCCGTCACCCCTTCGCCACTGACTTTGACCCCACTGAACGTGCCGTCATACGTCACCAGATTCCCGCAAGACGGACTGTTGGCCTTGAGCACCGCTACCCGAATGCCGTGCTTTTGCACCAGTTCCAGCGCTTGCCGTGCACCCTCGACAAACTGCGCACTGACATCCTCACCGTCGCTAGTGATGACCGCAGCAGTGCCATCGAGCACCTGACCGCCCTGCCCGCCGGGAATCTCCGCCGCCGCCCGCGGTGTCGGCAAACCACCGGCCACTTCCGGACACAACGGCACCACGCGTCCTTCTTCGATCCATTGCTCAAGCAGATCAAACGGCCCACTCGCGCCACCGTCATAACGCACGCGATGGCCCAACAGGCAGCGGCTGACCAGAATTTTTTCCATCTTCAGAACGGCTCGTTGCCACGGCGACGGAACCAGCCAGTCAGCGACAGGCGCTCGCGATGGGCCGGCAACACTTCGTGGGGCACTTCGCCGGAGAGAAACACCACCAGGCAGCCGCCAGTCGGCTGTACGTCATGCACACGTTCATCGCCCAGGTACATGCGCAACTGACCACCGTCCTCCGGCAGCCAGGCGTCGTTGAGGTAGATGACCGCCGAAACCATGCGTCGGTCGTCATCGCGAAAGCGGTCGACGTGCTTGAGGTAAAACGCGCCGGGCGGGTACAGCGCGAAATGGCATTCGAAGTCTTCCAGGCCCAGAAACAGACCGCGATTGAGCGCCTCGCGCAGACTGTCCATCAGGCTCAGATAACGATCGGTGGCCTCGGCCTGGCCCGGGTCGATCCACTGGATGTGATCGCCGCGAATACCCTCGCGAATCTCCGAAAACGGCCCGCGTCCGACCGCCGCCGGCGCCAGCTCACCCTCGGCTTCTCGTTTACGGCACTCGGCCGCCAGCGCCCGGGTCAGATCGGCGGGCAGGAAGATGTTCTGCTGCGACCAGCCGTGTTCGGCCAGGTCGTCGACAATGCGTAACAGCAGCGGGTGTTCAGAGGATATCGGCATGGCGCGCATAGTATGCCGACGGCAATAAATCCGACAGAGCCACGCAGCGGCTTGCTACGAATTCTCGACAAGTACCGGCACCGCACGGACAATAGTCCGCTGCTGACAGGAGTCCCTATGCGCCGTTTGCTTTTTTCACTGTTGATGTTCTGCGTATTGCCCGCCTGGGCGGACGGCCACGATCAGTTGTACAAGGTCGCCGGCTGGCCAGAACAACGCGCGCATTTCAACGATGCCCTGAGCGCCGCCCAGCAGCGCTATCAGAACAGCCTGCCGCCTGCGGTGTTTCAGGCCCTGGTCAACAACAGCAACCAGCGCTTCGCCGCACAGGCCATGGATCAACGCGCCGAAGCGCAACTGCGGCAGAAACTTGCCGACCCGAAACCGGCGCTGACCTTCTTCCAGTCGCCGCTGGGCAAGAAAATCGTCGCCGCCGAATTGCTCGCAACTCGCCGCGACCAACTGGCGAAAAACGCCCAGGGCCTGCCGAAGATGCAGGCCAGCGACAGTCGCTTGCTGATCATCGGCCACTTGGCGCAAGCCTTGCCGGCCCGTGAGGCTGGCGCCGAGGTCAGTCTGGCGATTGCCGGCGTAGCAGCGGACAGCTTGAGTTCGATGATCCCGGGACTGCTCGGTGGCGGACAGGCACAGGGCATGTTGAATGGTCAGCGCCAGCGCCTGATGGATCAGATCGGCGCCGATCTGAACAACACCCTGCTTTACGTCTACCGCGACTTGTCGGATGAAGAGCTGGAAGAGTTTGCGACGTTTGCCGAGTCGACCGAGGGCAAGGCTTATTACCAGGCGGCACTGGCGGCGATTCGGGCGGGGTTGGCGGTCGGCCAGTGATGTTCGCTGCCTGAAAGATCGCATTCGCGAGCAGGCTCGCTCCCACAGCTTGTAATGCATTCCCCTGTGGGAGCGAGCCTGCTCGCGAAGAGGCCCTCCCTGGCATTAGAGATTCCGCCCCCTGATCCGCTTGCTCAGGAATTCGAAATACTCCTCGCGCATCTCCGCCGTTTCATTGGCCAGGTGATGCCGTGCCTCGGCCAACAGCAGAATCTGCGGCCGGTCGAACTTCCACTTCAACACCTGCAGATTGTGCTGCCAGTCGACGGTCATGTCCGCCTGCCCCTGAATGATCAGCGGCCGTCGCGGACTTTTTTTTGCGTGCTCGACGCGAATGATCCAGCGCGACAGCGCGCCCACCCATTTGGTCGGCAGACGTCTTGGCTGTAACGGATCGGCCTGCAGAAACGGCAGGAAATCCGGATCGTTGGAGTTCTCGCTGAAGCGTCGCGCCACACCGCGTACAAACGGCCGCAGCAGGTAATAACTCAACTGCGACCAGCCCCACGCCCTTGGTCGCACCAATGGCGCCAGCAGAATCACTTGCCCCTGCGCCGGACTGTTCTCGCCATGGTTGAGCAGATGATCGACGACAATCGCGCCACCGGTGCTCTGCCCGCACAAATGCCAAGGCTGCGGCAGCGCGATCGAGTTCGCTTCAGCAAACAGCGCCTGCAACATATCCTGGTATTCAGCGAAATCGCGAATGCTCGCCCGTGGCCCGCTCGACAGCCCATGCCCCGGCAAGTCGCAGGCGATCACGGCGAAATCCTGATCCAGCGCCCACTCGATCACATGCCGGTACAGGCCGATGTGATCGTAATAACCGTGGAGCAGAAACAGCGTCGCCTTGACCTTCTCCGGCCACCAGCAATGGCTGACCAGCTCGTAGCCATCGACTTCGAAACGGCCCATGCCGCGCCAGACATCGCGCTCGGCGAAGTCGGTCTTGTAGAAGCGTTGATAAGCCTTCGCCTCATCCGATAACGGCTGCCACTCGGCCAAGGGCTTGAGGCTCGCGCGTAAATGATCGGGGTCGAAAGTATCAGGCATGCGGGCATTCCAGAGCGGTAAACGGACTTTATCGGCCTGCGATATTCATCTGTAGAGACAGACATGGCAAGCTAGCCCGCCTCTGAGGAAGCAAATCCATGCGTTCGCCCTACCGCACCGCACTGTTCGCCAGCCTGCTCGCGCTGATCTGCGCCGGGGTGCTGTGGGCGGCGTATGACTGGTTTCAGGGCCGCTATCTGCGCGCGTTCAGCGAACACACCGCCGTGTTTTCCGGCGATCCGCTGCGCCTGCCGGACAACCTCGCCGGGGCGGGCAATATCCGTCTTGTGCACTTCTGGGACCCGGCCTGCCCGTGCAACGTCGGCAATCAACAGCACCTGAGCGAGATGGTCGAACAGTTCGGTCCTCGCGGCGTAGAGTTCTTCGCCGTGCAAAAACCCGGCAGCCACGGCCAGTTGCCCGCCACCCTCGCCAGCCTGAAAACCATCATCGTCCTGCCCGGCGCCGAACAGATCCCCGCCAGCCCCGCCGTCGCGATCTGGGATCGCAGCGGCAAACTTGCCTACTTCGGCCCGTACAGCGAAGGCCTGACCTGCAACTCCAGCAACAGCTTTATCGAACCGATCCTGCATGCCCTGACCGAGGATCGCCCGGTCAATGCCACGCATACGCTGGCGGTGGGTTGTTATTGCCCGTGGTCGGTGGAGGCAAAGTAAGGCATTCCGGACTTTTCAAGGACAGCGCTGCAGCGCACAGATGCTCTGTGCTAAATGTTTGCAGCCCGATGGGCGGCCCTCCCGCCTGCACAAGGAGTCACCATGAAGCGTGCGTTCACCGTTGTTGCCCTGCTCATCGTTGTCCTGCTCTGCGTCGCCGGCGGCTATCTCTACAGCAAGCAGCCGACGCGCCAGGGCCAGGTCGAGTTGCGCAACCTGCAAGGCTCGGTGACCGTGCGCTATGACGAGCGCGGTGTGCCGCATATCCGCGCCGAAAACGAAACCGACCTTTATCGCGCCCTCGGTTATGTGCATGCCCAGGACCGGTTGTTCCAGATGGAAGCCATGCGCCGCCTCGCCCGCGGTGAGCTGGCCGAAGTGCTCGGGCCAAAACTGCTCGACACTGACAAGCTGTTCCGCAGCCTGCGCATCCGCGAGCGTGCGGCCAGTTACGTCGCCAGCCTCGACAAGCAGTCGCCGGCGTGGAAGGGCCTGCAAGCCTATCTGGACGGCATCAACCAATATCAGAGCAGCCACGCCGCGCCGATCGAGTTCGACGTGCTGGGCATCCCCAAGCGGCCGTTCACTGCCGAAGACAGCATCAGCGTCGCCGGTTACATGGCCTACAGCTTTGCCGCCGCATTTCGCACCGAGCCGTTGCTGACCTACGTGCGCGATCAGCTCGGCGCCGATTACCTGAATGTGTTCGATCTCGACTGGCAGGCCAAAGGCGTTGTGGCTAGCGATCACGCCCGGCACGCGCCGGCCCTTGTCGCCGGCGACTGGCAGGACCTCACCGCCCTCGCCCGCCTCAGCGAACAGGCGCTGCTCGACAACGGCCTGCCGCAATTCGAGGGCAGCAACGCCTGGGTGATTGCCGGCAGCCGCAGCCAGAGTGGCAAGCCGTTGCTGGCCGGCGATCCGCATATCCGTTTCTCGGTGCCTTCGGTGTGGTACGAGGCGCAGTTGTCGGCGCCGGGCTTCGAGTTGTACGGCCATCATCAGGCGCTGGTGCCGTTCGCGTTTCTGGGGCACAACCTCGATTTCGGCTGGAGCCTGACCATGTTCCAGAACGATGATCTCGATCTGATCGCCGAGAAGGTCAACCCGGGCAACCCCAATCAAGTCTGGTATCGCGGTCAGTGGACCGACATGCTCGTCAGCGAGCAGCAGATCAATGTGAAAGGCCAGGCTCCAGTGACGATAACCCTGCGCCAGTCTCCGCACGGGCCAATCGTCAACGACGCCCTCGGCAGCGCTGCCGGAAAAACACCCATCGCGATGTGGTGGGCCTTCCTCGAAACACCGAACCCGATCCTCGACGGCTTCTACCAGCTCAACCGCGCCGACACGCTGGCCAAGGCCCGCGCGGCAGCGGCCAAGGTGCAGGCACCGGGTCTGAATCTGGTGTACGCCAACGCCCAAGGCGATATCGCCTGGTGGGCCTCGGCCTTGCTGCCCAAACGTCCGGCCGGGGTGAAACCGGGCTTCATTCTCGACGGCAGCACGCCTGAGGCGGACAAGGACGGTTACTACCCGTTCAGCGCCAACCCGCAGGAAGAGAATCCGGCGCGCGGCTATATCGTCTCGGCCAACTTCCAGCCCGTATCGCCGACCGGCATGGAGATTCCCGGTTACTACAACCTTGCCGATCGCGGTCAGCAGCTCGATCGTCAGCTCAGCGACAACCGGGTGAAGTGGAGCAACGAGACCAACCAGAAACTGCAGCTGGGCACGGCGACCGGTTATGGCCCGCGCCTGTTGGCGCCGCTGTTGCCGGTGTTGCGTGAGGTGGTCAGTGATCCGGCGCAACTGAAACTGGTTGAGCAACTGGCGCAGTGGCCTGGCGACTATCCGCTGAATTCGGTCAGCGCGACGGTGTTCACCCAGTTCCTCTACGACCTTGCCGATGCGGCGATGCGCGATGAGTTGGGCAATGACTTTTTCGACACCCTGCTGTCGACGCGGGTGATCGACTCCGCGTTGCCACGCCTGGCGGCCAAGGCGGATTCACCGTGGTGGGACAATCGCAGCACGCCGGCCAAGGAAACCCGCGCCGATGTCGTGCGTACGGCGTGGGCGGCAAGCATGGCGCATCTGAAACTGACCCTCGGCGACAACGTGGCGGGTTGGCAATGGGGCGCGGCACACACCTTGACTCACGGCCATCCGCTGGGACAGCAGAAGCCGCTGGATCGCCTGTTCAACGTCGGCCCGTTCGCGGCGCCGGGCAGTCATGAAGTGCCGAACAACCTCTCGGCAAAAATCGGCCCGGCGCCGTGGCCGGTGACCTATGGACCGTCGACCCGGCGTCTGGTGGACTTTGCCGATCCGGTGCATGGCCTGACGATTAACCCGGTCGGCCAGAGTGGCGTGCCGCTGGACAGTCACTATGACGACCAGGCCGAGGCGTATGTGGAGGGGATTTATGTGCAGGCGCATTTCAGTGAGGAAGAGGTGCTGGCGAATACGCGCAGTACGTTGAAGCTGTTGCCTGCGCGGGCTGCGCAATAGATTAATGCCGTCTCGACCGGCCCCTTCGCGAGCAGGCTCGCTCCCACATTGAAATGCGTTCTCCTGTGGGAGCGAGCCTGCTCGCGAAAGGGCCTTCAGCGACGCCGCAAAACGTCAGAGCTTCACGGCAAAATTCAGCCGAAACTGCTGCGGCGTGACGCCTAATCTGCGGTTGAACACACTGCGCATATGCTGCGCGTCACGAAACCCGCACTGATACGCCACAGTCTTCAGCGGCGCCGTGGTGCTTTCCAGCATCACCCTTGCCGCATCCACCCGCGCCCGCTCAACGAACTCCGCCGGAGTCACTTTGGCTTCCCGCGCGAACACCCGGGAGAAATTGCGTGCGCTCATGTTCGCCGCATTGGCCAGATCGGCAATCGTCAGATCGCCAGTGAGATTGGCCAGCACATACAGCTGCACCATCGCCACCGCCGACGTCGGTTCCGCATGCGGCGTGAGGAACGGGCTGAACTGCGATTGCCCGCCCGAGCGCTGGGTGAACACCACCAGCCGTTTCGCCACACTCAGCGCGACCTCGGCACCGTGGTCACGCGCCAGCAGGTACAGCGAAAGGTCGATGCCCGCCGTGACCCCGGCCGAGGTGTAGAGCGCACCGTCCTCGACATACAGGCGATCCGCCTCGACCCGCGTGGTCGGGCACAACTGCGCCAATGCCTCGGCATCGTTCCAGTGCGTGGTGACGGTGCGCCCGTGCAGCAAACCGGCGCGGGCGAGCATGAACGCGCCATTGCAGATCGAGCCGAAACGCCGGGCGCGGCCACAGGCTCCCCGCAACCAGGCGTCGAATGTGGGGCCAAAATCCATGAACGGCAATTGCGGGCCACCGGCGACCAGCAACAGATCGGGGCTATCCGTTGCTTCGCTGAAGTGACAGTGGGCGTTCAGGCTCATTCCGTTGGAACAGGCCATCGGCCCGTCCTCGAGGCCGATCACTTGCAAACGATAGTGATCCTGCGGCGCAAGAAAGCGGTTGGCTTCAGCGAACACGTCCATGGGGCCGCTGACATCGAGCGATTGCACCCCGGGAAACACTACGATGGCGACGGATTTGCTCATGACTCAAATGTCCTCGATACCTGTGACAAACACACAAACCTGTGGGAGCGAGCCCGCTCGCGAAGAGGCCATCACACGCAACTTAGCTGTCGAATGACACACCGCCTTCGCGAGCAGGCTCGCTCCCACATGGGCCGTGCCTGGCTTGTTGACCGGGTCACCCTGGCCAATCCACACCCGACAAGCGAGCCTGGCACGATTTGCAGGTGCAATGGCAAGGATCGCAGCCATTGCTCGATTGTTCGCTCGCCGCGCCAGGAACAGACTTTCTCCAGCAGCGCCACGACGGCGTTTTCGACGAGGAAACCGTTATGACCAGCACCATCGCCGGCATCAAGATCCCTGACAGCGCCCTCGCCCGGGCCACCACCGACTACATCCGCGACATCGAATCCGACCTGCTCTATCACCACTCGCGCCGAGTGTTTCTGTTCGGTGCCTTGAGCGGCGAGCGTCAGCAAATGGCCTATAACCCAGAGCTGCTGTACGTCGGCGCGATGTTCCACGACCTTGGTCTGGTCACCGGTCATCGCAGCGATAACGAGCGCTTTGAAGTGGACGGCGCGAATGCCGCAGCAGCGTTTCTCAAGCCTTACGGGCTGAGCGATGACGACATCGAGCAAGTCTGGCTGTCGATCGCATTGCACACCACGCCGGGCATACCCAAACATCTGCGCCCGACCGTCGCGCTGGTCACGGCTGGGGTGGAGATGGACGTGCTCGGTATGGATTACGCGGCGTTCAGCAGCGTGCAGCGCGAGGCCGTGGTGCATGCGCATCCGCGTGGGGAGGGTTTCAAGGAGTGCATCATCTGCGCGTTTGCCGACGGCTTGCGCCATCGCCCGCAGACTACGTTTGGCAATGTGAAGACTGATGTGCTGGTGGATCAGCAGCCGGGGTTTCGGCCTATGAACTTTGTGGAAGTCATCCGCCGCTCTCCTTGGGTCAACTGAGATCGAATGTGGAAGCGAGCCTGCTCGCGAAAGCGTTGTGTCAGCCGACATCCGAGTCGACTGACACTCCGTCTTCGCGAGCAGGCTCGCTCCCACATTTTAACCAGGTTGGCCTCGAGGTTGAGGCCATCCCGAGATTGCTTAAGCCGATTGTGGCGCAGGCGCGCGGCGCGCATCCGGTTGCTTCCACGAATCGGCGGCGCTTTCTTCGATGGCTTGCTGGATGGCTTTCTTGCGGGCTTCTTCGGCGCGACGGCTGAAGAACCAGACGAGGAGGGTGACCAGCGACACCGCCAGCAGAATCAGGCTGGCCACAGCGTTGATCTCCGGCTTCACACCAAGGCGCACCGCCGAGAACACTTCCATCGGCAGGGTCGTCGAACCCGGGCCGGAGACGAAGCTCGCCAGCACCAGGTCATCCAGCGACAGCGCGAACGACATCATCCCGCCCGCCGCCAGCGATGGTGCGATCATCGGGATGGTGATCAGGAAGAACACCTTCCACGGCCGCGCACCCAAGTCCATCGCCGCCTCTTCGATCGACAGGTCCAGCTCACGCAAACGCGCCGACACCACCACCGCCACATACGCCGCGCAGAACGTGGTGTGGGCGATCCAGATGGTGACGATGCCGCGCTCCTGCGGCCAGCCGATCATCTGTGCCATGGCCACGAACAGCAGCAACAGCGACAGACCGGTGATCACTTCCGGCATCACCAGTGGCGCAGTCACCAGGCCGCCGAACAGCGTGCGCCCCTTGAAGTGGGTGATACGCGTCAGCACGAACGCCGCCAGCGTACCCAGCGCAACTGCAGCAACCGCGGTGTAGCAGGCAATTTCCAGCGAGCGCAGCACCGAGCCCATCAGCTGCGAGTTGTCGAGCAGGCCAACGTACCACTTGATCGACCAGCCACCCCACACCGTCACCAGTTTCGAGGCGTTGAACGAGTAGATCACCAGGATCAGCATCGGCAGATAGATGAAGATCAGACCCAATACCAGCATCAGGCTGGAGAAACGGAAGCGCTTCATTCTTTACCCTCCATTTCCTTGGCCTGACTGCGGTTGAACAGGATGATCGGCACAATCAGGATCGCCAGCATCACCACCGCCAGCGCGGACGCCACCGGCCAGTCGCGGTTGTTGAAGAATTCTTGCCAGAGCACCTTACCGATCATCAGGGTTTCCGGGCCGCCAAGCAGTTCCGGAATCACGAACTCGCCGACCACCGGAATGAACACCAGCATGCAGCCGGCAATGATCCCGTTCTTGGACAGCGGAATGGTGATTTTCCAGAAGCTGTTGAAGGTGCTCGAACCCAGATCCGACGCGGCTTCGAGCAGACTCTGATCGTGTTTGACCAGGTTGGCGTACAGCGGCAGGATCATGAACGGCAGGTATGAATAGACAATCCCGATGTACACCGCCAGGTTGGTATTGAGAATCTGCAGCGGCTCGTCGATCAGGCCCATGCTCATCAGGAAGCCGTTGAGCAGGCCATTGTTGCTGAGAATGCCCATCCACGCGTAGACGCGGATCAGGATCGCGGTCCAGGTCGGCATCATGATCAGCAGCACCAGCACCGTTTGCAGCTCTTTGCGCGCGCTGGCGATGGCATAGGCCATCGGGTAACCGATCAGCAGACAGAGCACGGTGCTGATAAAGGCCATTTTCAGCGAGCCGAGATAGGCGGCGATGTACAGCTCGTCGTCGCCGAGCAACGCGTAGTTGCCCAGGTTCAACAGCAGTTGCAGCTTCTGCTCGGCGTAGGTGTAGATCTCGGTGTACGGCGGGATCGCCACGTCGGCTTCGGCGAAGCTGATCTTCAGAACGATGAAGAACGGCAGCATGAAGAACAGGAACAGCCAGATGAACGGCACCCCGATGACCAGCTGCCGGCCATTGGGGATGATTCGGTTGATACGGCGTTTGAATTTGCGCATGTTCATGAGCGAAGTACCACGCCGCTGTCATCTTCCCACCACACGTAGACCTGATCGCCCCAGGTCGGACGCGCGCCGCGACGTTCGGCGTTGGCGACGAACGACTGCACCAGTTTGCCGCTCGGCAATTCGACGTAGAACACCGAGTGCCCGCCCAGATAAGCGATGTCGTGGACCTTGCCGCTCGACCAGTTGTATTCGCAGGTCGGCATGTCGGCGGTGACCAGCAGCTTCTCTGGACGAATCGCGTAGGTGACCGACTTGTCCTGCACCGAGGTGCTGATGCCGTGGCCGACGTAGATCTGCCGGTCGAGGTCCTTGCAGGTGATGGTCGCGTGGCCTTCGGCGTCGTCGATCACTTCGCCTTCGAAGATGTTGACGTTGCCGATGAATTCACAGACCAGACGGCTGGTCGGGGTTTCGTAGATGTCGATCGGGCTGCCGATCTGCGCGATCCAACCGAGGTGCATGATCGCGATGCGCTCGGCCATGGTCATGGCCTCTTCCTGGTCGTGGGTCACCATCACGCAGGTCACACCGACGCGCTCGATGATCTCCACCAGTTCCAGCTGCATCTGCGAGCGCAGTTTCTTGTCCAGTGCGCCCATCGGTTCGTCGAGCAGCAACAGCTTCGGCCGCTTGGCCAGCGAACGGGCCAGGGCCACGCGCTGACGCTGACCGCCGGACAGTTGATGCGGCTTGCGCTTGGCATACTGGCTCATCTGCACCAGCTTGAGCATCTCGGCCACGCGGGCGTCGATTTCTGCCTTGGGGATCTTGTCCTGTTGCAGGCCGAAGGCGATGTTCTGCGCCACGGTCATGTGCGGGAACAAGGCGTAGGACTGAAACATCATGTTGATCGGACGGTCGTACGGCGGCATGTCGGTGATGTCGACGCCGTCGAGGAAAATCCGCCCTTCCGTGGGCCGTTCGAAGCCTGCGAGCATCCGTAGCAAGGTGGATTTGCCCGATCCCGAACCGCCGAGCAGAGCGAAAATCTCGCCCTTCTTGATTTCCAGGGACACGTCGTCCACGGCAATCGTCTCGTCGAACTTCTTCGTGACCCGGTCGATTTTGACCAGCACCTGTTTCGGTGTCTGGTCGCCCTCGAGGGCTTTCTTGTAGGCGCCGGAGGCAACTGCCATTTACGAAACTCCCAACAGAAGCAGCAGTTCGCCCCGCAAGACGAACCCTGGATAGTTTGTGCGTTATTTGCCCGACTTGACCTTGGTCCAGCTACGGGTCATCAAACGCTGAATATTGGCTGGCAACTCGGTCGACACGTAGGTCTTGTCGAGGACTGCTTGCGGTGGGTAAACCGCTTCATCGGTGCGAATGGATTGTTCCATCAGCTTGTCCGAACCCGGGTTGGGGTTGGCGTAACCGACGTAATCACTGACCTGAGCGATCACCTCAGGTTTCAGCAAATAGTTGATGAAGGCGTGGGCCTCTTTGACGTTGGACGAATCCTTGGGGATCGCCAGCATGTCGAACCACAGCGCGCCGCCCTCTTTCGGGATCGAATAGGCGATGTTGACGCCCTTCTTGGCTTCCTCGGCACGGTTCTTCGCCTGGAAGATGTCGCCAGAGAAACCGATGGCCACGCAGATGTCGCCGTTGGCCAGATCACCGATGTACTTCGAGGAATGGAAATAGGTCACGTAAGGACGCACCGCGAGGAGCTTGGCGGTGGCCTTTTCGTAGTCCTTGGTGTTGGTGCTGTTGGCGTTCAGGCCCAGGTAATTGAGCATGGTCGGCATCATTTCATCAGCCGAATCGAGGAACGCAACGCCGCAGCTGTGCAGCTTCTTGATGTTTTCCGGCTCGAACAGCACGGCCCAGGAATCGATCTTGTCGATGCCCAGCACGGCCTTGACCTTATCGACGTTGTAGCCGATGCCGTTGGTGCCCCACAGATACGGCACGGCGTAGAGGTTGCCGGGATCGTTCTGCTCCAGGCGCTTGAGCAGCACCGGGTCGAGGTTGGAATAATTCGGCAACTGCGCCTTGTCGAGCTTCTGGAACGCGCCCGCCTTGATCTGCTTGCCAAGGAAGTGGTTCGACGGCACGACCACGTCGTAACCGGTACGCCCGGCGAGCAGCTTGCCTTCCAGGGTTTCGTTGGAGTCGAAAACGTCGTAGACCGGTTTGATCCCGGTCTCTTTCTCGAAGTCGGCCAGGGTCGATTCGCCGATGTAATCGGACCAGTTATAAATATGCACCGTACCGGCGGCCTGGGCTCCGACAGCGATTGTCAGGCCGGCAGCGGCCAGCAGGGCTTTGCGCAAAGAAGAAAATACAGGCAAGTGGAGGTCCTCTAAATTGATTGGGCCCAAGTTGCCCCGCGCTGCATGACAGCCATGGCTGCCCGACAACAAAACCGGCGCGCAACTTACCCTCGAAAAACCGATCCAGCAAAACTTTCTGTCATTTAATTATCCGCTGGCCGCCGTCGCGACGACGACGGCCAGTGGTTGTGGCGACAAACCGGCTTATTTGCCCGATTTGATCTTGGTCCAGCTGCGGGTGATCAGACGCAACGTTGCGGCGTCCAGATCGCTGATTGCATAGAGCTGCTTCTTCACTTCAGCCGAAGGGTAGATGCTCGGGTCGCTGGTGATGTCCTTGTCCACCAGAGGCGTTGCCGCCTTGTTGCCGTTCGGGAAACGCACGGCGTTGGTGATGCCGGCCATCACTTGCGGCTCCAGCAGGTAGTTCATGAACTTGTAGGCGGCTTCGACGTTTTCGGCATCCTTGGGAATGGCGACCATGTCGTAGAAAGTACCGGCGCCTTCTTTTGGAATGGTGTAGGCCAGTTTGACCTTGTCACCGGCTTCCTGAGCGCGGGTCTTGGATTGCTCTAGGTCACCCGAGTAACCGACGGCGACGCAGATGTTGCCGTTGGCCAGGTCGGAGATGTACTTGGACGAGTGGAAGTAGGCGACCGAAGGACGGATCTTCAGGAACAGGTCTTCGGCGGCTTTCAGATCAGCCTTGTCCTTGCTGTTGGTCGGCTTGCCCAGATAGTGCAATGCCGCCGGAATCATTTCGGTCGGTGCATCGAGGAAGCTCACGCCGCAGCTTTTGAGTTTCTCGATGTTTTCCGGCTTGAACACCACGTCCCACGAATCGATCTTGTCGATACCCAGCGCAGCCTTGACCTTGGCCGGGTTGTAGCCGATGCCGATCGAGCCCCACATGTACGGGAAGGCGTGTTTGTTGCCCTGGTCGCTGGCATCGCCAACGGCCTTGAGCAGGTCTTCGTCGAGGTTTTTCCAGTTCGGCAGCTTGGACTTGTCCAGCTCCTGGTAAACGCCGGCCTTGATCTGCTTGGCGAGGAAATTGTTGGAAGGCACCACGATGTCGTAACCGGACTTGCCGGCGAGCAGCTTGGCTTCCAGGGTTTCGTTACTGTCGAAGACGTCGTAGACAACTTTGATCCCGGTGGCTTTCTCGAAGTTGGCCACGGTGTCCGGCGCGATGTAGTCGGACCAGTTGTAGACGTGCAGTACCTTGTCGTCCGCGTGCACCGCACCCGCCATCATGCCCGCCATGGACAGCGCGAGCAGAGTCTTGCCAGCTAGCTTTTTACCTAATGCCTTCATGCGTCATGCTCCAAATTTTTCTTTTTTGAACCACTTTGTTCAGCGGCCGAACCCGGACAACTGGAACCGCGGCTAGTCTGGCAAGATCCGAGGCGGTCTTTCAACAAAAGACCAGCCTTTCTGACAGCTTTGAGCGAGTGCGCCGCAGCTCCCCCGCTCAAAGCCTAGCACCTAGGCCTGCAGCACACCGAGGGTCAGGTCCAGACACTTGCGTGCCTTTGTAACCAGCTCATCGATCTCGGCTTTGCTGATCACCAGCGGCGGCGCAATGATCATGGTGTCGCCCACCGCGCGCATGATCAGGCCATTGTCGAAGCAGAACTGCCGGCAGATCATGCCCACGCCCTTGCCTTCGTAACGCTTGCGCGTGGCCTTGTCCTGCACCAGCTCGATCGCCCCCAGCAGACCGACGCCGCGAACTTCACCCACCAACGGGTGATCGTTCAGCTCGCGCAGACGTTTCTGCAAATACGGTGCCGTTTCGTTGTGGGCGTTCTCGATAATTTTTTCGTCGCGCAGGATGCGGATGTTTTCCAGACCCACCGCTGCGGCCACCGGGTGCCCGGAGTAAGTGAAGCCGTGGTTGAAATCGCCGCCTTCATTGAGCACGGCCACCACCGAATCACGCACGATCAACCCGCCCATCGGGATGTAGCCGGAGGTCAGGCCTTTGGCGATGGTCATCATGTGCGGCTTGAGGTCGTAGAAATCGCTACCGAACCACTCACCGGTACGGCCGAAACCGCAGATCACTTCATCGGCAACGAAGAGGATGTCGTACTTGGCGAGGATTTCCTTGATGCGCGGCCAGTAAGTGTCGGGCGGAATGATCACGCCGCCGGCACCCTGGATCGGCTCGGCAATAAAGGCACCGACGTTGTCGACGCCGACTTCGAGAATCTTTTCTTCGAGCTGATTGGCCGCCCAGATGCCGAACTCTTCCGGCGACATGTCACCGCCTTCGGCGAACCAGTACGGCTGCGCGATGTGGACGATGCCCGGGATCGGCAGGTCGCCCTGCTCATGCATATAAGTCATACCGCCGAGGCTGGCACCAGCCACGGTGGAACCGTGATAACCATTCTTGCGACTGATGATGACTTTCTTGTTCGGCTGGCCCTTGATCGCCCAGTAGTGACGAACCATGCGCAGCATGGTGTCGTTGCCTTCGGAGCCGGAGCCGGTGAAGAACACGTGATTCATGCCTTCTGGCGCAACATCGGCAATCGATTTGGCCAATTCCAGCGCCGGCGGGTGGGCGGTCTGGAAGAACAGGTTGTAGTACGGCAGCTCGCGCATCTGTTTGGCGGCGGCATCGGCCAGTTCATCGCGACCGTAACCGATCGCCACGCACCACAGGCCGGCCATGCCGTCGAGGATCTTGTTGCCTTCGCTGTCCCACAGATAAACGCCCTTGGCGTTGGTGATGATCCGCGGGCCCTTCTCTTTCAGCTGTTTGAAGTCGCTGAACGGGGCCAGGTGGTGATCGCTGCTCAGCGCTTGCCACTCACGGGTTTGCGGGTTGTTGCTGGTCATGCCAATTCTCCTTGTTATCGGTGAAGGCGCGACGGCTGGCCGCCGCGCCCGGCGTATCAGACGGCGAAAAGCAGGTACTCACGCTCCCACGAACTGATCACGCGCTTGAAGTTTTCATGCTCGGCCCGCTTGACCGCGACGTAGCCGGTGATGAAGGTCTTGCCGAGGTATTTCTCGACCGTCTTGCTGTTCTCCATGCGCTCCAGCGCATCTTCGATGGTCAGCGGCAGGCGCAGGTTGCGGCGCTCGTAACCACGGCCGACCACAGGCGCGCTCGGGTTCAGGCCCTCGACCATGCCGATGTAACCGCAGAGCAGGCTCGCGGCAATCGCCAGGTACGGGTTGGCGTCGGCGCCCGGCAGACGGTTTTCCACGCGGCGGTTCTGCGGCCCGGCATCCGGTACGCGCAGGCCGACGGTACGGTTCTCTTCGCCCCACTCGACGTTCACCGGTGCCGAAGTGTCCGGAAGGAAGCGGCGGAACGAGTTGACGTTCGGCGCGAACAGCGGCAACAGCTCGGGGATCAGTTTCTGCAAACCACCGATGTGGTGCAGGAACAGTTGGCTCATGGTCCCGTCTTCGTTGGAGAAGACGTTCTTGCCGGTCTGAATGTCGATGATGCTCTGGTGCAGGTGCATGGCGCTGCCCGGCTCGCCGGTCATTGGCTTGGCCATGAATGTCGCGGCCACGTCGTGCTTGAGCGCGGCTTCACGCATGGTGCGCTTGAACACCAGAATCTGATCGGCCAGCGACAGGGCGTCACCGTGACGGAAGTTGATTTCCATCTGCGCCGTGCCGTCCTCGTGGATCAGCGTATCGAGGTCCAGCTCCTGCAGTTCGCACCAGTCGTAGACGTCTTCGAACAGCGGGTCGAATTCGTTGGCCGCTTCAATGGAGAACGACTGCCGACCGATTTCCGGACGGCCCGAGCGGCCGATCGGCGGCTGCAACGGATAGTCTGGGTCGTCGCTGCGCTTGGTCAGGTAGAACTCCATTTCCGGCGCCACGATCGGCTGCCAGCCCTTGTCGGCATACAGTTTCAAGACCTTCTTGAGGACGTTGCGCGGCGACAGCTCGATCGGGTTGCCTTGCTTGTCGTAGGTGTCGTGGATCACCTGCGCGGTCGGCTCGATGGCCCACGGCACCAGGTACACAGCGTTCTGATCGGGACGGCAGATCATGTCGATGTCGGCCGGGTCGAGCAGTTCGTAATAGATGTCGTCTTCGACGTAGTCGCCGGTCACGGTCTGCAGCAGCACGCTCTCCGGCAGACGCATGCCTTTCTCGGCGATGAACTTGTTGGTCGGCGAGATCTTGCCCCGGGTGATGCCGGTCAAGTCCGCGATCATGCATTCGACTTCTGTGATCTTGCGGTCTTTCAACCAATCGGTGAGCTGGTCGAGGTTGTTACTCATAAATGCCTCTGGGCTGGGTCTCCTGACGCGATGTCAGGCAATTTTGACGCTTGCGGCGTCGCGTTAAAGGGGGCTTGCTCGCGCAGTGCCGGCTTACGCCTGGCACCGCGCATAGACAATGAAAGAGGAGCTTACCTGCCCTTGACGCTGGCGTTGCATTTCCCGTGCACTTTGCAAACGTGCAGAATCAAAAGCACGGCGCCAAGTGCGGCACGGGCTTTGAGAGGGAAAGAGTTCTATAGTGGAAGGAGACGCCATAAAGCGGATGCTGTGCCCGACGTCCAGAATATCGGACGCTGCCGTTTTGTCGGATGTTGACGAGAGTCTCGCCGACAGGCTGCGCGCCTTGCTGGCTGCGCTACGGACGGATTGATCGCCACTGATGTGATGAGCATGCAGACCGGACTGTTGCGAGCAGTCGGTGATGCCGATTAACGGCAGGCGAGACATGAAGCACCCCGGTATTATTGCTGTTATGGGTTTGACCGGAGCTTAGCCTTGTTCATTTTTTTACACAACACCCCCGTAAAAAATACAACACGGCCTGCTCAAGCCCGCAGCTGAGCAACGTTCAAGGTTTGAAAAAGTGCCCCAAAGTGCCCCATAAATGCCCTTCAAGCGCTTTTTCGGGGCAAAAAAGGCCTCGCTTGACTTCGGCAGGCCGTTCGGGTTGACTGAAACCAGAAAAGATCAATGATTGATATTTTTAACAACAAAGGTGTTGCATCATGTCGGTACCCCCGCGTGCCGTTCAGCTTAACGAAGCGAACGCGTTCCTTAAGGAACATCCTGAGGTTCTGTACGTTGACCTTCTGATTGCGGATATGAATGGTGTGGTGCGCGGCAAGCGCATTGAACGCACCAGCCTCCACAAGGTTTACGAGAAAGGCATCAACCTGCCGGCCTCTCTATTTGCTCTGGATATCAACGGCTCCACGGTGGAAAGCACCGGTCTGGGCCTGGACATCGGCGACGCCGATCGCATCTGCTATCCGATCCCCGATACCCTGTGCAACGAGCCCTGGCAGAAGCGCCCGACCGCGCAGCTGTTGATGACCATGCACGAACTCGAAGGCGATCCGTTCTTCGCCGATCCCCGTGAAGTGCTGCGTCAGGTGGTGACCAAGTTCGATGAGCTCGGCCTGACCATCTGCGCCGCCTTCGAACTCGAGTTCTACCTGATCGACCAGGAAAACGTGAACGGCCGTCCACAGCCGCCACGCTCGCCGATCTCCGGCAAACGCCCGCACTCGACGCAGGTCTACCTGATCGACGACCTCGACGAATACGTCGACTGCCTCCAGGACATTCTGGAAGGCGCCAAGGAACAAGGCATCCCGGCCGATGCGATCGTCAAGGAAAGTGCCCCGGCGCAGTTCGAAGTGAACCTGCACCACGTCGCCGACCCGATCAAGGCCTGCGACTACGCGGTCCTGCTCAAGCGTCTGATCAAGAACATCGCCTACGACCATGAAATGGACACCACCTTCATGGCCAAGCCGTATCCGGGCCAGGCGGGCAATGGTCTGCATGTACACATTTCGATTCTGGACAAAGCCGGCAAAAACATTTTTGCCAGCGAGGATCCCGAGCAGAACGCCGCGCTGCGTCACGCGATCGGCGGTGTGCTCGAGACCCTGCCGGCGCAGATGGCTTTCCTCTGCCCGAACGTCAACTCGTATCGTCGCTTCGGCGCGCAGTTCTATGTACCGAACTCGCCGTGCTGGGGCCTGGACAACCGCACCGTGGCGATTCGCGTACCGACCGGCTCTGCCGATGCCGTGCGTATCGAGCACCGCGTGGCCGGCGCAGACGCCAACCCGTACCTGCTGATGGCTTCGGTACTGGCCGGCGTGCACCACGGTCTGGTCAACAAGATCGAACCGGGCGCGCCTGTCGAAGGCAACAGCTACGAGCAGAACGAGCAGAGCCTGCCGAACAACTTGCGCGATGCCCTGCGCGAGCTGGACGACAGCGAGGTGATGGCCAAGTACATCGATCCGAAGTACATCGATATCTTCGTCGCCTGCAAGGAAAGCGAGCTGGAGGAGTTCGAACACTCCATCTCCGACCTTGAGTACAACTGGTATCTGCATACCGTTTAAATGGTTTGCAGCTTCAAAAAAACGCCGTTGGCTGATTCAGCCAGCGGCGTTTTTTTATAGCCGCCTGCGGCGGTTCGCGAGCAGGCTCGCTCCCACAATTGATCTCCAGTGAACGATGACTTTATGTACGCAGCGGATCCTGTGGGAGCGAGCCTGCTCGCGAAGGCGGCCGGGCAGACAACACAGATGCCTGCTCGTACAATGCCCGCTGCCCCGCAGGAGACTTCCATGACGCGTCCCGCCACCGTTCGCAAACCCCGTGCCCGCAGCCAGGCGCGGATCGATTCGATACTCGACGCCGCGCGCACCCTGCTGGCGGCCGAGGGCGTGGCCAGTCTGTCGATCTACAGCGTCGCCGAGCGCGCGCAGATTCCGCCCTCCTCCGTGTATCACTTCTTCGCCAGCGTCCCGGCACTGCTCGAAGCCCTGACCGCCGATGTCCACGCAGCCTTCCGCGCCTGCCTGCAAGCGCCGATCGATCACGATGCTTTGCGCGACTGGCGTGATCTGTCGCGACTGGTCGAACAGCGCATGCTGGAGATCTACGACGAAGACGCAGCCGCGCGGCAATTGATCCTGGCGCAACACGGCCTGACCGAAGTCACCCAGGCTGACCGCCAGCACGATCTGGAACTGGGCGACCTGATGCACAAGCTGTTCGACCAGCATTTCGAGTTGCCGAGGCTGCCGGACGATGTTGATGTGTTTGCCCTGGCGATGGAACTGGGCGACCGGGTTTATGCCCGTTCGGTGCAGCAGCACGGGCAGATCACCCCGCGCATGGCCGAAGAAGGGATGCGGGTGTTTGATGCCTATATCAGCCTCTACCTACCGCCGTATTTACCTAAACGCTAAAAGATCGCAGCCTTCGGCAGCTCACATGGGAACGCGTTCCAAAGTAGGAGCTGCCGAAGGCTGCGATCTTTTGATCTTCAAAAAGAAACCCCGCAGGGCTCACACCCTCCGGGGTTGTTTTTTGCTCGCCGGTTCACAACTTGGCGATCGATACCTCGGTGGACTTCACAAAGGCGATCACCTCACTGCCGACCACCAGCTCCAGCTCTTTGACCGAGCGGGTAGTGATCACCGAAGTGACGATGCCCGAAGCAGTCTGCACGTCGATTTCCGACAGCACGTCGCCGAGAACGATTTCCTTGATCGAGCCTTTGAACTGGTTGCGCACGTTGATGGCTTTGATAGTCATAGCATTTCTCCTGGGATCGAAATGAGCGGCAAGCGCCAAGCCATAAGCTGCAAGTAAAAGCACCAGGCTTGTTCTTGCGGCTTGTAGCTTGAAGCTTGCAGCTGCTTCATTGCGCCCAACGCAATTGCGTAGGCAGGGGTGAAACGGGTTCCGGCGCCGGCGGCTCGCCGGGCAGGGACAAAACACGGTTGAGCACTTCGGTTTCCAGCGCGGCGAGGCGGTGCGAGCCACGCACCCTGGGGCGCGGCAGGTCGATGTGCAGGTCGAGGCCGACTTCGCCGTCCTCGATCAGAATCACCCGATCGGCAATCGCCACCGCTTCACTGACGTCATGGGTCACCAGCAGCACGGTAAAACCGTGTTGCTGCCAGAGCCGTTCGATCAGTTGCTGCATCTCGATGCGGGTCAGGGCATCCAGTGCGCCGAGCGGTTCGTCGAGCAGCAGCAGACGCGGCTGATGGATCAGCGCCCGGGCCAGTGCGACGCGCTGCTTCTGGCCACCGGACAATGCCGCCGGCCAGTCATTGGCGCGATCGGCCAGGCCGACTGCGTCCAATGCATCCAGCGCTTGCTGGCGCCAGTTGCCCTTGAGGCCGAGGCCAACGTTGTCGATGATCCTTTTCCACGGCAGCAGCCGCGCTTCCTGGAACATCAGCCGCGTATCGTCGCGCGCCTGGCTGAGCGGCGCGGAGCCGGCGAGCAGGTCGCCGCCAGTCGGTTGATCGAGGCCGGCGAGCAAGCGCAAGAACGTGCTCTTGCCACACCCGCTGCGCCCGACCACGGCAACGAATTGGCCCGCCGGAATGTGCAGATCGATGTCGCGCAACACTTGGCGTGAGCCAAAGGTTTTCTGCAGATTGCGCACCGCCAGTGGAATGCCGCGCAACAGGCGTGGAGGTTGTTGAGCGGTCATGCCGCACCTCCTTTGGCAACCTGATAGGCCGGGTGCCAGCGCAGCCACACACGTTCAAGCCCACGGGCGGCAAGGTCGGCGAGTTTACCCAGCACCGCATAAAGCAGGATCGCCAGCACCACCACGTCGGTCTGCAGAAACTCGCGGGCGTTCATCGCCAGATAGCCGATGCCGGAACTGGCCGAAATCGTTTCGGCAACGATCAGCGTCAGCCACATGAAGCCCAGGGCGAAGCGCACGCCGACCAGAATCGACGGCAGTGCGCCCGGCAGAATCACCTGCCGGAACAGGCTGAAACCGCTCAGGCCATAACTGCGCGCCATCTCCACCAGCGCCGGGTCGACGTTGCGGATGCCGTGATACGTGTTCAGGTAAATCGGGAACAAGGTGCCCAGCGCCACGAGGAAAATCTTCGCCGACTCGTCGATGCCGAACCACAGGATCACCAGCGGAATCAGCGCCAGATGCGGTACGTTGCGGATCATCTGCACCGAGCTGTCGAGCAGGCGCTCGCCCCATTTCGACAGGCCGGTGATAAAGCCCAGCACCAGGCCGATGCTACCGCCGATAGTGAAACCAAGGGCCGCGCGCCAGCCGCTGATCGCCAGGTGCGTCCAGATCTCGCCGCTGCGTACCAGACTGACGCCGGCCTCGATCACCGCCACCGGTGCCGGCAGAATCCGTGTCGACAACCAGCCCGCCGACACCGACAACTGCCACACCGCCAGCAGCAACACCGGCAACGCCCAGGGCGCGAGGCTGTGGATAAATTTCTTCATGGCCGCGCCTCAGCTCTGCGACGCGGCTTTGGGCAGGATGTCGTTGGCGACCATCTCGCCGAACGGGCTGACGTACCCAGCGCTCTTCGGCAGTTCCGGGCGCTCGACGTCGAGGTGCGGAAACAGCAGCTCGGCCACCCGATACGACTCTTCGAGGTGTGGATAACCGGAGAAGATGAACGTGTCGATGCCAAGATCAGCGTATTCCTTGACCCGCGCCGCCACGGTCGGGCCATCGCCGACCAGTGCGGTCCCGGCACCGCCGCGCACCAGCCCGACGCCGGCCCAGAGGTTCGGGCTGACTTCGAGGTTGTCGCGGCTGCCGCCGTGCAGCGCGGCCATGCGTTGCTGACCGACCGAATCGAAGCGCGCCAGCGAAGCCTGGGCACGCTGGATGGTGTCGTCGTCCAGATGCGAGATCAGCCGATCCGCCGCTTGCCAGGCTTCAGCGTTGGTTTCACGCACGATCACATGCAGACGAATACCGAAGCGCACAGTGCGGCCGAGCTTCGCGGCTTTGGCACGCACTTGTGCGATCTTCTCGGCCACCGCGGCCGGCGGCTCGCCCCAGGTCAGGACCATCTCCACTTGTTCGGCGGCCAGATCCTGCGCCGCTTCCGAGGAACCACCGAAATACAGCGGCGGACGCGGTTGCTGGATCGGCGGATACAGCAGCTTCGCGCCTTTCACACTGATGTGCTCACCGTCGTAATCGACGGTTTCGCCTTCCAGCACGCGGCGCCAGATGCGGGTGAATTCCACCGAAGCCTGATAGCGCTCTTCGTGGTTGAGGAACAGACCGTCACCGGCCAGTTCTTCCGGATCACCACCGGTGACCAGATTGAACAGCGCCCGCCCGCCGGACAAACGATCCAGGGTCGCTGCCTGCCGCGCCGCGACCGTCGGGGAGATGATCCCGGGGCGCAGGGCGACCAGAAACTTCAGGCGCTGGGTCACTGGAATCAGCGAGGCCGCCACCAGCCATGAGTCTTCGCAGGAACGCCCGGTCGGAATCAACACACCGCCGAAGCCCAGACGATCCGCCGCTTGCGCGACCTGTTGCAAATAACCGTGATCAACCGCGCGGGCGCCTTCGGCAGTGCCAAGGTAATGGCCGTCGCCGTGGGTAGGCAGGAACCAGAAGATATTGAGGCTCATGGAGTGGTCTCCTTGTGGATTCGAATTACTGGGCTTGGGAGCTTTGGGCCACAGCGGCCGGCGGGGTCCAGATCACATCCTTGATGCTCAACGGCTTGGGAATCAGCTTGAGCTGGAAGAACGTGTCGGCGATTTTCTGTTGCGCGGCGACTACTTCCGGGGTCAGGAACAGCGCGCCGTAGCCCTGGCGTTTCACCGAGGTCAGGGTGATGTCCGCCGGCAGGCCAAGCAGTGGCGCGACCTGTTGCGTCACGTCTTCAGGATTGGCTTTCGACCATTCACCAACCGCCCGCACTTCTTCGACGAGGGTCTTGATCACCTCGGGATTTTTCTGCGCGTAAGGTTTGGTCGCGAGGTAGAACTGGTGGTTGTCGACGATGCCTTTGCCGTCACGCAGGGTGTGCGCTTGCAGTTGTTTCTCGGCAGCGGCCTGGTACGGATCCCAGATGACCCAGGCGTCGACACTGCCACGCTCGAACGCAGCGCGGGCATCGGCCGGCGGCAGGAATACGGTTTGAATGTCGCTGTACTTGAGGCCGGCGTCTGCCAGTGCACGCACCAGCAGGTAGTGCACGTTGGAGCCCTTGTTCAGGGCGACTTTCTTGCCCTTGAGATCGGCCACCGATTTGATCGGCGAGTCTTTCGGAACGAGGATCGCCTCACTGTTCGGCGCTGGCGGTTCGTAGGCGACGTAGAGCAGATCAGCGCCGGCGGCCTGGGCGAAAACCGGTGGGGTTTCGCCGGTCACGCCGAAGTCGATCGAACCGACGTTGAGGCCTTCGAGCAACTGCGGGCCGCCCGGAAACTCGGTCCATTGCACGTCGACGCCTTGCGCGGCGAGGCGTTTTTCCAGAGTGCCTTTGGCTTTGAGCAGCACCAGCGTGCCGTACTTCTGATAACCGATCCGCAATGTCTCGGCTTGAGCTTGGGTGATGGCGCCGAAGGTGACAGCCGCAGCAAACAGAGCGACCAGACCACGACGCAAAAATACAGTGCGCATAGCGCTCTCCTTTTTGCTGTTGGGTTGTGGCTGCACCTGCTTGCCCGTTGGCGGGCGAGTAAGGCCAGTACTTCAAATTTCGATCAGGCTAAATGCTCCAGCGAGCACTCAACAAACGTTCGTTCAACAGGCCCGGCTCCAGTGGTTTCGGCCGGCGCGCCATGGCGCCGATGAACTGGTCCAGGGCCTCGTGCAAGCGCTGCTCCAAGGCCGGCGCCAACTGCGCGGCGGCACTGCCTTCGCCGTAAGCGATCTGGCTGTCCTCGGCAAAAATACCCTGGAGCATTTCCTGGGCCTTGAGTGCCGAGAGCACAGGCTTGAGGGCGTAATCGACCACCAGCATGTGGGCGATGCTGCCGCCGGTAGCCATCGGCAAGACGATCTTGTGGTTCAAGGCACGCTCCGGCAGCAGATCCAGCAGGGTCTTCAGCGCGCCGGAAAATGAAGCCTTGTACACCGGCGTGGCGATCAGCAGGCCATCGGCGTTTGCGATCTGTTGCAGCAGGTCGAGGACCTTCGGGCTGTCGAAGCGGGCGTGGAGCAGATCCTCGGCCGGGAAGTCCCGTACCTGATAACTCACCACTTCCACTCCTTGCTGTTGCAACCAGCGTTGCGAGCGCTCCAGCAGCACCCCGGAACGGGAGCGCAGGCTGGGGCTGCCACCAAGTGAGACGACCAGCATTGCAGATTCCTTCAAGCGTTACAGGCGATTCGCAGGCTGCGATCTCGCTCAATGGCAGTGACCTTACCAGCTGATTCATATATCCATAAATCATATTTATTCATTTGGTTATGCATTTAAGAGATATGCCGCTGAGCAGAATCCAGGCGAAAAAAAAGGCCGTCGAAACGGCCGAAATTCCCCTGCGTTGTGATTCCGGATTCTCAATTGCCTGGGCTGGCGCCTTCGCGAGCAGGCTCGCTCCCACAGGGGAAAGCATTGCAAATGTGGGAGCGAGCCTGCTCGCGAAAGCGGCGGTAGCTGCACCGCAAATCTTATTTATTCGGCTGCGGCGTCAGGCGCAGGTACGGTTTCACCGCCCGATAGCCCTTTGGAAAGCGCTGCTTGATCTCTTCCTCATCCTTGAGCGACGGCACGATCACCACCTCTTCACCGTCCTGCCAGTTGGCCGGGGTGGCCACCTTGTAGTTGTCGGTCAGTTGCAGCGAATCGATCACTCGCAAAATCTCGTGGAAGTTGCGCCCGGTGCTCGCCGGGTAGGTGATGGTCAGGCGGATCTTCTTGTTCGGATCGATAACGAACAGCGAACGCACGGTCAGGGTGTCATTGGCGTTCGGGTGGATCAGGTCGTAGAGATCGGAAACCTTGCGATCGGCATCGGCCAGGATCGGAAAGTTGACGACAGTGTTCTGGGTTTCGTTGATGTCTTCGATCCACTTGTGATGCGAGTCCACCGGATCGACCGACAGCGCGATGGTCTTGACGCCGCGCTGGCTGAATTCATCCTTGAGCTTGGCGGTGAAACCCAGCTCGGTGGTGCACACCGGAGTGAAATCCGCCGGATGGGAAAACAGCACACCCCAACTATCGCCCAGCCATTCGTGGAAACGAATCTTGCCGGCGCTGGAGTCCTGTTCGAAATCGGGGGCGATGTCGCCGAGTCTGAGGCTCATGGTGCTGCTCCTGATGAGGGATGGGAGACAACAACTGTAGCTCGGGATCAATCAGCGTGAAAAAGAATAAATAAATAGATATTTAGATGATTAAGGAATATTAAACATCTGTTCATTGGACACCGACCGGCATCGCGACGAACATCCAATACAAGGTTCGAGAAGGCCTTGAGTTGCAGCAAAGAGGGACATCGAGAAAGGCTTACGGGGGTGAGCCTGACTCGAAACGCAAAAGCCCCGTCCGGCGCGATGCCGGACGGGGCTTTTTTTGCTTCAGTTGCTCGTGTGCTATTACAGCAGCGGGATCGAGTAGCTGACGATCAGGCGGTTCTCGTCCTGCGAACGGGTGTTCGGCAGGTCGGTGCGCCATACAGCGTTTTTCCACATCAGGCCGACGTTCTTGAACGGGCCTTCCGGTACTACGTAACCAATGGTGAAGTCGCGTTCCCACTCGGAGCGGTTCGAGGCGCTCTCGCGACCGTTGGTGCCCACGGTGTCGATGCTGTCACCTTTCAGGTAAACCACACCGGCGGTCAGGCCAGGTACGCCGACCTTGGCGAAGTCATAGGAGTAGCGAGCCTGCCAGGTTTTCTCACCGGCACGACCGAACTTCTGGATCTGCATGTCGGTGATGGTGTAGTTCGACGAACCGTCACCCTGGTTCAGCCAAGGGAAGTCGCTGCTGCCGTTGGAAACCTGGTAACCGCCACCAAAGGTGTGACCGGCAACGGTGTACAGGAACAGACCGCTGTACAGGTTGTTGTCGACTTCACCACGGCCGTTACGGAAACCGGTGTAGTTACCCGAGCTGTAGTACGCCGAGTCAGTGCCGTTCTTGCCATCATCGGAGCTGTTGAAATAGCGCAGGTCAGACTTCAACACACCCGGGCCGATCGACCAGTTGTGTACCAGACCGAGGAAGTGCTGCTTGTAGAAGTCTTCCAGGTTGCCGTAGTAGTACTGGGCAGTAAGGTCTTTGGTGATCTTGTAGTCACCACCAGCGTAGATGAACTTGTTGCTGTCCCGGAAAGCGGTGCCACGGGTGTTGGCGCCACCGATCGAGAGGTTTTCGTTGTTGCTGGAGTTACGGCCTTTAACCGCTTCGATCTGACCGCCGACCAGGGTCAGGTCCTTGATCTCGCCGGATGTGATCTGGCCGCCCTGCCAGGTTTGTGGCAGCAGACGACCGTCGTTGGTCACGATTACCGGCAGTTTTGGCTGCAGGGTACCAAGCTTCAATTCAGTCTGGGAGATCTTGGCTTTGGCTGTCAGACCCAGGCTGGAAAAGTTGTCCACAGCTTTACCATTGGACTCGCTCGGGAACACGGTGCCGCCGTAAGCGGTGCCGCTGTTGCCGTTGGTACCGCCACCCGAATCCAGGCGAATGCCCAGCAGGCCGATGGCGTCGAGACCGAAACCGACGGTGCCTTGGGTGTAACCGGAGATGAAACGCAGATCGAAGCCTTGGCCCCACTCTTCGTTTTTGTTGGCGCCAGCACCGTCACGGTTGTCAGTGTTGATATAGAAGTTACGCAGACCCAGAGTAGCCTTGCTGTCTTCGATGAAACCGGCGGCGCCTGCCTGCTGCGCCATAACCCCAACGGCCACAGCCAGGGCCAAGGTGGACTTGTTCATGTATCGCTCCTCTCGTTCTAATTCTTGTGTTCCTGGTTCGGGGTCGATTTGCCCTGAATCCTAAGATTCGCGATTAGCGCCAGACCGTGACTGCCAAGTCAATCGTAACCTTGTATGTCTACGACCATCGTCTAATCGCGAGTGATTTGGTCCCTGCAGGGTAAAGACTTCCTGATAAACCCAAAAAGAATTTATTCGCTCTTTTTCATGCCATTCAGGCATATGGCCCATTAATGGCCATTCGCGCCGGGAAACAGCGTATCGGCGCCTAAGCTCATTCCTAAATGGTATTTGTTGACCTTTTTTTAGATCGATTAGCTTTGCCGTATTCCCAACACGGCAAATCCCATCGAAAAGGCGACGCATCATGGCGAAACGCGCACTATCTAGTCAATTTGTTACAGTTTGTGTGTCGGCACTGTTTTCTTTTTCCGCACAGGCCGCCGGTCTGACTGTGGGCTATCAAACCGGCATTGATCCAAGCAAAGTGCCGCAGGCCGACGGCGTCTATGAAAAAACCATTGGCGAGAAGATCGACTGGCGCCGGTTCAACAGCGGCCCGGAAGTAGTGACAGCCATTGCTTCCGGCGACGTGCAGATCGGCAACCTCGGCTCGAGCCCACTGGCTGCGGCAGCCTCACGTAATCTGCCAATTGTCGCGTTCATCGTCTCCGCGCAGATCAATGCCGCCGAAGCCTTGGTGGTGCGCAACGGCAGCGGCATCGACAAGCCACAGGACCTGATCGGCAAAACCATCGCCACACCGTTCGTATCGACCTCGCACTACAGTCTGCTCGGCGCACTGCAGCACTGGGGCCTGAATACTTCGCAAGTCAAAGTGGTCAATCTGCAACCGGCGGAAATCGCTGCAGCGTGGAAGCGTGGCGACATTGATGGCGCTTTCGTCTGGTCGCCGGCGCTGGGCGAGATCCGCAAGACCGGCAAGACCCTGACCGACGCCGCCCAGGTCGGCCAGTGGGGTGCGCCGACCTTCGAGGTGTGGGTGACGCGCAAGGATTTTGCTGAGAAGCATCCCGAGGTCGTGGCGAAATTCGCCAAGGTCACCCTGGACTCGTTCGCTGACTACGCCGCGCACAAAGACAGCTGGACGGCCGACTCGGTGCCTGTGCAGAAAATCGCCAAACTGACCGGTGCCAACGCGGCGGATGTGCCGGAACTGCTGGCCGGTTCGGCATTCCCCGACGCGAAGACGCAGCAAACCACGGCGCTGCTGGACGGCGGCACCGCAAAGGCAATTGCGCAAACGGCGAAATTCTTGAAGGAACAGGGCAAGGTCGAGACGGTGCTGCCGGACTATTCGCCGTACGTCAGCGCGAAATTCATCACTCAGTAAAAAGCTTCGCGAGCATTCTCGCTCCCACACTGGAATGCGCTTTCCTGTGGGAGCGACGGTGCGACGATTCGACCTGCTCGCGAATGGAGCGACACGGTTTTACAGAGTTTTTTCGAAAATCTTCGAATTACGCTGATAGTTGTACAGCGACGCCCGCGCCGCTGGCAGGCGTTCTACGCTGCTTGGCTCGAAACCGCGCTCGCGGAACCAGTGCGCGGTGCGCGTGGTGAGTACGAACAGGGTTTTCAGACCCTGCGCCCTTGCCCGGGTTTCGATGCGCTCGAGCAATTCGTCGCCGCGTCCGCCATGGCGATACTCCGGATTCACCGCCAGGCACGCCAGTTCGCCGGCATCGGAATCGGCAATCTGATACAGCGCCGCACAGGCGATGATCATGCCTTCCCGTTCAACCACGCTGAACTGCTCGATCTCGCGCTCCAGCACTTCCCGCGAGCGGCGCACCAGAATGCCCTGCTCTTCCAGCGGACTGATCAGATCGAGCAGGCCGCCGACGTCTTCAATCGCCGCCTCGCGCACCAGTTCGAATTGTTCTTGCGCCACCAGCGTACCGCCACCGTCACGGGTGAACAGTTCGGTCAGCAGGGCGCCGTCTTCGGCATAACTGACGATATGGCTGCGCGCCACGCCGCCACGGCAGGCTTCGGCGGCGGCATCGAGCAACTCCGCTTGATAGTTGCTCATGCCGAGGCGCTGCAAATGGGCCGGCACTTGTTGCGGGCGCAGTTCGCGCACCAGTTTGCCGTTCTCGTCGATCAGGCCGAGCTCGGCGCCGAACAACAGCAGCTTGTCCGCGCCCAGGTCGATCGCGGCGCGGGTGGCGACGTCTTCGCAGGCGAGGTTGAAGATCTCGCCGGTCGGCGAATAGCCCAACGGCGACAGCAACACGATCGAGCGCTCATCGAGCAGGCGATTGATGCCTTTGCGGTCGACCCGACGTACTTCTCCGGTGTGGTGATAGTCAACACCTTCCAGCACGCCAATCGGCCGCGCGGTGACGAGATTGCCGCTGGCCACGCGCAGACGCGAGCCCTGCATCGGCGACGAGGCCATGTCCATCGACAGCCGCGCTTCGATGGCAATGCGCAACTGGCCGACCGCATCAATCACACATTCCAGGGTCGCGGCATCGGTGATGCGCATGCCGTGGTGGTAATGCGGGGTCAGGCCACGGGCGGCAAGGCGGGTTTCGATCTGCGGGCGCGAGCCGTGCACCAGCACCAGACGCACGCCAAGGCTGTGCAGCAGAACGATGTCGTGAACGATGTTGCCGAAATTCGGATGGTCCACGCCGTCGCCGGGCAGCATGACGACGAAGGTGCAATCGCGGTGGGCATTGATGTACGGGGACGCGTGACGAAGCCAATTGACGTATTCGGGCATGAACCTGGGCCTGTAATAAATAGCAGCCGGAAAAGGGGCGAAACGAAAAACGCACAGCGGGCTGATGGTTATCGTCGGAACAGGCTTGGCGACACGCGCGCTCTCCTCATGAATACGGGTTGGAATGCTGGCAATTTACAGCGTTTGATCAGGCAACACATAGATCCCTCGTGAGAGCGGGCTTGCTCGCGAAGGCGGCGTATCCGTAGACATCTATGTGTCTGACGCACCGCCTTCGCGAGCAAGCCCGCTCCCACATGGACAGTGTTCAATTCATAGAACTTTGTCCGGGCTCAGGCAGTAATGTTCAATCAGTTGCCGTAATAGATGCACGGTAGGCTGCAAACGTGACATTTCAAGGTACTCGCCAGGCTGATGCGCGCAGGCAATGTCGCCGGGGCCGAGGACGATGGTTTCGCAGCCGAGGCGCTGAAGATAAGGCGCTTCGGTGCCGAACGCTACTGCTTCGGCGCGATGGCCGGTGAGCTTTTCGGCGATGCGCACCAGTTCGGCATCCTCGGCCTGCTCGAACGGCGGCACTTCCGGGAACAGCGGTTTGTAATCGATTTTCACCTTATGCCGCTCGGCCACCGGGTTGAGCTTGCGCAGGATTTCCGCGCGCAGCAGGTTCGGGTCCATGCCCGGCAGCGGCCGCAGGTCGAATTCCAGCGAACACTGGCCGCAGATGCGATTGGGGTTGTCGCCACCATGAATGCAGCCGAAGTTCATGGTCGGTTGCGGCACGCTGAACTGTGGATTGCTGAATTCGCGCTGCCACAACAGGCGCAGGCCGCGCAGTTCGCCGATGGCATCGTGCATCGCTTCAAGGGCGCTGTGGCCCAGGCGCGGATCAGACGAGTGGCCGCTTTGGCCGAGGATGTCGATGCGCTCCATCATGATGCCTTTGTGCATGCGGATCGGCTTGAGCCCGGTCGGCTCGCCGATCACCGCCGCGCGGCCCAACGGTTGCCCGGCCTCGGCCAGCGCGCGGGCGCCGGACATCGAGCTTTCTTCGTCGCAGGTGGCGAGGATCAACAGCGGTTGTCTGAACGGCTGATCGAGCAGCGGCTGCACGGCTTCGATGATCAGCGCGAAGAAGCCCTTCATGTCGCAGCTGCCCAGACCGACCCAGCGGCCATCGACTTCGGTGAGCTTCAGCGGATCGGTCTGCCACAACGCGTCGTCGTAGGGCACGGTGTCGCTGTGCCCGGCCAGCACCAGGCCGCCGGGGCCACTGCCGAAACTGGCGAGCAGATTGAATTTGCCGGGGCTGACCTGCTGGATATCGCAGCTGAAACCCAGGTCACCGAGCCAGCCAGCGAGCAGATCGATGACGGCGTGGTTGGACTGGTCCAGGTTCGGTTGGGTACAGCTGACCGATGGCGCGGCAATCAGCGCGGCGAACTGGTCTTGCATGGACGGCAATGGCATCACTGACTCCAGGTCCCGGATTGAGGCCCACTATAGAACCATCCGGCGCGCGGAATAAACCGCCGCAGGGCGTAGGAAGTTTGACTCCTGTACACTGCACGGCCTTGGCAGCCACACATTCCCCCGGCTGCGCTCCCGATTCTGGATGTTCCGGCCATGCAAAAAGAAACTGAAATCAAACTCCGCGTCAGCCGCGAAACCCTCGCTGCCCTGCGCGAGCACCCGCTGCTGAAGAAACGCAACAAAAGTGGCTGGGAACGCCGTGAGTTGATGAACCAGTATTTCGACACCCCCGAGCGCGACCTCGCCCAGGCCAAAGTCGCCCTGCGCCTGCGCAAGGATGGTGACGAAGTGATTCAAACCCTCAAGACCCGTGGCCAGAGCGTCGCCGGTCTGTCCGAGCGTAACGAATACGACTGGAAACTGCCGAAAGCCAAGCTCGATGTGAAGAAACTCGACGGCGAATGCTGGCCCGAGGCGCTGGCCGAGCTGGACAAGAAAACCCTCAAGCCGATCTTCACCACCGATTTCGTCCGCGAGCGCGCCGAAATCGCCTGGGGCCGTGGCAAGACCAAAGTGGTCATCGAAGCCGCGCTGGATCTCGGTCACGTGGTGGTCGGCAAGCAGAAGGAAGAAATCTGCGAGCTGGAACTGGAGCTGCGCGAAGGCGAGCCTGCCGCGCTGCTGGAACTGGCTGCCGAACTGGCCGAAACCCTGGCACTGATGCCGTGCGATATCAGCAAGGCCGAGCGCGGTTATCGCCTGCACGACGCCAACAGCTACTCGCTGAGCCTGCCGGCGCCGCAACTCACTACAGAAACCCGCCTTGACGACGCCTTCGCCGCGCTGAGCTGGCATCTGCTCGGCAGCAGCCAGCGACTGGCCGAGCAATATCGCTTCAACGGCCACTGGCGCCTGCTGCAGGATTGGGTCGAGAACCTCGCGGAAATGCGCGCCCTGCTCAGCAGCCTCGGCCAGGCCGCGCCGCGTCAGTCGACCCACGATTTGCGCGTGGCCCTCGATGCCTTGCTGGAAGACTGGCGTCCGCTGGTACAGGTCGGTATCGAAGATGAAGACGTGCGCAAGGCCGCGCCGGAGCAGTTCCTCGAAGAACTGGAAGACCCGCGCTGGGGCCAGTTCTCGCTGAACGCTTCCCGCTGGCTGCTGGCACGCACCTGGACCGCCGACCGCAACACTCGCGGTAATCGTCAGGGTGACGCGCAACTGCACAGCTGGCTGCCGCGTCTGTTGGGTGAAGAAGCCACCGCTCTGCAGCTGCAGCGCTATCAGCAGCAGCCGGAAGACCTCGCCGAGCAACTGCCGCGTATCGAGCGCATCCAGGTCTGGTTGCACCATGCACGCAACGTGCTGGACATCCCGGAAATGGATCGCCTGTATGGTGAGCTGAACAAACTGGCGCAACTGGCCAACGAGCCGACCATCACCGACGAACTGCTCGATGCGCGCAAGCATCAAGCGATTGCGGTGTACCAGAACCGCGCCTGGAAAATGCTCCTGCGCATGTAATACCGCTTTCGCGAGCAGGCTCGCTCCCACATTGGAATGCAATCCCCTGTGGGAGCGAGCCTGCTCGCGAAGAGGCCAGCTGCCTTACCTCAAACCGGCAGGCTGGTGGTGGACTTGATCTCCGACAGCGCCACAATCGAATTCACTTCCTGAATCCCCGGCACCAGCGACAGTTTCTCGAAGAAGAACCGCTCGTACGCCTCGATGTCCGCCGCGACAATGCGCAGCATGAAATCCACCGCACCCATCAGCACATAACACTCCAGCACTTCCGGAAAGCCGCGAATCGCCTCGGTGAATTCAGTGAAGTTCGAACGCCCATGAGCGTTGAGTTTGATCTCGGCAAAGATCTGCGTGTTCAAGCCGATCTTCTTGCGATCCAGCAAGGTCACCTGGCCGCGAATGATGCCCTCCTCCTTCATCCGCTGAATCCGCCGCCAGCACGGCGATTGCGACAGGCCGACCTGTTCGGCGATCTGCGCGCTCGACAGCGAAGCGTCTTCCTGGAGCAAGGCAAGGATCTTGCGGTCGTAAGCATCAAGTTCGCTGTGCATAAAAAATCCTTAAAGATCAGCTTTCACGAATCAATTCTTTCGATAAATCTGTACAGGCGCCGATCATAGCCAAGAAATACCCCGCACCGAATGTAAAAATTTCTCCACTGATCTGGAGATTTGCCATGCCGCATCTTGAAGCCGTGAACAGCGCGCCTGCCCGCGCCGATGTCTGGAACGTCAACAACGCTCACTGCCTGGCGCAGTACCGAATCCTTGCCGAGGCCGAGCCGGACCTGCTGGTGCGCGTGCTGAATCTGTTCGCCTTGCAGTTTCTGACCCCCGAGCAGGTCAACGTCCACCGCCAGGACGATCTGCTGTCGATCGATCTGCTCATGAGCGGCCTGAGCTGGCATCGCGCGCAAGTGATCGCGGAAAAACTGCGCAACCTGATCAGCGTCTGCGCGGTGGAGCTGCACAACGCCGACGCGGCGTGGCAGGCGCCCGCCCAGGCTGCCGGCTGACAAATCCGGCAACGGCTTCGTCGGGTAGTGGCCCAACGGTCAGCAGAGCCACGACTATCCTTTTGCGCATGACGCTTAAAAAGGAAAGCCGCATGTCCGTTCAATTTGTCACTCAGGACCGCTGGCTCGACCTCAACGATGTGTTGCGAGAATTGGTCGCCCAAGGCTTCATCTGCCAGGACGCGGCGGAACAGGCGCTCAATGCCCGCCGTCGCCATGCTGCTCACGGGCAGATGCATCCGCTGGAATTCATCGCCAGCCAGCAACTCGACGACCTCAGCCGTCCGGGCAAACATCTGGATCTGGAAAGCCTGACCCTATGGCTGGCGCAGCAGGCCGGCCAGCCGTATTTGCGCATCGATCCGCTGAAAATCAATGTTGCGGCGATCACACCGCTGATGTCCTACGCCTTCGCGCAACGGCACAAGATTCTCGCCGTCGCCGTGGACCGCGACTCGGTCACCGTGGCCAGCGCGCAGCCTTACGTCAGCGGTTGGGAAGCCGATCTGACCCACGTATTGAAGCTGCCGATCAAACGCGTTGTGGCCAATCCGGTGGACATCCAGCGCTTCAGCGTCGAATTCTTTCGTCTGGCCAAATCGGTCAGCGGCGCCAGCAACGCCGACGCCCAGGGCGGCAACCTCGGCAATTTCGAACAACTGCTCAACCTTGGCGCCAGCGATCAGGAGCCGGACGCCAACGACGCGCACATCGTCAACATCGTCGACTGGCTGTTCCAGTACGCCTTCCAGCAGCGCGCCAGCGATATCCACATCGAACCGCGCCGCGAGCATGGCACCGTGCGCTTTCGCATCGATGGTGTGCTGCACAACGTCTATCAATTTCCGCCGCAAGTGACCATGGCGATCGTCAGTCGCCTGAAAAGCCTCGGTCGCATGAACGTCGCGGAAAAGCGCAAACCCCAGGATGGCCGGGTCAAGACCAAGACCCCGGACGGCGGCGAAGTGGAGCTGCGGCTGTCGACCTTGCCGACGGCGTTCGGCGAAAAGATGGTCATGCGGATTTTCGACCCGGAAGTGCTGCTGAAGAATTTTGACCAGTTGGGTTTCAGCGCCGACGATTTGCGCCGCTGGCAGGACATGACCCGGCAACCCAACGGCATCATCCTGGTCACCGGGCCGACCGGTTCGGGCAAGACCACCACCCTGTACACCACGCTGAAAAAACTGGCGACGCCGGAGGTCAATCTCTGCACCATTGAAGACCCGATCGAAATGGTCGAGCCGGCCTTCAACCAGATGCAGGTGCAGCACAACATCGAGCTGACCTTCGCTGCCGGGGTCCGCGCGCTGATGCGGCAAGACCCGGACATCATCATGATCGGCGAGATCCGCGACCTTGAAACTGCCGAAATGGCGATTCAGGCCGCGCTCACCGGGCACTTGGTTCTGTCGACGCTGCACACCAACGATGCGCCAAGCGCGATCAGCCGTCTGCTTGAGCTTGGCGTGCCGCATTACCTGATCAAGGCCACCGTGCTTGGGGTCATGGCCCAGCGTCTGGTGCGCACGTTATGCCCGCACTGCAAGGCACCGTTGACGCTCGATGAAGAAGACTGGCAAACCCTGACCCGGCCCTGGCAGGCGTCGCTGCCGAGCAATGCGCAACGGGCGATCGGCTGCCTGGAATGCCGCGACACCGGCTATCGCGGCCGCGCCGGGGTCTACGAAATCATGCAGCTGAGCGACAGCCTCAAAGCACTGATCACCCCGGATACCGACCTCACCGCGATTCGCCGCCAGGCCTTCAAGGAAGGCATGCGCAGCCTGCGCCTGTCCGGTGCGCAGAAAGTCGCCGCAGGGTTGACCACCGTGGAAGAAGTGCTGCGGGTGACGCCACAAAGTGAGTTGAAATAAGTCGGCACGGAACTGGATCGGGGAATCGCCTATCCAACGCCGT
The DNA here is from genome assembly GCF_058245595.1 of Pseudomonas sp. UF-293. Lineage (NCBI taxonomy): Bacteria > Pseudomonadati > Pseudomonadota > Gammaproteobacteria > Pseudomonadales > Pseudomonadaceae > Pseudomonas > Pseudomonas sp. UF-293. The sequence continues at coordinate 464,641 of NZ_JBSICA010000001.1, read as the reverse complement.
AGTCAATCCCCAGGAGTCACCTCATCATGCGTCTCAAACTCGCTGTCGCCACCTTGGCCCTGCTGTCGCTTCCCGTTGGTTCGGCCATGGCGGACAGCTTTTGGCGTAACGTCATTTCCTCCGGTGCCACCACCGGATCGACCTACCTGACGTTCAAGGATCACAAGCTGATCGTCGCCGCCCAGGACGACGCCGGCAGCTTCGTCGCCAGCGACGGCGGCATCCGTGGCCCGTACCTGGAAGCGGCGATGCAGAAAGTCCGCGCCGACAACCCGGGCCTGCAGGCTTCGGACATGGAACTGGCGAACGCGATCCTGGCGAAGAACGCCGTGGCTTCCGAGTAAGCCTCGCGCCATGAAAAATGCCGCTCGATCGAGCGGCATTTTTTTGCCCGGATTACCGCCTCACCACCATGCCTTGTGGGAGCGAGCCTGCTCGCGAAAGCGGTGAGCCAGTCACTGAAAATGCTGGCTGGACGATTGCTTTCGCAAGCAGGCTCGCTCACACAGGGACGGTGGTGGATTTAGAGATCAGCGGTAATCATCGACCGGTACACAGGCGCAATACAGATTGCGATCGCCGTAAACGTTATCCACCCGATTCACCGCCGGCCAATATTTGTGCAAGCGCGTGTGCGCATCCGGGGTGATGGCCTGTTCGATGCTGTAGGGCCGTTCCCAGATTCCGGTGACATCGGCCAAGGTATGCGGCGCGCGCTTCAGCGGGTTGTCTTCGCCCGGCCAGTTGCCCTTCTGCACTTCATTGATCTCGGCGCGAATGCTCAGCATCGCCGCGATGAAGCGGTCGAGCTCTGCCTTGGATTCGCTCTCGGTCGGCTCGACCATCAACGTACCGGGCACCGGGAAGGACATGGTCGGCGCGTGGAACCCGTAATCCATCAGCCGCTTGGCAACGTCTTCCTCGCTGATGCCGGTCTGCGCCTTCAGTGGGCGCAGATCAAGAATGCATTCATGGGCCACGCGGCCATTGCGCCCGGTGTAGAGCACCGGGAACGCGCCGGATAGATGTTGCGCCAGATAATTCGCCGCCAGAATCGCCACCTCGCTAGCGTCCGCCAGTTGGGGGCCCATCATGGCGATATACATCCAGCTGATCGGCAAAATGCTCGCGCTGCCCCAGGGTGCTGCGCTGACCGCGCCGTTCTGCGCCAGCGGCCCGTCGATCGGCACCACTGGGTGGTTGGCCACAAACGGCGCCAGATGCGCGCGAACGCCGATCGGGCCCATACCCGGCCCGCCGCCGCCATGGGGAATGCAGAAGGTCTTGTGCAGATTCATGTGCGACACGTCGGCGCCGATGTCCGCCGGTCTGGCCAGGCCGACCTGGGCATTGAGGTTGGCGCCATCCATATACACCTGGCCGCCATGCTGGTGAATCACTGCGCAGATTTCGCTGATGCCTTCCTCGTAAACCCCGTGGGTCGACGGATAGGTCGCCATCAGGCACGACAACTTGTTCCCGGCCTCGGCGGCTTTCAGCTTCAAATCATCCAGATCGACGTTGCCCGCCTCATCGCATTCGACAATCACCACACGCATCCCGGCCATCTGCGCCGAGGCCGGATTGGTGCCGTGGGCCGACGACGGAATCAGACAGATATCCCGCGCGCCCTCGCGCCGACTCTCGTGATATTTGCGAATAGCCAAAAGCCCGGCGTACTCGCCCTGCGCGCCGGAGTTGGGCTGCATGCAGATCGCATCGAAACCGGTAATCGCGCAGAGCCAACGCTCAAGCTCCTCGATCATCAGCGTGTAACCAACGGCCTGCTCACTCGGCACGAACGGATGCAGATGGGCGAACTGCGGCCAGGTGATCGGGATCATCTCGCTGGTGGCGTTGAGTTTCATCGTGCACGAGCCCAGCGGGATCATCGACTGGTTGAGCGCCAGATCCTTGTTTTCCAGCTGTTTGAGATAACGCAGCATCTCGGTTTCGCTGTGATGGGCGTTGAACACCGGATGTTGCAGGTACGGCGTACTGCGCTGGAGTTCGTGAGCAATTCCCGAGGCGATGTCCTGCGCATCAAGCGCATCAACGCTCAGGCCGTGATCGGCGCCGAGCAGCACATCGAACAGTTTGGCCACGGTGTGCTCATCACAACCCTCGTCCAGACTCAGCCCGACGCGGCCGCGACCAAGAATGCGCAGGTTGATCTGCGCTGCCTGAGCGCTTTCGATGATTGCGGTTTGTGCGCCGCCGACCTCCAGGGTCAGGGTGTCGAAGAACTGCTTGTTGAGCCGCTTGATGCCGTTGCGCTCAAGGCCCGCCGCGAGGATGCAGGTCAGGCGATGCACGCGCTGGGCGATACGCTTCAAACCCTCGGGGCCGTGATACACCGCGTAGCAACTGGCGATATTGGCCAGCAGCACCTGCGCTGTGCAGATGTTCGAATTGGCTTTCTCGCGGCGAATGTGTTGCTCGCGGGTTTGCAGAGCCATGCGCAGCGCGACGTTGCCGCGAGCATCTTTCGACACACCGATGATCCGCCCCGGAATCGCCCGTTTGTATTCCTCGCGGCTGGCGAAGAACGCCGCGTGCGGCCCGCCATAACCCATCGGCACACCGAAGCGCTGGGACGAACCGAACACCACATCGGCACCCAACTCACCCGGCGGCGTCAGCAACAGCAGGCTGAGCAAATCGGTGGCGACACAGGCCAGGGCCTGTTGCGCGTGCAGGTGATTGATCAAGGGTTTGAGGTCGCGGATTTCGCCGTGAGTGTCGGGATATTGCAGCAGCGCACCGAACACCTCGTGCTGCGCCAGATTATCCACCGCGTCGATGATCAGCTCGAAGCCGAAGCCTTCGGCGCGAGTCTGCACCACGGAGAGGGTTTGCGGATGGCAGTTTTCATCCACAAAGAACAGATTGCTCTTCGACTTCGCCACGCGCTTGGCCAAAGCCATGGCTTCGGCCGCTGCGGTAGCCTCATCGAGCAACGAGGCGTTGGCCAGTTCCAGACCGGTAAGGTCGATGGTCAGTTGCTGAAAATTCAGCAGCGCTTCGAGCCGGCCCTGGGCGATTTCTGGTTGGTATGGGGTGTACGCAGTGTACCAGCCGGGATTTTCCAGGACGTTGCGCAAAATGACGGTTGGCGTGACGGTGCCGTGGTAGCCCATGCCGATCAGGCTGGTGAATAGCTGATTCTGCTCGGCATAACCGCGCAGCTTCGCCAGCGCAGCCTGTTCGTCGAGGGCCGGCGGCAAATCCAGTGCGCGATTGAAGCGAATGCCCGGTGGCACAGTCTGCTCGATCAGCTCGGCGCGACTGCCCAGGCCGAGGCTGTCGAGCATCGCCTGCCGCTCGGCGGCATCCGGGCCGAGGTGGCGGCGCATAAAGGCTTCGGAATCGCGTAACTGGCTCAGGGACGGCGACTGGGACATGACGGGCTCTCCTGGCTGGCGCTTGGCGTCAATGACACGGTCAAACCAGCATAGCAGGCGAATTTTCAAGATCACGCCGTCCCTGTGGGAGCGAGCCCGCTCGCGAAAGCGGTGTTTCAGACACATTGGTATCGACTGATATGGCGCTTTCGCGAGCAGGCTCGCTCCCACAAAGGGATATTCGTCGCCCATAAAAAAACCCCGACGAATCGGGGCTTCGGGTTTGGCCGGCAATTTACTCGCCGATTGCAGCCTTGTACGCGCCAGCATCCAGCAGCTTGTCCAGCTCGGCCTTGTCGCTTGGCTTGAGCTTGAAGATCCACGCGCCGTACGGGTCGGAGTTCAGCAGCTCGGGCGAGCCGCCCAGCTCTTCGTTGATCGCGATGACTTCACCGCTGACCGGGGCGTAGATGTCGGAGGCGGCTTTCACCGACTCGACCACGCCGGATTGATCACCGGCGGCGAACACCTTGCCGACTTCGGTCAACTCGACGAACACCACGTCGCCCAGCGCTTCCTGCGCGTGATCGCTGATGCCCACGGTGACGGTGCCGTCGGCTTCCAGACGCGCCCATTCATGACTTTCGGCAAAACGCAGTTCGGCAGGGATATCGCTCATCTTCGGTGTCCTCGAGAAATTGTCAGCGGTCGTGCCCGCCAAAAAAGGTTAGATCAAAGTTTTGCCATGGCGGACGAAGGTCGGTTTGACCACCCGTACCGGGTACCACTTGCCACGGATTTCCACTTCGGCGCGGTCGGCGGTTGCCATCGGTACACGCGCCAGGGCAATCGATTTGCTCAGCGTAGGAGAGAAACTACCACTGGTGATCTCCCCTTCGCCAACATCGGCGATGCGCACCACCTGGTGAGCGCGCAAAACCCCGCGTTCTTCCAGCACCAGACCGACCAGTTTGTGCGCCACGCCGGCGGTTTTTTCCGCCTCCAGCGCCGCGCGGCCGATGAACTGCCGCGAGGCCGGCTCCCAGGCGATGCTCCAGGCCATGTTCGAGGCCAGCGGTGAAACGTCCTGATGAATGTCCTGACCGTACAGGTTCATTCCGGCCTCGACACGCAAGGTGTCGCGAGCGCCAAGGCCGATCGGCGAAATACCGGCACCGACCAGATCGTTGAAGAAACCCGGCGCCTGATTGGCGGGCAGGCAGATTTCCAGGCCATCCTCGCCGGTGTAACCGGTACGCGCGATGAACCAGTCGCCGTCGATGGCGCCTTCGAAAGGTTTGAGTTGCTGGATCAGCGTGGCGCGCGACTGGGTGACCAGTTCGGCAATCTTGTGCCGCGCCTGCGGTCCCTGAATGGCGAGCATCGCCAGCTCGCAGCGCTCGTGCAATTGCACGTCGTAGGCGCCGAGCTGGGCGTTCATCCAGGCCAGATCCTGATCGCGGGTCGAGGCGTTGAACACCAGCCGGTAAGCGTCGTCGAGGCGGTAGACGATCATGTCGTCGACGATGCCACCGCGCTCATTGAGCATGGTGCTGTACAACGCCCGGCCCGGGCGGTGCAGACGTTCGACGTCGTTGGCCAGCAAATGCTGAAGCCAGGCCTTGGCCTGGGCGCCGGTGACATCGATCACGGTCATATGGGAAACATCGAACACCCCGCAATCGCGGCGCACTTCGTGGTGCTCCTCGACCTGCGAGCCGTAATGCAGTGGCATGTCCCAACCGCCAAAATCGACCATCTTCGCGCCAAGCGCGAGGTGCAGGTCATACAGAGGCGTACGCTGTCCCATGGGTTTCTCCTTCCGGGCGTGGCGAGGGTGCGGACCGCCGCTATACGGCTGAAAGCCTTGATAAGTAAGGCTTGCAGCCGATTCCAGCGCACGGGTCTGTCAGACGAACCGCACCGAATGCCGCGCATTGTAGCCGCATGATGTAGGACTCACTACTAAGTGTTTCGGTGCGCTGAACGTCGGATCAGCCCGATGACCGGCAACAGACCAACCAGCACCAGGGTCAATGCCGGCAATGAGGCGCGCGCCCATTCGCCTTCGCTGGTCATTTCGAAGATGCGCACCGCCAGCGTGTCCCAGCCAAACGGGCGCATCAGCAGGGTCGCGGGCATTTCCTTGAGCACATCGACGAACACCAGCAACGCCGCGCTCAAGGTGCCGGGCAGCAACAGCGGCAGATACACTTTGAAAAACAGTCGTGGCCCACTGACACCCAGGCTACGTGCCGCTTCAGGCAAAGATGGCCGTATACGCGCCAGACTGCTTTCCAGCGGCCCGTAAGCGACAGCAATGAAGCGCACCAGATAAGCCATCAGTAACGCTGCGAGGCTGCCGAGCAGCAAAGGTTTGCCGGCACCGCCGAGCCATGACGAAAACGGAATCACCAGCTCACGATCCAGATAACTGAAGGCCAGCATGATCGACACCGCCAGCACCGAACCGGGCAAGGCGTAGCCGAGATTGGCCAGACCGACCCCGGAGTTGATCGCTTGGGTCGGTGCCAGGCGCCGGGCAAACGCCAGCAACAGCGCAACGCTGACGGTGATCAGCGCTGCCATCGCGCCCAGATACAGCGTGTGCAGGATCAGCCCGGCGTAGCGTTCATCCAGATCGAAGCGCCCGCGCTGCCAGAACCACACGATCAGTTGCAAAACCGGGATAACGAAGGCGCAGGCGAACACCAATCCACACCAGCCTGTCGCCGCGAATGCCTTGAGCCCGCGCAGGTGATACAGCGCCTTCACCCGTGGCCGCTCATTGCCGGCCCGATTCGCCCCGCGCGCGCGGCGCTCGCCGTACAGCACCAGCATCACCACCAGCAGCAACAGACTGGCCAGTTGCGCGGCGCTGGGCAGGCTGAAGAAGCCGTACCAGGTCTTGTAGATTGCCGTGGTGAAGGTGTCGAAGTTGAACACCGACACCGCGCCAAAATCGGCGAGGGTTTCCATCAGCGCCAGCGCCACGCCCGCGCCAATCGCCGGACGCGCCATCGGCAGCGCAACCCGCCAGAACGCCTGCCACGGCGACTGCCCGAGCACCCGCGCCGCTTCCATCAAACCCTTGCCCTGGGCCAGAAACGCGGTACGCGCCAGCAGATAAACGTAGGGATAAAAAACCAGCACCAGCACCACGATCACCCCGCCGGTGGACCGCACTCGCGGCAGCCGCAGACCGGTGCCGAACCATTCGCGCAGCAGGGTTTGCACGGGGCCGGCGAAATCCAGCAGGCCGACGAAGACGAACGCCAGCACATAGGCCGGAATGGCGAAGGGCAGCATCAGCGCCCAGTCGAGCCAGCGCCGACCGGGGAACTCGCAGAGGCTGGTCAGCCACGCGAGGCTGACGCCCAGCAGGGTCACGCCGACACCGACGCCGAGGATCAGCGTCAGGGTATTGCCGAGCAGACGCGGCATCTGGGTTTGCCACAGGTGCGACCAGATCTGCTGATCGATGGTCTGCCACGACAGCAGCAGCACGCTCAGCGGCAAGAGCACCAGCGCGGCGATGGCGAAGACGATGGGGTACCAGCGGCGTTGGGCGGGGTGGGCCACTTTTGGGTCTCGTGGATAGGTCGTGGAGTGTAGCGACAAAAGCAAAAAGATCGCAGCCTTCGGCAGCTCCTACATTAGAAACGCGTTCCCCTGTAGGAGCTGCCGAAGGCTGCGATCTTTTGATCTTTACAGCGGCAGACTCAATTCCACCCCGCCCGATCCATCATCCGGATCGCTTCGGCCTGACGCTTGCCCGCCACTTCTACCGGCAAGGTATCAGCAATGAACTTGCCCCACGCCGCCACTTCTTCCGATGGCGCCACCGCCGGGTTGGCCGGGAATTCCTGGTTCACGTCGGCAAAAATCTTCTGTGCCTCAGGCGTGGTCATCCACTCCACCAAGGCTCTCGCGGCTTCCGGGTGCGGTGCATGTTTGGTCAGGCCGATGCCCGACAGATTCACATGCACGCCGCGATCAGCCTGATTCGGCCAGAACAGCTTCACCGGCAATTCAGGTTTTTGCTTATGCAAGCGACCGTAGTAGTAGGTGTTGACGATGCCGACGTCGCACTGCCCGGCGTTGATCGCCTCCAGCACTGCAACGTCATCGGAGAACACGTCGGTGGACAGGTTGTTGACCCAGCCCTTGAGGATTTTCTCGGTCTTCTCGGCGCCGTGGACTTCGATCATGGTCGCGGTCAGCGACTGGTTGTAGACCTTCTTCGCCGTGCGCAGGCACAGGCGGCCCTCCCAGTTCTTGTCGGCCAGCGCTTCATAGGTGGTCAGTTCGCCCGGCTTCACCCGTTCGGTGGAATAGGCGATGGTCCGCGCGCGCAGGCTCAGGCCGGTCCAGGCGTGGGTGGACGAGCGATATTGCGCGGGAATATTGGTGTCGATGGTTTGCGAAGTGAATGGCTGAAGGATGCCCATCTGCTCGGCCTGCCACAGGTTGCCGGCATCGACGGTGAGCAGCAGGTCGGCGGTGGCGTTTTCACCTTCGGCCTTGATGCGCTGCATCAGCGGCGCTTCCTTGTCGGTGATGAACTTGATCTTCACCCCGGTCTTGGCGGTATAGGCATCGAATACCGGTTTGATCAGCTCATCGATACGCGACGAGTAAACCACCACCTCATCGGCAGCCTGGGCAGTGGTGCTGCCGATCAGGGTCAAGGCCAGTGCGGTCAGAAGACGCTTGGATGCCAACATGGGAGTGGTCTCTCGGTCGGGAAATGTGGGCCAAATGATAAGGACTCACATTTACCACCACAATCGAACACTGGGGGAAGGCGTTACCAGATGTTGCACAACGCAAAACTGCGGTGAGTGGGCTGACGCTTTCGCGAGCAGGCTCGCTCCCACATTGGAATGCATTGCAACTGTGGGAGCGAGCCTGCTCGCGAAGGGGCCACCAGCCTCAATGAGGAGGTCAGGGCTTTGCCAGAGCTGGAAGGTCCCCCGTCAGCCCCAACGCCTCGCGCACAAACAACGCCTTCGCCTCGGGCATCTGCTCGACCATTTTCAACCCGGCATTGCGCAACCAGCGCAGCGGCAGCGGATCGGCCTGGAACAACCGCTCGAAGCCCTCCATTGCGGCCATCAGCGCCAGATTGTGCGGCATGCGTCGACGCTCGTAGCGACTCAGCACCTTCACGTCCGCCAGCCGCTCACCGCGCTCATGCGCTTGCAGCAGCACTTCGGCCAGCACCGCTGCGTCAAGGAAACCAAGATTCACACCCTGCCCCGCCAACGGGTGAATGGTGTGCGCCGCATCACCGATCAACGCCAGGCCCTCAGCGACATAACGCTTGGCGTGACGCTGACGCAGCGGCACGCACAAACGCGGATCGGCACTGATCACTTCACCGAGACGCCCTTCGAACGCTCGCTGCAGCTCAGCGCAAAACGCAGTCTCCTCCAGCGCCATCAAGCGCTCGGCTTCACCCGGCGTAGTCGACCAGACAATCGAGCACCAGTCCTGCTGACCGTCACGCTCCAAAGGCAAAAACGCCAACGGCCCGTGATCGGTAAAGCGCTGCCAGGCGGTTTGGCGATGCGGCTGGCTGCAGCGCACGCTGGTGACGATCGCGTGATGCAGATAATCCCACTCGCGAGTCGCCACCCCGGTGAGACGGCGCACTGCGGAATTGGCCCCGTCCGCCGCGATGACCAGCGGCGCGCGCAATGTGCGGCCGTCAGCCAGGGTCAGCAGCCAGTCATCGCCGGAGCGACGCATCTGTTCCAGCCGCGCATTGGCCAGCATGCCCAGATCGCAGGCATGCAAACGCTCGAGCAAGGCATCTTGCACCACGCGGTTCTCGACGATGTGGCCGAGCACATCGGCATGCACGCTGCTCGCCGAGAAATGAATCTGCCCGGTGCCGCTGCCATCCCAGACGTGCATGTCGGTGTACGGGCTGCTGCGCCGCAGGCCGATGCCGTCCCAGACGCCGAGGCGTTCGAGGATGCGCTGGCTCGCCGCCGACAGCGCGCTGACGCGCGGTTCAAACGCCGCTTCGGCAGCGAACGGCTTAACGCTCAACGGGCCGCCGTCGAGCAGCAGCACTTCCAGCCCACTGTCCTGGAGCGCCAGCGCCAGGGCGCTGCCGACCATTCCGGCTCCGACAATCAGCAGATCTGCGCGCATTTCCATGCTTTAGGCCTGTCTCGCTTGCGGCTTGAGCCGCACGTAAAGGGTTTTACCGACCCGCGCCACAAGGTTGCCGGCGCCGTCATGAATGTCGACCTGCAACTGCGGCAGGTATTTGTCGCCGTTGGCGGTCTGCCGGCGGATCTCGTCGAGCAGGGTCTGGTCGATGTTGAACCGGGCAAACACCGGGCCTTTGCCCGGCGCTATGAAGTCGATGTCGGCGGCCTTGTCCCAGACGATGTATTTCGGACCGAGGTTTTCCATAAGCATCAACATGAAAAACGGGTCGACCATCGAATACAGACTGCCGCCAAACTGGGTGCCGACGTAGTTGCGGTTGTACCAGCCCAACCCCATGGACACCTGCACGTCGCGAAAGTCATCGCTGATGTGCCGAACTCGCACTCCGGCGCCGAGATACGGCGGGTAGAAAGTCATTACCCAGCGCATCAATCGCGCCTTGCCGAATGTGTTGCTCAGCCACTCAAGCATCCGGACGGGTTCCCAGGCCCATGGCCTGCCGGGCAAACCAGCGTTTGGCTGGCGGCAGCAGGTCGAGCCCGAGCAGGCCGAGGTTGCGCCCCAGCGACACCAGCGGCTGGGAGCTGCCGAACAGGCGCGTGACCTGATCGGAGAAGCCCACGGTCAGGTCCTGATCGAGGCGCTGCCGTTCGCGATAGGCTTGCAACGTAGCGAAGTCGCCCAGCGGCTTGTCGCTGGCCAGCAGCGCGGCAGCCAAGGCGTCGGCGTCACGCAGCGACAGGTTGAAGCCCTGCCCGGCGATCGGGTGCAGGCTGTGTGCGGCGTTGCCGAGCACGGCCAGATGCGAACGCACCTGTTCTTCAGCTTCGATCAGTGACAGCGGATACAGATGCCGCGCGCCGACCTGTTTCAAAGTGCCGAGGCGGTAACCGAACACGCTTTGCAATTCGCTGAGAAAATCACGCTCGCTCAATTCAGTCAGACGCTGCGCGTCCATGCCCAGCCGCGTCCACACCAGTGCGCAGCGATTGTCCGGCAACGGCAGCAGGGCCATCGGCCCTTCGTCGGTGAAGCGCTCGAAGGCCATGCCGTTGTGCGCTTCGCTCGGGGTGATGTTGGCGATCAGTGCGCTCTGGTTGTACGGACGCGTGCGCACGTTGATGCCCAACTGTTCGCGCAACCCGGATCGGCCGCCATCGGCGAGCACCGCGAGGTCGCATTCCAGCGTGGTTTCATCGTTGAGGGTCAGACGATAGCCATCGGCCAACGGCTCCATGCGCGTGACTTCCGCCGGGCAGCGCCAAGTGATCACGTCTTTGTCGAGGTGCTGCCACAGGCACTGGCCAAGCCAGGCGTTTTCCACCACGTAACCGAGCGCTGGCACACCCTCTTCCATCGCCGACAAGCGCGCGGTGGAGAAGCGGCCACGGTCGGAGACGTGAATCTGTTTGATCGGCTCGGCGCGGCGGGAGATTTCCTGCCACACGCCCAGGCGCTGATAAATCTGCCGCGAGCCGAACGACAGCGCCGAGGAGCGGGCGTCGTAGCTCGGCTGCCAACTGTCGCCGGGAGCGAACGGTTCGATCAGGACGATTTTCCAGCCCTGCGCCTTGGCCCCGGCCTGCAACGCCAACGCCAGACTGGCGCCGACCAGACCGCCACCGATGATTGCCAGATTGACTCGACTCATGCTGCGTGTGTCCTTGCTTGGGCCATCAGCGCTTCGATCTCGGCGACGGTTTTTGGCACGCCGCTGGTGAGGATTTCACAACCGGATCGGGTCACGACCACGTCATCCTCGATGCGCACGCCAATGCCACGCCATTTCTTCGCCACGTTCTGATTGTCCGCTGCGATGTAGATGCCCGGCTCCACGGTCAGCGCCATGCCGACCTCCAGCACGCGCCATTCACCGCCGACCTTGTACTCGCCGACGTCATGTACATCCATGCCCAGCCAGTGCCCGGCGCGGTGCATATAAAAAGCCTTGTAGGCTTCGCTGGCGATCAGTTCGTCAACTTCGCCCTGCAACAAGCCAAGCTTGACCAGACCCGTGGTGATCACCCGCACCGTGGCTTCGTGCGCCTGGTTCCAGTGCTTGTTCGGTGCGATCTCGGCGAACGCGGCTTCCTGTGAAGCCAGCACCAACTCGTAGATCGCTTTCTGCTCCGGGGAGAACTTGCCATTCACCGGCCACGTGCGGGTGATGTCGCTGGCGTAGCAGTCGATCTCGCAACCGGCGTCGATCAGCACCAGATCGCCATCCTTGAGCAGCGCGTCATTCTGCTGGTAATGCAGGATGCAGCTGTTGCGTCCGGCGGCGACGATCGAACCGTAGGCCGGCATCTTCGCCCCGCCCTTGCGGAATTCGTAATCCAGTTCGGCTTCAAGGCTGTATTCATACAGCCCCGGACGACTGGCCTGCATCGCGCGGATATGCGCTTGCGCCGAAATCCGCGCGGCTTCGCGCATCACCTTCACTTCTGCCGCCGATTTATACAGGCGCATGTCGTGCAGCAGATGATCCAGGGCAACAAATTCATTCGGTGGCTGCGCGCCGAGGTGCGCCTTGGAACGGATCACGTTGATCCAGTCCATCAGGTGCCGATCAAACTCGGGGTTGCTGCCCATCGCCGAGTACACCCGGTCGCGGCCTTCGATCAGGCCCGGGAGGATGTCGTCGATGTCAGTAATCGGAAAAGCATCGTCGGCGCCATATTCGCGGATCGCGCCTTCCTGCCCTGCCCGCAGGCCATCCCACAATTCGCGTTCGGCGTTGCGTTCACGGCAGAACAGGATGTACTCGCCGTGCTCGCGCCCGGGCATCAGGACGATGACGGCTTGTGGCTCGGGAAAACCGCTGAGGTACTGGAAGTCGCTGTCCTGACGGTAGACATGCTCGACGTCGCGGTTGCGGATGGCCACCGCGGCGGCGGGGAGGATCGCGATGCTGTTGGGTTCCATCTGCGCCATCAGGGCCTTGCGGCGACGGCTGTATTCCGCTTTCGGGATATGGGTCATGGGCAGATGGCTTTCCCTGTCACGCGATTAATGCAGCGAAGGTTTGGCGGCTGGCGGCACATCGGATTTTTTGGTTTCCGAGAACAGCAGCAACGGCGCAACGCGCAGGTATTCCATGACTTCCATGTAGTCGGATTCGCCGTCTTCGGATTCTTCCAGCGCATCCTGCACCTGGGAAATGGCCGCCAGATCCTGCAGCACTTCGGTGGCTTCGGTACTGAGCATGCTGCTGTCGCGGCAGTTCAGGCCGAAACCGCTGAGGAAGCCCTGGCACCACTCGCCCAGCGCAGCAGCGCGGTCGGCCAGCGGTGCATCGTCGGTCGGCAGCAGCAGAACGACGGTGACGTCGTCGCCGGTCAGTTCGCCTTTGACCATCTCCTGCAAGCCGATCAGGGCATTGCGGACATTGTCCTGAATATCGCCTTCGAGCAGTTCGGCGGCGTCGATCAGCCAGCCTTCGTGATCGAAGCCGGCGCCGGCGCAACTGCGCCCGAGCAGCACGCCGTGCAGTTCGGCAGGCGAGACGTTGTGGCCGCTGGCAGTCAGCAGGGTGGCAAAGGCTTGGTACGGGGAATTCGCAATGGTCATGGGCAGCTAGGCGCCAGACGGCGCTATGTCTAGAATGAAGGCCTTGTATCCTACATCGACAGCCCCGCCAAGACCATTAAAGGCTGTCCGCCAGTTACCACCCATCAGACGAACACGTGGACCCAATGGAAGACACCGACCTGCAAGCGCTGATGGCCAGACTCGAACTGCTGATTGGCCGAGTCGAGCAACTTAAGAGTCAAAACGCACTCTTACTAGCTCAGGAAAAAACCTGGCGCGAGGAACGCGCTCACCTCATTGAAAAAAACGAAATCGCCCGGCGTAAGGTCGAATCGATGATTTCGCGCCTCAAGGCCCTGGAGCAAGACTCATGAGTTCAAGCAATAGCGTTACCGTGCAGATCCTCGACAAAGAGTATTCGATCATCTGCCCGCCGGAAGAACGCAGCAATCTGGTCAGCGCCGCCCGCTACCTGGACGGCAAGATGCGCGAGATCCGCAGCAGCGGCAAAGTCATCGGTGCCGACCGCATTGCCGTGATGGCCGCGCTGAACATCACCCACGACCTGTTGCACAAAGAAGAGCGCCCGGACATCCAGGCCAGCGGTTCGACCCGCGAACAGGTGCGCGACTTGCTCGATCGTGTCGATCTGGTCCTGGCCGACGATCAGAACACCGCCAAGGGCTGATTCGACTGACAGCTTGAGGTATACTCGCCGCACTCCCTGGGGTGCTTGCCAGTTGACGATGTCCCGGAGCCGATTCGCACTACCCTGGAAGTTGCACGTTGGGCTGGTGTGCATGTCCGCTAGACGGAAAGCCTTAAAGTCTACTGCTTCTTCCACCTTGAACTTTCGGGTTCAAGGGCTGAGTTGACAGCGGTTCATCCGGGGAGCCTGATTCGAATCCGATGTCGGTGTATGCCGACATCGGATTTTTTATGCGTACGTTTTTGCATCCACCTGCCGAAGCCGAACCATGACCGAACCCGCGCTGCTGCCCCGCCCGCAACTCCGCCGCCTGCTGCGCAAGGCGCGCCGCACACTGACGCCGGGCGAACAACGCCAGGCTGCCAAAGGCCTGTTCCGGCAACTGGCCCAAGACCCGCACTTTCGCCGGGCAAAACATATCTCTCTGTATTTGCCCACCGACGGTGAAATCGATCCGCGCTTGCTGCTGCGCGAAGCCCAGCGTCGTGGCAAGGCGACTTATCTGCCGGTACTCAGCGCCTGGCCGCGAACGAAAATGGTCTTCCAGCGCATCCGGCCCGGCGAAAAGCTCACGCCCAATCGTTTCCGGATTCTTGAGCCCCGGGCCAATCTGGCTCGGCAACGCAAGGTCTGGGCGCTGGATCTGGTGTTGTTGCCGCTGGTGGGGTTTGACGATGTCGGCGGGCGCCTGGGCATGGGCGGCGGATTTTATGATCGCAGCCTCGCCTACCTGGCCCGGCGCAAGAACTGGCGCAAGCCGAAGCTGCTGGGCCTGGCCCATGAATGTCAGAAGGTTGAACGTTTGGCGCAGGCGAGCTGGGATGTCCCGTTACAAGGCACGGTCACCGACAAAGCGTGGTATTTCGCAGAGTAGACGCCGCACAGAACAGCGGCGTCGAAGAGACAGGTTCAGCGTTTGAAAGCGGTCGACTGTTGCACCTGTTGCGCCACTTCAATCGGCGCGTCGGTCTTGTTCGCCCACAGGCTCTGCGCGTAACCGGTGGTTACCACGCCCAAGCCAAACAAAATTACCAAAGTCCATAGCAAATCCGGTTTGCGTTTCATCGATTGCCCCCCTCAAGGCACATCATCACGATGACAGCAGCGGTTTCCGTTCGTAGGCCGTGCAGCAGCGTCAAGCTTTAAAGGCCGGCATTTTGCGGCAACGTGAACCTGTGCGCAAACGCTGACGTCAACCGACTGTCGGTTTGTCATAAAATTGCCCGACAACCTGCCCAATGACCGCTTCAGGAGCACACCACATGGCCTACTGGCTGATGAAATCAGAGCCCGACGAACTCTCGATCAGGGGTCTGGAAAAGCTCGGCAAGGCGCGCTGGGACGGGGTTCGCAATTATCAGGCGCGCAATTTCCTGCGGGCGATGGCCGTGGGTGACGCGTTCTTTTTCTACCATTCCAGCTGCCCGGAGCCGGGGATTGCCGGGATCGGCAAGATAATCGAAGCAGCGTATCCCGATCCGACAGCACTGGAGCCCGCCAGTCACTACTTCGATCCGAAAGCTACGCCGGAGAAAAATGCCTGGAGCGCGATCGATGTCGAGCATGTCGAGACGTTTGCACGGGTGTTGAAGCTCGATTATCTGAAGCAGCAGACGGCGCTGGCCGAAATGCCACTGGTGCAGAAGGGCTCGCGGTTGTCGGTGATGCCGGTTACGGCGGAGCAGTGGGCGGCAGTCATCGCGCTCAAACCCTGATTCATTTTTGCCTGATAAATAGCTTCCGCGAGCAGGCTCGCTCCCACAGTGGATTGGTGGTGATGCACATTTTTGCATTCACCGAATAACCCTGTGGGAGCGAGCCTGCTCGCGAAGAGGCCGGCCCGGACAGCGAACGACTTACTGAATGATCAGGTTGTTGAACAACAGATCTTCAACCACCGGCTTGCCGGTCTCATCATTCATCACCTGCTGAGTCTGCTTCAACGCTTCCTGACGCAGCTTTTCCTTGCCCTCGATGCTGCCCATGGCCTCGGTCGATTGCTGAGTGAACAGTGCCACCAGCTGATTGCGGATCAGCGGCTCATTGGCCTTGACCAGTTTGGTCGCCTCTTCGCCAGTTACGCGCAGGGCCACATCGGCCTTGTAGACCTTGAGTTTGGCAGTCCCGTCGAGGCCGTAATTGCCGACGAACGGCGGGCTCAGGGTGATGTAATTGACTTTCGGCGCTTCGCCTTCTTTGGCTTCTTCAGCCAGTGCTGCCACAGGCAGAGACAGGGCCAGCAACAACATGATCCACGCTTTCACAATTCGCTCCTTATCCGGTTTGCGGCCTAGCATAACGACCCGCCGCGCAAGCACAAGCTTATGGCTGACTATCAGGGCCGGGCATGCTCGTTGACCCGTTGATTCACACACCTACACTTATCGGCCATCACTCCCAAAGGAATAGCCCTGATGAAAGCCGTGCTGTGCAAAGCCTTCGGCCCTGCCGAATCGCTGGTGCTGGAAGACGTCGCCAGTCCTGTCGCCAAGAAGAATGAAATCCTGCTGGACGTGCACGCCGCCGGAGTCAACTTTCCGGACACGCTGATCATTGAGGGCAAATACCAGTTCAAACCGCCCTTCCCCTTCTCGCCGGGCGGTGAAGCGGCGGGCGTGGTGCGCGAAGTCGGGGAAAAGGTCAGCCACCTGAAAGTCGGCGACCGGGTCATGGCGCTGACCGGTTGGGGCAGCTTCGCCGAGCAGGTTGCGGTGCCAGGCTACAACGTGTTGCCGATTCCACCGTCGATGGACTTCAACATTGCCGCTGCATTCAGCATGACCTACGGCACCTCGATGCACGCGCTCAAGCAACGCGCCGACCTGCAACCGGGCGAAACCCTGCTGGTGCTCGGCGCGTCGGGCGGCGTTGGACTCGCCGCGGTAGAGATAGGCAAAGCCATGGGTGCCCGGGTGATCGCCGCCGCCAGCAGCGCCGAGAAACTTGCGGTGGCCAAAGCGGCCGGGGCTGACGAGTTGATCAACTACAGCGAAAGCAGCCTGAAGGAGGAAATCAAACGCCTCACCGACGGCCAGGGCGCCGACGTGATCTACGATCCGGTCGGCGGCGACCTGTTCGACCAGGCCATCCGCGCCATCGCCTGGAACGGCCGCCTGCTCGTAGTCGGCTTCGCCAGCGGACGCATCCCGGAACTGCCGGTCAACCTTGCCCTGCTCAAAGGCGCGGCGGTGCTCGGCGTGTTCTGGGGTTCTTTTGCCCAACGCCAGCCACAGGACAATGCAGCCAACTTCCAGCAGCTGTTCGCCTGGTTTGCCGAGGGCAAGCTCAAACCGCTGGTGTCGCAGGTCTATCCACTGAGCAATGCCGCGCAGGCGATCGATGATCTTGGCCAGCGCAAGGCGGTGGGCAAGGTTGTCGTTCAGGTTCGTTAAGAACATGGAGCGATCCGGAGCAGCAATCCGGATCGCTTTAGCGTTTGGATCCGGCTCTACAATATGCAAAACCGCAGAAACCCACCCAAGTCACCATTCCCTCAGCGCCCCTTACTTGTCTCAGAGCGACATGTTCATAAAGGAACGCTCAACTGTCCAAATTTCCGCTGTTTTGCCGACGTCAAGCGATGCTATTTTCGGTAACGAAACTGTAACATTCGCATCCGCAGTCAAAACAAGAAAACTGGAGCTCTTGAATGTTTGCTTTCTTTCGTCCTGCCGCACATCAGGCTCCATTGCCTGAAGAAAAAATAGACAGCACCTACCGCCGCCTGCGCTGGCAGATCTTCGCCGGTATCTTTATCGGCTACGCCGGTTACTACCTGCTGCGCAAGAACTTCTCCCTGGCCATGCCGTACCTGATCGACGAAGGCTACAGTCGTGGCGACCTCGGTCTGGCGATGTCGGCAATTGCCATCGCTTACGGTTTGTCGAAATTCCTCATGGGCCTGGTGTCCGACCGTTCCAACCCACGCTTCTTCCTGCCGTTCGGCCTGCTGGTCTCGGCCGGGGTGATGTTCATTTTCGGTTTCGCGCCGTGGGCAACATCCAGCGTAACGATGATGTTCATCCTCCTGTTCATCAACGGCTGGGCGCAGGGCATGGGCTGGCCGCCGAGCGGGCGGACCATGGTGCACTGGTGGTCGCAGAAGGAACGCGGCGGCGTGGTCTCGGTGTGGAACGTGGCGCATAACGTCGGCGGCGGTCTGATCGGCCCGCTGTTCCTGATCGGCATGGGCCTGTTCAACGACTGGCACGCGGCGTTTTACGTCCCGGCCGCAGTCGCGCTGGGCGTGGCGGTGTTTGCGTTCATCACCATGCGTGACACCCCGCAATCGGTCGGCCTGCCGCCCATCGAGCAGTACAAGAACGACTACCCGGAAGGCTACGACGCCAGCCACGAAGACGAATTCAGCGCCAAGGAAATCTTCGTCAAGTACGTGCTGCGCAACAAAATGCTCTGGTACATCGCTCTGGCCAACGTGTTTGTCTACCTGCTGCGCTACGGCGTGCTGGACTGGGCGCCGACCTACCTGAAGGAAGCCAAGGGCTTCACCGTGGATAAAACCTCATGGGCGTATTTCTTCTACGAGTGGGCGGGGATCCCGGGCACGCTGCTGTGCGGCTGGATGTCGGACAAGATCTTCCGTGGCAACCGTGGCCTGACCGGCATGGTGTTCATGGCCCTGGTGACTGTGGCGACTCTGGTTTACTGGCTGAATCCGGCCGGCAACCCGATGGTCGATATGATCGCCCTACTGTCGATCGGCTTCCTGATCTACGGTCCGGTGATGCTGATCGGCCTGCAAGCGCTGGAGCTGGCGCCGAAGAAAGCCGCCGGTACCGCAGCGGGCTTCACCGGTCTGTTCGGTTATCTGGGGGGTTCGGTCGCAGCCAGTGCGGCAATGGGCTACACCGTTGACCACTTCGGCTGGGATGGCGGTTTCGTCCTGCTGGTCGGCGCTTGCCTGCTGGCGATGGCCTTCCTTGCGCCAACGCTGTGGCACAAGCAAGTCGCCAGTCAGAGCCGTGAAGCGGTCGCCTGATCGCTGTGTGATTTACAACGCTTGAGCCGCGCCTCCAGATTTCGATCCGGCATGGCGTGGCTGCGCAGGGCGTGCGCGGTCTGCTCGACATAATCACGAGTGGTGCCGTAACGCCCGCTGGCGCTGGCGAACACCTGGCTGAGCACATGATCCGGCAAGTTGCCGGCATAGCTCGGCAGGTGGCGCTCAAGAACGAAGCCCAAGGCCTGCACCTGAGTGCCATCTTCGAGCCGGCAATTGAGCCAGTGCGGACGATACGACGGAAACGGCATCTCACGTTTCCACAGGGCGTACAGCGCGGTATCGAGATTGTCTTCCGGCAAGCGGTAGGCAAAACCGCTGCACGAACCACCGCGATCCAGACCGAAGACCAGGCCAGGCATTTCCGGTGTACCACGATGCTCGTGGGACCACAGGTACAAGCCACGATGGTAGCCATGCACGCGACCGCGCATGCGCTCGACTGCCGTGCACTCCGGCCGCCAGATCAGCGAGCCATAGGCGAACAACCACACCGGCCCGCCCTTGTGGCGCGCCATCGTCGATTGCATGGAAGCGAGAAGTTGTTCGTGCGTCAGCTGCGGCCCAAGATCGAGCCGAGGAGGATAAGCCAGGTTCAGAATTGCGTTTTCAATAGCGCTCATGGCGAATAGCGTTCAGCTCCCCGCGGGTGAAGAATTACTTAATAGAACGCACCGCTGTAACAATAAGGCACATATGTTTGAAGGCAATTTAAGTGCCACTGAATAATTGCCTGATGCATATATAACCTAGCGGCATTTACTATTTAAGTTAAATACCGATCGGCTATATACCAAGTTATAAGTATCAGGAACGCGGCGCGTAGGCGAAGACGTCGGCGCGCATCTGATGCGCATCCATACCCGCCTCGACCAGCGCATCCAGCGTGCCGTAAACCATCGCCGGCGAACCGCTGGCGTAGACATGTAGCGGCTTCAGATCAGGGAAATCCTCGCAAACCGCCTCGTGCAGCATCCCGCAGCGCCCTTCCCAGCCGCACTGGTCGCTGACCACTTTGTGCAGGAACAGATTGGGCAGCTTCTGCCATTCGTCCCAGTGCTCGATCTGATAGAAGTCTTCCGGGCGGCGCACGCCCCAATACAGATGCACTGGATACTTGAAACCTTCGGCGCGGCAATGTTCGATCAGGCTGTGAATCTGGCCCATGCCGGTACCGGCGGCGATCAACACCAGTGGACCGTTTGGCAACTCGGCCAGATGCGTGTCGCCAAACGGCAACTCGACACGCACCAGCGGGTTGCGTTGCAACTGCTCGATCAGGCTCAACGCACTGGTTTCGCGCGCCAGCACATGGATTTCCAGATCACGCCCGCCGTGGGGTGCCGAAGCCATGGAGAACGCCGATTTCTCGCCGCTCTCACGCTCGATCATCAAATATTGCCCGGCGTGATAGCGCGGCGGCTTGCCGGCCGGTGCGCGCAGACGCACGCGCCAGGTGTCGCCGCCCACCTCGCGGCATTCGATGACCTGACACGACAGGCTGCGCACTGGCAGCTCACCCAATGCGAGCACGCCATCCCACAACAGCACGCAGTCTTCCAGCGGTTCGGCGATGCAGGTGTAGAACTCGCCGTGGTCGTGGACATTGCCGGCCTGTTCGACGCGGCCTTCGACCAGCAGCGCTGCACACACGTGGCAATTGCCGTTGCGGCAGCTTTGCGGGCAGTCATAGCCCAGGCGCCGTGCGCCGTCGAGAATCCGCTCACCGGGCTGTATCTCAAGCACTGCTCCGGAAGGCTGCAGGGTTACACGCATCAATCTATTCCTAACTGATTCCAGATGGCATCGATCCGTTGGGTGACGGCGTCGTCCTTGACGATTACGCGGCCCCACTCGCGGGTGGTTTCGCCCGGCCACTTGTGGGTGGCATCCAGGCCCATTTTCGAGCCCAGGCCGGAAATCGGCGAGGCGAAGTCGAGGTAGTCGATCGGCGTATTGTCGATCATCACCGTGTCGCGCTTGGGGTCCATGCGCGTGGTGATGGCCCAGATCACGTCGTTCCAGTCGCGGGCGTTGATATCGTCGTCAGTGACGATAACGAACTTGGTGTACATGAACTGTCGCAAAAACGACCAGACGCCGAGCATCACGCGCTTGGCATGCCCCGGATACGACTTCTTCATCGTCACCACGGCCATGCGGTACGAGCAGCCTTCCGGCGGCAGGTAGAAGTCGGTGATTTCCGGGAACTGCTTCTGCAGGATCGGCACGAACACTTCGTTCAGCGCCACGCCGAGAATCGCCGGCTCATCCGGCGGACGGCCAGTGTAAGTGCTGTGATAGATCGGCTTGATCCGGTGGGTGATGCGCTCGACGGTGAACACCGGGAAGCTGTCGACTTCGTTGTAGTAACCGGTGTGGTCGCCATATGGGCCTTCGTCGGCCATTTCGCCCGGATGAATCACGCCTTCAAGAATGATTTCGGCGGTGGCCGGCACTTGCAGATCGTTGCCCCGACACTTGACCAGTTCGGTGCGGTTACCGCGCAAGAGCCCTGCGAAAGCGTATTCGGAAAGGCTGTCCGGCACCGGCGTCACGGCACCGAGAATCGTTGCCGGATCGGCGCCAAGGGCCACCGACACCGGGAACGGCTGGCCCGGATGTTTCTCGCACCACTCGCGGAAATCGAGGGCGCCGCCACGGTGGCTGAGCCAGCGCATGATCACTTTGTTGCGGCCGATCACTTGCTGACGGTAGATGCCGAGGTTCTGACGCTCCTTGTTCGGCCCCTTGGTGACCGTCAGGCCCCAGGTGATCAGCGGGCCGACGTCGCCGGGCCAGCAGGTCTGCACCGGCAACATCGCCAGATCGACGTCATCGCCTTCGATGACCACTTCCTGGCACACCGCGTCTTTGACGACTTTCGGCGCCATCGAGATGATCTTGCGGAAGATCGGCAGTTTCGACCACGCGTCCTTCAAGCCCTTCGGCGGCTCCGGCTCCTTGAGGAAGGCCAGCAACTTGCCGATTTCGCGCAGCTCGCTGACCGACTCGGCGCCCATGCCCATCGCTACCCGCTCGGGGGTGCCGAACAGGTTGCCGAGCACCGGAATGTCGTAACCGGTGGGTTTTTCGAACAGCAGCGCCGGGCCTTTGGCTCGCAGCGTGCGATCGCACACCTCAGTCATCTCCAGCACCGGCGAAACGGGAATCTGGATGCGTTTCAACTCTCCGCGCTGCTCAAGCTGCTGCACGAAATCCCGAAGATCCTTGAATTTCATTGACGATGGCACCCTCAAAATAGGCGTACATCCTACCTGCTCTGGCGGGCAAACAGCAGCCCGTCAGAGCCTGGCAGTACTCAATGCCGGTTTGTGCCCAGCAATACCGGGGCAAACAACGGGCTCAGCCTGGCACTGCCAATGTCCGAGAGATGGTCCTCATCCTTGTACTGCGAGTGACCGTTGACCTCGATGCTGCAGACCCCGTCGGCGCACATCATCGGCGTCGGATCGATGACATGCACACCCGGATCGGCTTCGCTCATGGACGCGAACAAGTTGCCGAGAAAATGCTGACGCGCCAGATGCTCCTCAAGCGGACGCCCAAGGCCTTCGGCGGAGCGGCCGACCCTTGCCAGACTGGTCAGGCGGTTGATGGTGCCCTTGCGTTGCAGCGGCACTTCCTTGAACAGCCAGACCTGCACGCCAGCTGCGCGCAAGGCGGCCACGCGAGCGCGCAACGCAGCGGCCATGCGTTGCTCAGCCTGGGCGGTATCGTCATGGGCGTTGAGCAAAACCTTCTTGTCGCCATCCTCGCGACCATAGACGTAAAGACTCCAATTGGACGCCAATACCACGTCCTTGATGCCAAGGCTGAGCACTTTGTCCATGGTTTGCTGATTGAAGTCCTTGCACCGCTGGCGCGGGTCGTCGCTGAGAATCGGCGGACAGGCGCTCATACTGAACAGCCATACCGAACGACCGTCGCGGCGGGCATTGCTCTCGATAGCCGGCATCAAAGCAGCCGCATGGCTGTCACCCCAGAACGCCTGGGTCGGCGGCGTACTCTGTTCGCCGCCGACCAGACAGGCCTTGTCGATCGATTTGTCTTGCGTCACCACCATGCATTTCATTTGTCCGGCACGCCATTCGCGGGCCTGCGCATATTCCAGAGCCTTGCCGCTCAGGCGCCCGGGGATACCGTCGGCCGAGCGAATCGCCGAACCGACCGCCACCAGTACAGCAATGGCCACTACCGCACCCGCCAGTATCGACTTACGTTCACCCAGCAAACGTTTTTCCCGAAACGGCAATTCGATGTAGCGCAGGCTCAGCCATGCCAGACCCACTGCCAGCGCAATCCAGGCGAGCGCCTCGAGCGGCTGGATACCGTCGATGGAAATGGCGTTGGCGTACACGTAAATCGGCCAGTGCCACAGATACAGCGAATAAGACAGCAGGCCGATCCAGACCAGCGGCCGCAGACTCAACAGTCGCGCGGCCCAGCTCGGTCCCTGGGCGCCTGACCAGATCAGGGCAGTGGTGCCCAGTACCGGCAGCAACGCCGCCCACCCGGGAAACACCGTTGAGCGATCAAACGTGAAAACGGCGACCAGCACCGCTGCCAGACCGGCAATGCCGACCATCTGGTACAGCCACGGTCGCACGGCCTGTTTTGGCGCAGGCATTACCGCAAGCATCGCCCCGCACAACAATTCCCAGGCACGAGTCGGCAAGGCAAAAAAAGTGAATTCCGGCTTGTGCTCAATCCAGGCGATGTTCAGGCCAAAGGAAACCAGCAGCAATGCCAGCAGGATCCAGCGCCAGTGCCTGAAATAGCGAACCAGCGCGGCCATCAGTAACGGGAAGAAAATGTAGTACTGCTCTTCAACCGCCAGCGACCAAGTGTGCAACAACGGTTTCAGATCGGAGGCCGGCTGAAAGTAGCCGTCCTCGCGCATGAAAAGAATATTGGAGATGAACAGCGACTGATAACGCACCGTCCGGCCAAGTTCGGAGAAATCCTTCGCCGTCAGCAGCAGCCAACCCAGCGCCAGCGTCACCAGCATGACTACCGTCAAGGCCGGAATAATGCGGCGGGCACGGCGCGCCCAGAAATCGACAAAGCTGAATCGCTTGGCGCTGATTTCACGAAACAGGATCGAGGTGATCAGGAATCCGGAGATGACGAAGAAAACATCCACGCCGACAAAGCCGCCGCTGAATGTATTGAATCCGAAATGAAACAGCACGACGGGAAGTACCGCGAGCGCGCGTAAGCCGTCGATATCACGGCGATTGCCAAACGTGTGCATGAAAAACCTTACCTGTTCCGGGTACAGAATCCCTTGAAGGCGCGACGTTAGCAGCCGCGCAAATTTCAATCCAGATACAAATAAATCGCGGACAAAAAAAAGCGCCCCTTGCGGAGCGCTCCTTCTATCAGCTGCGTACTACTTGCGCTTCATCGACAAGAAGAACTCGTCGTTGGTCTTGGTCGTTTTCAGTTTGTCGACCAGGAACTCGATGGCGGCGACTTCGTCCATCGGGTGCAGCAGCTTGCGCAGAATCCACATGCGCTGCAGCTCGTCGTCGGCGGTCAGCAACTCTTCGCGGCGGGTGCCGGAGCGGTTGATGTTGATGGCCGGGAACACACGCTTCTCGGCGATCTTGCGATCCAGAGGCAGTTCCATGTTGCCGGTACCCTTGAACTCTTCGTAGATCACTTCGTCCATCTTCGAGCCGGTTTCAACCAGCGCGGTGGCGATAATGGTCAGCGAGCCGCCTTCTTCGATGTTACGCGCGGCGCCGAAGAAGCGTTTTGGCTTCTCGAGGGCGTGGGCATCGACACCACCGGTCAATACCTTGCCGGAGCTCGGGATCACGGTGTTGTAGGCACGGGCCAGACGGGTGATGGAGTCGAGCAGGATCACCACGTCTTTCTTGTGCTCGACCAGGCGCTTGGCCTTTTCGATCACCATTTCAGCAACCTGCACGTGACGGGTCGGCGGCTCGTCGAAGGTCGAAGCAACCACTTCGCCGCGCACGGTGCGCTGCATTTCGGTCACTTCTTCCGGACGCTCGTCGATCAACAGCACGATCAGGTGAACTTCAGGATTGTTACGGGCGATGTTCGCTGCGATGTTCTGCAGCATGATCGTTTTACCGGCTTTCGGCGGTGCGACGATCAGGCCACGCTGGCCTTTGCCGATCGGTGCACACAGGTCGATCACACGACCGGTGAGGTCTTCGGTGGAACCGTTACCGGCTTCCATCTTCATGCGCACGGTCGGGAACAGCGGGGTCAGGTTCTCGAAGAGAATCTTGTTTTTCGCGTTCTCCGGACGATCGAAGTTGATCGTGTCGACCTTGAGCAGGGCGAAATACCGCTCGCCTTCCTTAGGAGGGCGGATCTTGCCAACGATGGTGTCACCGGTGCGCAAGTTGAAGCGGCGGATCTGGCTCGGCGAGACGTAGATGTCGTCAGGGCCGGCGAGGTAGGAAGCGTCTGCGGAGCGCAGGAAGCCGAAGCCGTCCTGGAGAATCTCCAGCACGCCATCACCGGAGATTTCCTCGCCGCTTTTCGCGTGTTTTTTCAGCAGGGAGAAAATCACGTCCTGCTTGCGCGAACGGGCCATATTTTCTATGCCCATCTGTTCGGCTAATTCGAGCAGTTCGGTAATCGGCTTTTGCTTGAGTTCAGTCAGATTCATATAGGAATGACGTAATCATTTATGGAGGGGGGAAATTAAGCTTTTGGCTTAATGAGGCCGCGCCGCGGAGAAGGCGACAGGATCGCGAACTAATTCGAAAAGGAGTGCGTCGGCGACGGCTAGCAGGGGGCAGTGGAGAAACCAGTGCGGGGCCGAATGTACCACCTGAGTTTCGGAGCGTCTAGCCCTGAATACGCAAAAAGCCCCGCGATTTGCGGGGCTTTTTTTCAGCGTTTTACTGCGACGCTCAGATGTTGGCGTCGAGGAAAGCCGCCAGCTGCGACTTCGACAGTGCGCCGACTTTGGTCGCTTCAACGTTGCCGTTCTTGAACAGCATCAGCGTCGGGATACCACGCACGCCATGCTTGGCCGGGGTTTCCTGGTTTTCGTCGATGTTCAGTTTGGCGACGGTCAGCTTGCCTTTGTAAGTCTCGGCAATCTCGTCCAGAACCGGTGCGATCATTTTGCAAGGGCCGCACCATTCAGCCCAGTAGTCGACCAGGACAGCGCCTTCGGCCTTGAGTACGTCGGCTTCGAAGCTAGCGTCGCTAACGTGTTTGATCAGATCGCTGCTCATGGAATTCTCCAGGTTGTAAGCAAAAAAACGTGGCCCATCATAGCCGCCCTTCCCTTGTTCAGGAAGCCGCAGATGATTGAGTGTTGCTATGGCCCCTGATGAGTTTGGGTATAGCTCAAGTCACGCCGTGGCGGGAGCGATGAAGGCGATTCCGGTACGCAGGGCGGCGTTGCGCACGTGTTCCTGCATGGCTTTCTGCGCCGCCCCTGATGCGCGGCGAGCCAGCGCGCGGAGGATCTTGCGGTGTTCCTGCCAGGTTTCCATGGCGCGCTCGGCGCGGATGAACGGCAGTTTCTGGCTTTCGAGAAAGATCTCGGCGCTGGCGGTGAGGATGCTCAGCATCGCTTGATTGCCGCTGGCGAGGAGGATGCGCCGGTGAAATTCGAAGTCGAGTTTCGCCGCCGCTTCGAAGTCGCCGCTGCGCAATTGCTCACGCATCGCCGCGACGTTGTCTTCCAGCGCATCCAGATCAAATGTACTCAAGGTTGTCGCGGCGAGCCCGGCGGCAAAGCCCTCCAGCGCATAGCGCAACTGGAAAATGTCCAGCGGCGAGGCCTGCGCCGCGAACGGCCAGCCCGGCGCTTCGCCGCGCGACAATTCGACCGGCGACTGCACGAACACGCCTTTGCCCGGCTGAATGCTGACCACGCCGAGTGCGCTGAGCGACGACAGCGCCTCACGCAAGGAAGCGCGGCTGACCCCCAGTTGCAGGGCCAGATCCCGTTGCGACGGCAAGGCATCACCCGCGCCGAAACCCTGTTCGGTGATCAGTTTGCGGATCGCTTGCAGCGCCACTTCGGGTACGGCGCGGGAGATCGAATTCATGGTTTGCGGACGCATCAGGGCCAAGGTGCGGCTAGTTGTAAAGCTATTCGCCGAGTCCGGCAAGTCGTGCCCCAGCGGGGTTCGGCGCGTGCAGTCGATGCGCCATCGCAGTGCGAAAACCGGGCTGACTGTTCAGACCAGTAAGACCGAACCAAGCCGCTGATACCGTGGCCTGCCGAGGCGAATCCCGACTCTTGGCACGGCCCATGCTCTGTCCGATCGCAGAAACCACTTCCCGCCGATCCGGAGATTGTCCATGACCCAGCGTTACAGCGCCCTCCTCGCTTCCCTGTTTGCCGGCCTGCTGCTGTGCCAGGCTCCCGCTCACGCCGACGGTCTGGACGACGTGGTCAAACGCGGCACGCTGAAAGTCGCCGTGCCCCAGGACTTCCCGCCCTTCGGCTCGGTCGGCCCGGACATGAAGCCGCGCGGTCTGGATATCGACACGGCGAAACTGCTGGCTGACCAACTCAAGGTCAAACTCGAACTTACGCCGGTCAACAGCACCAACCGCATTCCGTTCCTCACCACCGGCAAGGTCGATCTGGTGATTTCCAGCCTCGGCAAAAACGCCGAGCGCGAAAAAGTCATCGACTTCTCTCGCGCCTACGCACCGTTCTACCTCGCCGTGTTCGGCCCGCCAGACGCTGCGATCAGCAGCCTCGACGACCTCAAGGGCAAGACCATCAGCGTCACCCGTGGCGCCATTGAAGACATCGAGCTGAGCAAAGTCGCCCCCGAGGGCGTGACCATCAAACGCTTCGAAGACAACAACTCGACCATCGCCGCTTATCTGGCAGGCCAGGTCGATCTGATCGCCAGCGGCAACGTGGTGATGGTGGCCATCAGCGAGAAGAACCCCAAGCGTGTGCCGGCGTTGAAAGTGAAGCTCAAGGATTCGCCGGTCTACGTCGGTGTGAACAAGAATGAAGCGGCGTTGCTGGCCAAGGTCAACGACATCCTCAACACCGCCAAGGCTGACGGCGCACTGGAAAAGAATTCGCAGACCTGGCTGAAAGAGCCGCTGCCGGCTGATCTCTGATCGACTGCGCGGGAGACCTTCATGGCTTATCAGTTCGATTTTTTGCCGGTAGTGGAAAACACCGACCTGCTGCTGCGCGGCGCCCTGTTCACCCTTGAGCTGACCGCCATCGGCGCGCTGCTCGGGGTCGGCGTGGGCATTGTCGGGGCGTTGGTGCGGGCTTGGCAGATCCGCCCGTTCTCGGCGATCTTCGGCGTCTACGTCGAGTTGATCCGCAACACGCCGTTTCTGGTGCAACTGTTCTTCATCTTCTTCGGCCTGCCGTCGCTCGGCGTGCAGATTTCCGAATGGCAGGCGGCGGTGCTGGCGATGGTGATCAACCTTGGCGCCTATTCGACCGAGATCATCCGCGCCGGCATCCAGGCGATTCCGCGCGGGCAACTGGAAGCCGCAGCGGCATTGGCGATGACGCGCTTCGAAGCGTTCCGCCACGTCGTCCTGCTGCCGGCGCTGGGCAAGGTCTGGCCGGCGCTGAGCAGCCAGATCATCATCGTCATGCTCGGTTCGGCGGTGTGTTCGCAGATCGCCACGGAAGAATTGAGTTTTGCCGCCAACTTCATTCAGTCGCGCAACTTCCGCGCCTTTGAAACCTATGCGCTGACCACCCTGATCTACCTGTGCATGGCGCTGCTGATCCGCCAATTGCTCAACTGGTTCGGCCGCCGCTTCATTGCGAGGAGCAGCCAATGAGCGATTTCACTTTCTGGGACATCCTGCGCAACCTGCTCACCGGCCTGCAATGGACGCTGGCGCTGTCGCTGGTGGCGTTCATCGGCGGCGGCCTCGTCGGCCTGCTGATTCTGGTGATGCGCATTTCGAAGAACACTCTGCCAAGCAGCATCGCGCGCACCTGGATCGAGCTGTTCCAGGGCACGCCGCTGCTGATGCAGCTGTTTCTGGTGTTCTTCGGTGTGGCGCTGGCCGGGATCGAGATTTCGCCGTGGATGGCCGCGGCCATCGCTTTGACCTTGTTTACCAGTGCCTATCTGGC
Source organism: Pseudomonas sp. UF-293 (assembly GCF_058245595.1). Taxonomy (NCBI): domain Bacteria; kingdom Pseudomonadati; phylum Pseudomonadota; class Gammaproteobacteria; order Pseudomonadales; family Pseudomonadaceae; genus Pseudomonas; species Pseudomonas sp. UF-293. Next base: position 435,737 of record NZ_JBSICA010000001.1, on the reverse strand, counting down.
GGAGATCTGGCGCGGTTGCGTCGAGGCCATTCCCCACGGTCAGTGGGAAGCTTCGTCGAGCCTGGCGCTCAATCCGCTGGAGCAGTTGCGCTATGTGATTCTGCCGCAAGCGCTGCGCATCGCCGTGGCGCCGACCGTGGGCTTCTCGGTGCAAGTGGTCAAAGGCACAGCGGTGACCTCGATCATCGGCTTCACCGAACTGACCAAGACCGGCGGCATGCTTGCCAATGCCACGTTCGAACCGTTCATGGTCTACGGCCTCGTCGCCCTCGGCTACTTCCTGCTCTGCTACCCCTTGTCCCTCAGTGCGCGCTACCTGGAAAGGAGACTGCATGCCTCTGCTTAGAATTTCCGCCCTGCATAAATACTATGGCGATCACCACGTGCTCAAAGGCATCGACCTCAGCGTCGAGGAAGGCCAGGTCGTGGCGATCATCGGCCGCAGCGGCTCGGGCAAATCGACCCTGTTGCGCACGCTCAATGGCCTGGAGTCGATCAACGACGGCGTGATTGAAGTCGACGGCGAATACCTCGACGCCGCCCGCGCCGATCTGCGCAGCCTGCGACAGAAGGTCGGCATGGTCTTCCAGCAGTTCAACCTGTTCCCGCACCTGACCGTCGGCGAAAACGTCATGCTCGCGCCGCAAGTGGTGCAAAAAGTACCCAAGGCCAAGGCAGTCGACCTCGCGCGGGAAATGCTCGAGCGAGTCGGGCTCGGGGAGAAATTCGATGCCTTCCCCGACCGCTTGTCCGGTGGCCAGCAGCAGCGGGTGGCGATCGCCCGCGCCCTGGCGATGTCGCCGAAGGTGCTGCTGTGCGATGAAATCACCTCGGCGCTGGACCCTGAGCTGGTCAATGAAGTGCTCAGCGTGGTGCGGCAATTGGCGAAAGAAGGCATGACGCTGATCATGGTCACCCATGAGATGCGCTTTGCCCGGGAAGTCGGCGATAAACTGGTCTTCATGCACCATGGTAAGGTGCATGAGGTGGGCGATCCGAAGGTGTTGTTTGCCAATCCGCAGACGGCGGAGCTGGCGAACTTTATTGGCACGGTGGAAGCGACAGCCTGAAGATTTTCTGAGGCAGTGATGCCCTCTTCGCGAGCAGGCTCGCTCCCACAGGGGAATGCGCTCATCTGTGGGAGCGAGCCTGCTCGCGAATGGCCGCGCCGCGATCTTCAGACTTTCTGCGCTGAATCAACGGTTTGAACCATGCGCGTTGGCGCCAGCGTTTGATCGTGGCACGATGTCGGGGTTATCGACCGAGACCCCCTGACCATGCCGCAATCCCAAGCCAAGAATCTGTCCCTGATCGCCGCAATCGACCTGGGCTCCAACAGCTTTCACATGGTCGTGGCCAAGGCCCAGAACGGCGAAATCCGCATCCTCGAGCGCCTCGGCGAGAAGGTGCAACTGGCCGCCGGCATCGACGACGCGCGCCAGCTCAACGAAGAATCGATGCAGCGCGGCCTCGATTGCCTCAAGCGCTTTGCCCAACTGATCAACGGTATGCCGCTCGGTGCTGTGCGCATCGTCGGCACCAACGCCCTGCGCGAAGCACGCAACCGTGGCGAATTCATCCGCCGCGCCGAGGAAATCCTCGGCCACACGGTTGAAGTCATCTCCGGCCGTGAAGAAGCGCGTCTGATCTATCTCGGCGTGTCGCACACACTCGCCGACACCCCAGGCAAACGCTTGGTCGCCGACATCGGCGGCGGCAGTACCGAATTCATCATCGGCCAGCGCTTCGAGCCTTTATTGCGCGAGAGCCTGCAAATGGGCTGCGTGAGTTTCACCCAGCGCTACTTCAAGGACGGCAAGATCACTCCGGCCCGCTACGCCCAGGCTTACACGGCGGCGCGCCTGGAAATCATGAGCATCGAGCACGCCCTGCATCGCCTGACCTGGGATGAAGCCATCGGCTCTTCCGGTACGATTCGCGCCATTGGCCTGGCCCTGAAGGCCGGCGGCCACGGCAGCGGCGAGGTCAACGCCGAAGGCCTGGCGTGGCTCAAGCGCAAATTGTTCAAGCTGGGCGACGCCGACAAGATCGATTTCGAAGGCATCAAGCCTGACCGCCGGGCGATCTTCCCGGCGGGTCTGGCGATTCTCGAAGCGATCTTCGACGCCCTTGAACTGCAACGCATGGACCATTGCGAGGGCGCGCTGCGTGAAGGCGTACTCTACGACCTGCTCGGCCGCCATCATCACGAAGACGTGCGCGAACGCACCCTGACCTCGCTGATGGAGCGCTATCACGTCGATCTGGAACAGGCGGCGCGGGTCGAGCGCAAGGCCCTGCACGCGTTCGATCAGGTCGCCGTGGACTGGGAACTGGACGACGGCATCTGGCGCGAACTGCTCGGCTGGGCGGCGAAAGTCCACGAAGTCGGCCTCGACATCGCTCACTATCATTACCACAAGCACGGTGCCTACCTGATCGAGCACTCCGATCTGGCCGGCTTCTCGCGAGAAGACCAGCAGATGCTCGCGTTATTGGTGCGAGGCCATCGGCGCAATATTCCCAAGGACAAATTCGCCGAGTTCGGCGATGACGGCATCAAGCTGATTCGCCTGTGCGTGCTGCTGCGATTTGCCATTCTGTTCCATCACATTCGCGGAACCCAGGCGATGCCGCAGGTGGTGCTGCATGCCAATGGCGATCATCTCGATGTGCAATTCCCGGAGAACTGGCTGGATGAGAACCAACTGACCCAGGCGGATTTTGGCCTTGAGGCCGATTGGCTGACGCGGGTGGGCATTGTCCTAACGGTGCACTGAACGCCGCCGTGGGAGCTGCCGAAGGCTGCGATCTTTTGCTCCTGTTTATAAAAGATCGCAGCCTCGTTGCACTCGACAGCTCCTACAGCTTGGTGTGTCAGGCACAAAAAAGGCGATCCGTTGGGATCGCCTTTTTATTTGGGCTGACGGTCAGCTGCTCACCGGCAGGATCGGGCTGCCCAGCCGCTCCAGCAACGTCGCCTGCGCACTGCGCGGGTTCTGGTTGCCGGTAGGTGTGTTGCGGATGTAGCGGCCGTCCGACTGCAAGCTCCAGCTGTGGGTGTTGTCGGTCAGGTACAGCTCCAGCTCCTTCTTGACTCGGGTCAGCAGCTTCTTGCCCTCCACCGGAAAGCAGGTCTCGACGCGCTTGTCGAGGTTGCGCTCCATCCAGTCGGCGCTGGAGAGGAACATCTGTTCGTCGCCGCCGTTGAGGAAGTAGAACACCCGCGTGTGCTCGAGGAAGCGGCCAATGATCGAGCGCACATGAATGTTGTGCGAGACCCCGGCGATGCCCGGACGCAGGCAGCACATGCCGCGCACCACCAGATCGATGCGCACGCCGGACTGGCTGGCCTTGTACAGCGCGCGGATGATCTTCGGATCAGTCAGCGAGTTGAACTTGGCGATGATGTGCGCCGGTTTGCCTTCGAGGGCGAACTGGGTTTCGCGGGCGATCATGTCGAGCATGCCCTTCTTCAGGGTGAACGGCGCATGCAGCAGCTTTTTCATGCGCAGCGTCTTGCCCATGCCGATCAACTGGCTGAACAGTTTGCCGACATCCTCGCACAAGGCGTCGTCGGACGTCAGCAGGCTGTAGTCGGTGTAGAGCTTGGCGTTACCGGCGTGATAGTTGCCGGTGCCGAGGTGCGCGTAACGGACGATCTCGCCAGCCTCGCGGCGCAGAATCAGCATCATCTTGGCGTGAGTCTTGAAGCCGACCACACCGTAGATCACCACCGCACCCGCCGCTTGCAGACGACTGGCCAGTTGCAGGTTGGACTCTTCGTCGAAGCGCGCGCGCAGCTCGATCACTGCCGTGACTTCCTTGCCGTTACGCGCGGCGTCGACCAGCGCATCGACGATCTCGGAGTTGGCGCCGGAGCGGTACAGGGTTTGCCGTACGGCCAACACATGCGGGTCTTTCGCGGCCTGACGCAGCAGGTCGACCACCGGGGTGAACGACTCGAACGGGTGCAGCAAGAGGATGTCCTGCTTGCTGACCACACTGAAGATGTTTTCGCTGTTCTGCAGCAGTTTCGGGATCTGCGGGGTGAACGGCGTGTATTGCAGCTCCGGATGGCTGTCCAGACCGGTGATGCTGAACAGGCGCGTCAGGTTGACCGGGCCGTTGACCTGATACAGCTCGGTCTCGCTCAGGTTGAACTGCTTGAGCAGGTAGTCCGAGAGATGTTTCGGGCAAGTGTCGGCAACTTCCAGACGTACCGCATCACCGTAGCGCCGCGAGAACAGCTCGCCACGCAGGGCCCGGGCGAGGTCTTCGACGTCTTCGGAATCGAGCGCCAGGTCGGCGTTTCGGGTCAGACGGAACTGGTAGCAGCCTTTCACCTTCATGCCCTGGAACAGGTCATCGGCGTGGGCGTGGATCATCGACGACAGGAACACATAGTTGTCGCCGGCGCCGCCGACTTCTTCAGGTACCTTGATGATCCGTGGCAGCAGACGCGGCGCCGGGATGATCGCCAGACCGGAGTCGCGACCGAAGGCGTCGATGCCTTCGAGCTCGACGATGAAGTTCAGGCTCTTGTTCACCAGCAACGGAAACGGGTGCGTTGGGTCGAGGCCGATCGGGGTGATGATCGGCGCGATCTCGTCGCGGAAATAGCGGCGGACCCAGGTCTTGAGCTTGGTCGTCCAGTTGCGCCGACGGATGAAGCGCACCTGATGCTTTTCCAGCTCGGGCAGGAGGATGTCGTTGAGGATCGCGTACTGACGGTCAACGTGACCGTGGACCAGTTCGCTGATCCGCGCCAGCGCCTGATGCGGCTGTAAGCCGTCAGCGCCGGCCTGTTCGCGGGCAAAGGTGATCTGCTTTTTCAGCCCGGCGACGCGGATTTCGAAGAATTCGTCAAGGTTGCTGGAGAAGATCAGCAGGAACTTCAGCCGCTCCAGCAACGGGTAGGACTCGTCCAGCGCCTGTTCCAGCACGCGGATGTTGAACTGCAATTGCGAAAGCTCGCGGTGGATGTACAGGCTGCTGTCATCCAGGCCGGGAATGGCGATCGCCGGTACCGCCACAGCGGTTTCGGCAACCGGCGCGGGTGGCGCAGGCTCCATTTCCGGCGGGGTTTCGGTGATTTGCTCGACCACCGGCTGAGCTTCTTTTACGGCAACTTCAGTGAGTCCTTCGGTATTCATGGAATGTTCCTGGGAGGGCTATTTCTGCTCTCGTAACAATTGAGCGGCACGAACGGCAAAGTAAGTCAGGATGCCATCTGCACCGGCACGTTTAAAGGCGGTCAGTGACTCGAGGATCACCGCTTCGCTCAACCAGCCATTCTGGATAGCGGCCATGTGCATGGCGTATTCGCCACTGACCTGATAGACGAAGGTCGGCACCTTGAAGGCATCTTTGACCCGAAAAAGAATGTCCAGGTAGGGCATGCCCGGTTTGACCATGACCATGTCCGCACCTTCGGACAAGTCCGCACCGACTTCGTGCAGCGCTTCGTCGCTGTTGGCCGGATCCATCTGATAAGAGGCCTTGTTGGCCTTGCCGAGGTTCGACGCCGAGCCCACCGCATCGCGGAATGGGCCGTAGTAGGCGCTGGCGTACTTGGCCGAGTAGGCCATGATGCGCACATTGACGTGACCGGCGATTTCCAGCGCTTCACGGATGGCCTGGATGCGACCGTCCATCATGTCCGACGGCGCCACGACCTGCGCGCCGGCTTCGGCGTGGGACAGCGCCTGACGCACCAGCGCATCGACGGTGATGTCGTTCTGCACGTAGCCTTCTTCGTCGAGAATGCCGTCCTGACCGTGGGTGGTGAACGGGTCCAGCGCCACGTCAGTGATCACGCCCAGCTCCGGGAAACGCTCACGCAGGGCGCGAGTGGCGCGCTGGGCGATGCCTTCGGGGTTCCAGGCTTCGGCGGCATCAAGGGATTTCAGTTCAGGCGGGGTGACCGGAAACAGCGCCAGCGCCGGAATGCCCAGCTCGACCCATTTCGCCGCTTCTTCAAGCAGCAGATCAATCGTCAGTCGCTCGACGCCCGGCATGGATGCCACGGCTTCGCGGCGGTTTTCCCCGTCGAGCACGAACACCGGCAGAATCAGATCATCGACCGTCAGCACGTTTTCACGCACCAGCCGCCGCGAAAAATCATCACGACGATTGCGGCGCAGACGAGTGGCTGGGAACAAACGATTGGCAGGGGTAAAGCTCACGGCGGACTCCTGAGCCCGGGCAAACGGGCGAGCGTGACAGTTATAGACGGCCATTATGACCAACAGATGACAGTTGTGTGTGCTCTGTGACAGGTAGCCGCAATCCATTGTCGATGTAGGAAATGTTCACGTCGAGACACATTTGGACACTTTCATGAATGTGCCCGAAGGGTTAGGCTGCGCGTTCATTTCGCCAGCACCCAGACAATGCTCCAACAATTTCTGCACGACTTTGGCTACTTTGCCTTGTTTCTCGGCACGTTCTTCGAAGGCGAAACCATCCTGGTGCTCGCAGGCTTCCTCGCGTTCCGTGGATACATGGACATCAATCTGGTGGTGGTCGTGGCGTTCTTCGGCAGCTACGCCGGCGATCAGCTGTGGTACTTCCTGGGGCGCAAGCACGGGCGCAAATTGCTCGCGCGCAAGCCGCGCTGGCAGATGATGGGTGACCGCGCGCTGGAGCACATCCGCAAACATCCGGACATCTGGGTCCTGAGCTTCCGCTTCGTTTACGGCCTGCGCACGGTGATGCCGGTGGCAATCGGCCTGTCCGGTTATCCGCCGGGACGCTACCTGCTGCTCAACGGCATCGGCGCGGCGATCTGGGCCACCGCACTGGCTGCGGCGGCTTATCACTTCGGCGCAGTGCTGGAAGGCATGCTCGGCAGCATCAAGAAGTACGAGCTGTGGGTGCTGGGCGCCTTGCTGATCCTCGGGCTGGGCCTGTGGCTGCGACGCCGCTTCAAGAATGCGCAACTGGCGAAGAAAATCTATCAGGACGAGCAGATCGCCAAAGCCGCCGAGGCCGAGCAGTTGCGCCAGGCCGAAGCGAGCCCTCCTGCCGGACCGAAAACGCCAGCCGAATAAGCCATTCGCTGGCGGCTGCCACACGCAGTCCAGGCAAATAATGAACACCCCGCCGCCGTTGCGATCCATTGAGAGAGCGCTCTGCCCCCGCGCGCGTCCCCCATGCCCCTATGGCAACACGCGACGATTTAAGGGACATTGAGCGCCATGAATCTGGAGAGAAGCCCATGAGCAAAAAAGTTGCAGTGATCCTGTCCGGCAGTGGCGTGTACGACGGCGCCGAAATCCAGGAAAGTGTCATCACCCTGCTGCGCCTCGACCAGCGCGGCGCACAGGTGCAGTGCTTCGCGCCAAACATCGCGCAATTGCATGTGATCAACCACCTGACCGGCGAAGAAATGCCGGAATCGCGCAACGTACTGGTGGAATCGGCGCGGATTGCCCGGGGCAACGTCAAGGATATCCGCGATGCCGACGTTGACGACTTCGATGCGCTGATCGTGCCCGGCGGTTTCGGCGCGGCGAAGAACCTGTCGAACTTCGCCATCGAAGGCGCCGGCTGCACCGTGCAACCTGAAGTGCTGGCCCTGGCCGAAGCATTTGCCGAAGCGGGCAAACCGGTCGGGCTGATCTGTATTTCCCCGGCGCTGGCGGCGAAAATCTACGGTCCCGGCGTGACCTGCACCATTGGCAACGATGCCGACACCGCTGCGGCCATGAACAAAATGGGCGCCACCCACGAAGAGTGCGCTGTGACCGAAATCGTCGAAGACAAGGCGCGCAAACTGGTGACCACCCCGGCTTACATGCTGGCGCAGACCATCAGTGAAGCGGCTTCGGGGATCAACAAACTGGTCGACCGCGTGCTCGAACTGACTCACGAAAACGACGCTTGATCCCTCGCCTTAAATGAAACCAGATGTGGGAGCGAGCCTGCTCGCGAATGCGTTGTATCAGCCAACATCAGGTTGTATGACACACAGCTTTCGCGAGCAGGCTCGCTCCCACAGGGATTGTGCAAGACTCAAGACTTGCGGGTGAGCCGGGTCAGAATCCGGTCCAGCGCATTGGCAAACGCCTGCTTCTCCCGCTCGCCAAACGGTGCCGGGCCGCCGCTCATCTGGCCCTGTTCCCTGAGATCGGTGAACAGATTACGCACCGCCAGACGCTCACCCATGTTCTGCGCATCGAATTCCTTGCCGCGCGGATCCAGCGCCGCCACGCCCTTCTTCACCAGCCGATCGGCCAGCGGGATATCGCTGCAGATCACCAGCTCGCCCGGCACCGCATGCTCGACCAGATAATCATCCGCCGCATCCGGCCCGCTCGGCACCACGATCAGTTTGACGATGGCCAGCCCCGGCTTGATCTGCGGCTGCCCGGCCACCAGCACCACTTCGAACTGGCGCTTGAGCGCGAACTTCACCACCAGATCCTTCGCCGCCCGTGGACAGGCGTCGGCATCGATCCATACACGCATGTTCTTGCCTCCAAAAAATTCGCGAGCAGGCTCGCTCCCACAGGATACAGAACGAACCTGTGGGAGCGAGCCTGCTCGCGAATGTGAGCGCAGCGAATGCCTTCAGGCCGCCGAAACCCGGCGCTTCTCCGCCACCCAACTGCGCCCATACAGCACAGCAATCGCCACAATCGCCACTACCTGCGCGGTCAGCGAATAGGCATCGGCATGGATCCCCAGCCAGTCGAATTCAAAGAACGCCACCGGCCGTGTGCCGAAGATTCCCGCCTCCTGCAAGGCCTTCACGCCATGCCCGGCAAACACCACCGACAACGCGCACAGCAGCGCGGCGTTGATGCTGAAGAACAGCGTCAGCGGCAGTTTCGCCGAACCGCGCAGAATCACCCAGGCCAGGCCGACCAGCAGCACCAGCGCCGTCGCGCCGCCGGCCAGCACGGCGTTGTGCCCGGCAGGACCGGCCTGCAGCCACAGGGTTTCGTAGAACAGGATCACTTCGAACAATTCGCGATAGACCGAGAAGAACGCCAGGATCGCAAAACCGAAGCGACCTCCGCCGCCGACCAGGCTGCTTTTGATGTAATCCTGCCAGGCCGCCGCGTGACGGCGGTCATGCATCCACACACCGAGCCACAACACCATGACGCTGGCAAACAGCGCGGTGGCGCCTTCCAGCAACTCACGCTGCGAACCGCTGACGTCGATCACATAGGCCGCCAGCGCCCAGGTGCCCAAGCCTGCCAACAAGGCCAGCCCCCAACCGACGTTGACGCTGCGCACCGCTGACTGCTGGCCGGTGTTGCGCAGGAAGGCGAGGATCGCCGCCAGCACCAGAATCGCTTCCAGACCTTCGCGCAGCAGAATCAGCAGACCGGAGATGTAACTCAGCGACCAGCTCAGACCATCGCTGCCCAGCAGGCCGGCGGATTCCTTGAGTTTGGCTTTGGCCGCGTCCAGACGCTGCTCGGCCTGCTCGACGGGCAGACCATCCTGCAATGACTGCCGATACGCCATCAGCGATTTTTCGGTGTCCTTGCGCACGTTGGCATCGACGTTGTCCAGCGAGCTTTCCACCAGTTCGAAGCCTTCCAGATACGCCGCCACCGACAGGTCATAGGCCTGATCGTGCTCACCGGCGCGGTAGGCCGCGAGGCTCTTGTCCAGCGTGGCGGCGGTGTAATCGAGCAACTGCGCCGGCCCGCGCTTGACCTGCGGTGGTTGCGCGCGCTGAGCACGGAACGTCGCCGCGACCTCGGCGCCCTCGGCTGCCTGCACTTCGGCCGGGGTCTGGCGGGCCAGGTCAGCGATGTTGTAGACCTTGTCGGACTTGGCGGCTGCCGCATCGGCGCTGAAGCCGGCGATGTAGGTGGCCAGATCCCAGCGCTGGCGATCATCGAGCTGATCGGCAAACGCCGGCATATCGGTGCCTTCGACGCCTTGGCCGAGGGTGCTGTAGATCGCGTACAGGCTCAGGTGATCCATCCGCGCAGCGTCGCGCAGATTGGCTGGCGCGGGAGTCAGACCTACGCCGGCCGGGCCGTCGCCGGCACCTGTATCGCCGTGGCACACCGAGCAGTTCTGTGCATACAACGGCGCACCGCGTGTCGGGTCCGGGGTGATGATCGGCGCCTGACTGACTTCATACGCCACCGCCAGTTTCGCCCCCAGCTGTCGCGCCTGACGAGCGACATCAGCGCCGTCCTGCTTCGCAGTGATGGCGGCGTGCAAAGACTCGACGCCCTGTTCCAGCGCGGCTTTTTCCGGTTTGGCTGGCAATGCAGTGATCAAGCCCTGCAGAACCTGGGTGAATTCCAGCTGCTCGCGGTATTCGCCATCGTCGATGACTTTGCCTGCCGCGACCGTCGGCGGGTAATCGGCACTGATGTAATCGAGCAGGTGCAACGCTTGCGGCGCGCCTTCCACGGTATCGGCCAGCAGCGGCAGGCTGCTCAGGGACAATAACGGGAACAGCAGCCAGGCCAGCAATCGGGACGAGGCAGTCATGAACGAATCTCAAATGGAAATGCGAAGTTACATATTGTTCACTTCGAAGACATTTCTCTCAAGCTTTGTCGGCGTTTCGCTCTGATTGGCCGGAAATACCCGGCAGACGGCAGCAGCGTTTGTCGCCGAGTATTGCCGCACTGCCCGCTGCCGATTGAGCCTCGGCACGTTCGATCAAGATCACAGCCATTTGCCACCATCCACCTTATACTGCCCGCCCCAGAGCATTTGCGCGCAAGGAATCAACCTCAATGCGGAGTCTTCCGTTCGTTTTGCTGCTTTGCGTCGCTATTCAGTTGAGCGGTTGTGCCGCCTATCGCAACTATGATCTTGAAATGCAGCAGACCACCGAGCAAATGACTCGGGGCAATCTGACCGGGGCTCTGGCGCTGGTGGAAATGCACAACCCGTGGGAAGACAAGGATCTGCTGTATTACCTCGAAAAAGGCGCGATCCTCAGCGCTGGCAGTGCCCTGCCCGACAGCCAGGACGCCTGGCGCAACGCCGACCGGATGATCTTCCAGCGCGAGGAGGCCAACCCCTCGGGCGCGATGAAATTACTGGCGCGCTTCGGTGATGAAATGGGCACGATGCTGGTCAACGACAAGCTGCGGCGCTATGAAGGCTACGATTACGAAAAGGTCATGCTGACCACACAGATGGCTTTGAACCAGTTGTCCGTCAATGACTTCGCCGGCGCCCGCGCAGACATCAAGAAAACCCACGAACGCGAAACATTGATCGCCCGCCAGCGGGAAAAGCAATACGAAGCGGCCGAAGAACAGGCCAAGGCCCAAGGCCAGACCCTGCATTACAAGGACCTGGAGGGTTACCCGGTCGCCCTGCTCGAGGCGCCGCAGGTCGTGGAATTGAAAAACGGCTACCAGAGTGCGTTCAGCCACTATCTGGCCGGTTTCACTTACGAAGCCCTCGGCGAGCGCGCCCTCGCAGCAGCAGGTTATCGCCAGGCGATCGAACTGCGGCCGGACATGCCCTTGCTGCAAAAGGCCCTGCGCAATCTCGATAAACCGCCAGCGAAAGCCGATGAAAGCGATGTATTGCTGATTATCCAGAGTGGCCTGGCCCCGGCTCGCAGCTCCGTGCAGGTGCCGATCCCGGTTCGTCTGAACGAAACGCTGGTCATCATTGCGCCCATTTCATTCCCGGTAATGGTCCCGGACGCGGTCACGCCCAACTTCAGCCATATCACCGTAGACGGTCGCAAGCAGCCGCTGGTGGTGATCAACAGCGTGACCGACATGTCCATGCGCACACTGCGCGACGACATGCCGCAAATCATCTCGCGGGCGATGTTCCGCGCCAACATGGCCGCCATCGGCCAAGCGCAGGAAAACGAGCGCAACCCGGCGAAAGCCTCGTTGATCGTCACTCAGCATGATCCGTTCGAAGAAGCCGACACCCGCACATGGCGAGCGTTGCCGGACAAGACGCTGGTGGCCCGTCTGCGCCTGAAGAAAGGCCTGCACACCTTCCGTTTTGCGCCTGCGTCCATCGACCACCCTTTTGAAATGCGCGTCGACCAGGATCGCCAGATTCTGCATCTGCGGGTTTTCCGGGATCAGGTCTATACCGTCGGATCAGCGTTTGTGCCGAATAAAACCGCTTCATCGGACAAATGATGGCACCGCATCTGCAAATGCAACCAAAAAGCTATTACATAGCCATCACACCACGTTTATAATGCCGCGCCCTCGCCCAGCGAGCCGGCATCACAAGCTCCTCACGCATGAGGAATTGGCAGGAGGCCAGCGCCGCCGTCGATAGGTCACACCAGCCCGACCAGCACACGCGGCTGCAAGTTTTGTTACTCAGGGAAGAAGTACTCATGGCATTCCGCGCTTCCATGCTGCTCGCGCTCAGCGCTGTCACGCTGTTGTCCGGCTGCGCAGCGTTTCGCAACTACGATTCCGAACTGGCCCAGACCAATCAGCAACTGGCTTCCGGCAACGTCGACGCGGCGCTGACCCTGCTGGAAAAGAACAACACCGGCACCGACAAAGACCTGCTCTATTACTTCGAGAAAGGTGAACTGCTGCGCGCCAAGGGCGACTTGTCGGGCAGCCAGAACGCCTGGGGCAGTGCCGATCAGGTGGTCGGTCAGTGGGAAGACGCGGTCAAGCTCGACTCGGCCAAGTACCTGGCACAGTTCGGCAGCTTTATCGTCAACGACAAGGTGCGTCGCTACGAAGGCTATGACTACGAGAAAGTCATGCTGACCACGCAGATGGCCCTGAACCTGTTGGCGGTCAACGATTTCGATGGCGCCCGCACGGCGATCAAAAAGACCCACGAACGCGAAGCGGTGATCGCCGACCTGCGCGACAAGGAATACCTCAAGAGCGAAGAACAGGCCGAGAAAGAAGGCATCAAGACCCAGTACAAGGATTTGCAGGGTTATCCGGTGGCCAGCCTCGACGCGCCGGAAGTGGTCGGTCTGAAGAACAGCTACCAGAGTGCGTTCAGCCATTACCTGGCCGGTTTCGTTTACGAAGCTTTGGGCGAGAAGGATCTGGCCGCGCCGGGTTATCGCAAGGCTGCCGAACTGCGTCCGAACACGCCGCTGCTCGAGCAGGCGCTGGTCAATCTCGACAAGCCTTCCAAATCCGATGACAGCGACATTCTCATCGTGGTGCAGAGCGGGCTGGCCCCGGCCCGCGACTCGATTCGCGTGCCGCTGCCGCTGCCGATTTCCAACAACGTGGTAATCACTCCGCTGTCGTTCCCGATCATCAAACCGGACACCTCCACCGCGCCGTTTGCGCAGATCGGCGTCGACGGCAAGCAAGTCGACCTGACCGCGCTGAACAGCACCACCGCCATGTCGCGCCGCGCCCTGCGCGATGACATGCCGGGGATCATCGTGCGCACCACCGTGCGCGCGATCACCAAGGGTGTGGCGCAAAAGAAGATCAACGAAACCAACCCGCTGGCCGGCCTCGCCGTGGGTATTTCTTCAGCGGTGCTCGAGGGTGCCGATACGCGTACATGGCGCACTTTGCCGGACAACACCCAAGTGGTGCGTCTGCGCCTGAAAAAGGGTGAGCATCAGGTTACCCTGCCGAGCGCCGTCGGCGGCTCGGTGGTCAAGGTCACTGTCGACCAGCGCTACCAAGTGATCAGCCTGCGTGCCGTGGGCAATCAGGTATTCGCTGGCGGCATCGCTGCTCACGTAATGCCGAGCGCTGCCGCGACCAACGTCGCCAGCCTCAAACAACCTTAAGAACGGAGTCTTTGCAATGCGCTTGAAGATCATCGCCGTCGCCGCCCTCGCCTTGCTGGCAGGCTGCGCCACCCCGCCACCGCCAGAGCCGGGCAGCGCCGCGAGCAAAGTCGTGGCCATGGGCCCGCAGAAACACATCGTCGTCGGCGCCATGCGCGTGGCTCGTGAAAACGGCTTCATGACCGTCAACGTGCAGTTGAGCAACACCCTCAACAGCAACAAGATCTTCTACTACCGCTTCGCCTGGCTTGGCGCCGAAGGTTTCCCGGTTGCCGAAGAAGAAGTATGGAAAAGCCAGATGATGTACGGCGCTCAGACCAGCTTCATTCAGGCCATCGCCCCGACCCCGAAAGCCGTGGATTTCCGTCTGGAAATCAAGACGCCGTAAACCCGCCACCCTATTTCTGATTGAGAGAGCTTTCTCATGTTTGCACGCTTTTCCTGCATCGCCGTCATCGCCCTGCTCGCCTCCGGTTGCGCCAACACCTCGCCGACCCTGGGCAGCAAGAACATCAGCTACGGCGACACCAAAGCGGTTGAAACCGTGACCAACGAATTCGGTTCGACCGACCTGCAAATGATCGCCGAGTCGATGACCCGCTCGCTGGCCCAGTCCGGCATTCTGCAGGGTCGCCCGGTGGTTCAGGTCTACGACGTGAAGAACAAGACCAGCGAGTACATCGACACCCGCGAAATCACCACCAGCATCAAGACCCAGCTGATGAAGACCGGTGTTGCGCGCTTCGCCAGCGACAACAATGCGATGCAGAGCCAGGTTGATCAGCTCAAGCTGCAAAACCAGAGCGGCCTGTATAAGAAAAGCACCGTGGCCAAGACCGGCAACATGATCGCCGCCAAGTACCGCATCGAAGGTTCGATCAGCTCGATCGTCAAGCGCAGCAGCGACTACAAGGACGTCTTCTACAAATTCAGCCTGCAGTTGATCGACGTCGAAAGCGGTCTGGCCGAATGGATGGACGAAAAAGAGATCCGCAAAACCACGGAGCGTTAATCGATGCGCACATGGATTGGCATGATGGCCCTGGCTTGCGCGTTCAGCGCGCAGGCGGCCCCGAAAGTGGCGGTGACGGATCTGGCGTATCAGGAGCGCGTGGAGCAATACATCCACATCGTTTCGGCGCAGAGCAATCACCGCGAGAGTTACTACAGCGCCAGCGGTTCTTCGAGCTACAACGAGATCGAAGCGACCACCAGCTACATCGAACAGGGCGAGCTGCGCAAATTCACCGGCGACATCAAGGGTGAAATCCTGCGTACCGGCATGTTCCAGCTGGTGCAGGGCACGCCATACACTGCCTCGTCCAAGGGCGATGTGTATGACGTGATCAAGCGCATCAAGGCCGGCAACTTCAAAGGCGCCGACTACGTGCTGTTCGGCACTGTGTCCGACATCGACTTCACCCAGGACATCAACGAGCTGGCGAATACCGACAGCTATTCGGCGGTGCTGGGTCTGACACTGGTGGCGGATTTCAGCCTGATCAACACCAAGACCTACGAGATCACCTCGGCCTTCACGGCGATGGGCGAAGCGCAGGACACCAAACTGGTGAACCATCGCGACATCAAGATCTCGCTGAACCGTCCGCGGGTGGTGCGTGAGGTGTCCAAGGCCTTGGGCGAAGACGTGGCCGGGCAACTGAGCATGCAGCTCGGGGGTAACGGCTATGAGCAGCCGCGTGAAGCACCGCAGCGCAATAATCTGCCGCGCGATACCGCGCCGGTGATCCTGCGCTGAGTCACCGAGAGAGACAAAAAAGGCGACCTGCATAGGTCGCCTTTTTTCTGCCCGAGCGGTTTACGCCGCCGCTTTGCGCAACGTCGCCATAAACGCCGCCGCGCCGATGAACAGCCCGGCAAAGGTGCGGTTCATGCGTTTCTGCTGCTTGGGCGTGCGCAACAGGCGCAGCACCTTCGACGCCAGTCCGGTGTAGCCGGCCATGACAATCAGGTCGACGAACACCATGGTCACGCCGATCACCAGATACTGAATCAGCAGCGGCGCATGGGGATTGATGAACTGCGGCAACACCGCGAGCATGAACACCAACGCCTTGGGGTTGCTGATATTCACCAGAAAGCCGCGAAACACCAAGGCCAGCGGCTTGCCGATCGGCCGAACCGCAGCGTCATCGCTCATGTCCATGGGCAGCGCGCGCCATTGCTTGATCGCCAGATAAACCAGATAGGCAACGCCGAACCATTTGATCGCATGGAACGCCGTGGCCGAAGCAGTGAGCACAGCGCCAACCCCCGCGCCGACAATCGCGATCTGCACCGCCAGACCGATCTGCAGGCCCAGCGCGTTCCAATAACCGCGCCAGAATCCGTATTGCAAACCGCTGGACATCGACGCGATGGCGCCCGCGCCCGGGGACAGGCTGATCACCCAGCAGGCGGCAAAAAATGCCAGCCATGTTTGAAGCTCCATCGCACACCTCGGCTCTGAATCGTGACAGACGCTCAAGCTAATGCGCTTTGGGCTTAAAAGCAAAAGATCGCAGCCTTCGGCAGCTCCTACAGAAGGAATGCGATCCGTGTAGGAGCTGCCGAAGGCTGCGATCTTTTGATCTTGCTGAAAAAGCTACTTCTCGAACCCGCTCGACGGAAACACATCGGTCCCGCGCCAACGCCGCACCGAACGCTGGAAGAACAGGCTGTTCGGCACCTGCACCATGGCGCTGCCGGTGCCGAGTTCTTCGGCCTCGACCAGCGTGGTGTAGAGCAGATTGATCGCGATCACCCGGCCTTTGACGCCAGGCTTGTCGGTGGTGTCCACCAGTTCGACCACGTCGCCGAGACGGAACGGCCCGACGGTGAAGATCAGAATTGCGCAGAGCAGGTTCGACAGCACGCTCCACATGGCGAAGAACGCCACCGCCGCCACCGCGACAAACCCCGACAGCGCCGTCCACAGCACCGTGGCCGAAACGCCGAGACGCTCGAGCACGAAGAGCAGCGCGCTGCCCATGATCAGCCAGCGCAACACGCCGCGCAGCGGCATCAGCAACTGCGGCGGAAACGGATAGCGCTCACCCAGGCGAGTCAGGCCTTTGGCGACGAAACGCTGGGTCAGGTAACCGGCCAGCAGAATCAGCAGAATCTGCGCGGTGAACCAGAGCGGTTCGACCCACACCGCCGAGAAAGGCAGCTTGAAGGCTTCCATCAGGACAACGCCTCCAGCTCCGCCTGCATGCTTTCCAGGGTTTCCAGGGCTTCCATCCACGCTTCTTCCAGCTCGGCTTCCCGAACTTTCAGCTTGGCCTGTTCGGCGAGCAGATCACGCAATTCATTCTTGCGCGCCGGCTCGTAGATATCGCTGTCACCGAGGCTGGCATCGACCTTGGCCAGTTTCTCGTGGAGCTTGCCCAGCTCGGCTTCAAGCTTGTCGGCCTCGCGCTTGTGCGGCGCCAGTTGCTGGCGCAATGCTGCCGCCGCTTGGCGCTGCGCTTTCTTGTCGGTCTTGTCCGGGTTGACCGGCGTGTTGCTGACCGGCGCATTGCGCTGACGGTATTCCACCAGCCAACGTGCGTAGTCTTCGAGATCGCCGTCGAACTCTTCGACCTTGCCGTCGGCAACCAGATAGAAGTTGTCGGTGGTGCTCTTGAGCAAGTGCCGATCGTGAGAGACCACCAGCACCGCACCACTGAATTCCTGCAGGGCCATGGTCAGCGCCAGACGCATTTCCAGATCGAGGTGGTTGGTCGGTTCGTCGAGCAGCAGCAGGTTCGGCCGTTCCCAGGCGATCAACGCGAGGGCCAGACGGGCCTTCTCGCCACCGGAGAAATTCAGCACCGGCTCATCGATGCGCGCGCCACGGAAGTCGAAGCCGCCGAGGAAGTCGCGCAAGGTCTGCTCGCGCTCGCCCGGCGCCAAACGCTGCAAGTGCAGCAACGGGCTGGCCTTGGAGTCCAGCGAGTCGAGCTGATGCTGAGCGAAGTAGCCGACCACGGTGTTTTCGCCACGGGTCAGGCGCCCGGCCAGCGGTTCGAGTTCGCCGGCGAGGTTCTTGATCAGCGTCGATTTACCCGCGCCGTTCGGCCCGAGCAGACCGATCCGTGCACCGGGGGTCAGTTGCAGCTTGACCTTTTCGAGGATGGTCTTGTCGCCATAACCCAGGCGCGCATCGGACAGGTCGATCAGCGGACTGGAGATCTTGGTCGACTCGCGGAAAACAAAGTCGAACGGCGAATCGACGTGGGCCGCCGACAATTCTTCCATGCGCTCCAGTGCCTTGATCCGGCTCTGCGCCTGACGGGCCTTGGTTGCCTGGGCCTTGAAGCGAGCGATGTAGCTTTCCATGTGCGCACGCTGCGCCTGCTGCTTTTCGTAGGCCTGTTGCTGCTGGGCCAGACGTTCGGCACGGGCGCGTTCGAACGCGGTGTAGCCGCCCCGGTAGAGGGTCAGCTTGCGCTGATCGACATGGGCGACGTGATCGACCACTTCGTCGAGGAAATCACGGTCGTGGGAAATCAGCAGCAAAGTGCCCGGATAACTCTTCAGCCACTCTTCGAGCCAGATGATCGCATCGAGGTCCAAGTGGTTGGTCGGTTCGTCGAGCAGCAGCAGATCCGACGGGCACATCAGTGCCTGCGCCAGATTCAGACGCATCCGCCAGCCACCGGAGAAATCGCCTACCTGACGGTCCATCTGCTCATTGGTGAACCCAAGGCCGGCGAGCAGCTTGCGCGCCCGCGCATCGGCGGTGTAGCCGTCGGCACTGTCGAGTTCGGCGTGCAGGCGCGCCAGTGCGGTGCCGTCATGGGCCTCTTCGGCAGCGGCAAGCTCGCGTTGCACCTCGCGCAGACGCAGGTCGCCATCGAGCACATAATCGACCGCCAGGCGCTCGAGGGTGTCGACCTCCTGGCGCATGTGTGCGATGCGCCAGTCGGCCGGCAGCAGGCAGTCGCCCGAATCCGGGTGCAACTCGCCGCGCAGCAAGGCGAACAGGCTGGATTTGCCGGCACCGTTGGCGCCGATGAGGCCGGCTTTGTGGCCGGCGTGCAGGGTCAGCTCGGCGTCTTCTAGCAGACGTTGCGGGCCACGCTGTAAAGTCAGGTTCTGAAGTCGGATCATAATGGCGGCGGAGTCTACCAGCTTCGCTCACAACTGGCGCGAGTAGCACGATGTCCTCTGACCTGTGGAGCTTTGCCCTTGATGTCTACGCCCGGCCGGGCGTGGAAGATGCCTGCCTGCAATTGCAAACGGCGGGCGCCAATGTCTGCCTGTTGCTGTGCGGTTTGTGGTTGGAGCAGCGCGCGGTGACCTGCGATGAACCGCGCGTACGTCTGCTCAAGGCCTTGACCGCGCCGTGGGATGTCGAAGTGGTGCAGCCGCTGCGAACCCTGCGCATGCAGTGGAAAGCGCGGGCCGTCGACGATGCGGTGGTGGCCGGCATGCGCGAGCAGATCAAATCACTGGAGCTTGAAGCTGAGCGCACCTTGCTGTCACGCCTTGAAGGTGTGGCGCAGGATTGGAGGCGCAACGATGCAGGTTCAGTGACCTGGCTTGAGGGCTTGGCCGGCAATGCCGCCAGCCTGAACCGCGACGCGCTGCAAGTGCTGCGCGTCGCGGCAACCGGCACTTAGGAAGCGCTGGTCGGGGTGCTGCTGACGTTCGACGAAGCGGCAGGCGCTGGCGCAGTCGAAGGAGCGGCGGACGACGGTGCCGACGCAGCTGGGGCAGCCGGGGTCGCCGCAGGTGCAGGCTTGGCTGCTGGAGCGGCAGCCGGTTTGGTCGCGGCTGGCTTGGCAGCTGCAGGCTTTTTCACCGCTGGTTTTGCGGCTGGCTTGGCGGCCGGTTTTGCAGCAGCGGTCGCCGGCTTGGCAGCAGCAGGCTTGGCGGCCGGCTTAGCAGCGGTTTTCGCTGCAGGTTTTGCTGCCGATGTTGCGGCTGGTTTGGCAGCCGGTTTTACCGCCACTTTCGCAGCAGGTTTGGCAGCGGCCGGCTTGGCCGCAGTCTTGGCAGCAGGCTTCGCAGCAGCGGTTTTGGCTGCTGGTTTTGCTGCAGGTTTGGCGGCTGCGGTTTTCGCCGGTGCAGCTTTGCTCGCGGCCGGTTTTGCAGCGGCTTTGGCAGGGCTGGCTTTCACTGCTGGCTTGGCTGCAGCAGGTTTGGCTGGAGTGGTTTTAGCCGCCGGTTTTGCCGCGCTCGCCGCCGGCTTCTTCGCTGCAGTTTTCGCCGCTGGTTTGGCAGCCGCTTTCACTGGCGCCTTGGCCGCTGGTTTGGCGGCGGTTTTCGCAACCGCAGGTTTCGCCGCAGCGGTCTTCGCCGGGGCTTTGCTTGCAACAGGTTTGGCAGCGACTTTCTTCGCCGCAGCGGCTGCCGGTTTTGCCGAACGCGACGACAGGACCTTACCCACTGCTTCCTGAACGCGGCCAACACCCTGGGCCAGTTTCAGGCTTTCCTGAGCATCGCGCTTGAGTTGCAGAATGTAGCTGCGGGTCTCGGACTGACGATCTTTCAAAGCGTCGAGCAGGTCTTCGAGTTCTTTCACTGAAGCCTTGGCCTTGTTCTGGGCCTTGGCTTTGCCGGCGGTGGCGGCGTCCTGCAATTTGGTGCGCGATTTGTGCAGTTTTTCCTGCGCCTTGCCACGCTGTTTTTCCAGCTTGGCGAGCAGTTTTTCAGCATCAGCCAAGGCTTGCGAGCAAGCGTTTTCCAAATGCTCGAGCAGGCTGCCCGACAACTGTTGGAGTAAGTGCAACGGAGTATTTACAGGCTTCTTGGTGGCCGACATGGTTTACCTCCTGGCTGACGTGAGTGCGGCTCATACTAGACCTCTGCTGATACCGCCGCTAGGGCATGTTGACAGTATCTGCGCCGTTGCGTTGCACCGAAGCCGAAATGTTCTGCGCGCGGAAAAAAGCAGTTCACCGATGCAGGCATTTGCACTGGCATAATCCCCCGCATCTCAGGTCGGAGAGTGCCCATGTCGCGCTACTTTATTTTGTCCCTCTGCATGGTTTTTTCGGCGGCGCATGCCGATGAAAAAACCACCGCGAACGATGCTCATGATCTGGCTTACAGCCTCGGTGCCAGCCTCGGCGAACGGCTGCGCCAGGAGGTGCCGCAATTGCAGATCCAGGCGCTGATCGAAGGTCTGCAACAGGCGTATCAGGGCAAGCCGCTGGCGTTGAGTGAAGCGCGTATCGAACAGATTCTGGCCGACCATGAATCGCGCAACGCCGAGCAGGCATCACGGCAATCGAGCGACGCGGCGATGGAAAACGAGCAGCGCTTTCTCAGTGCGGAAAAAGCCAAACCCGGGGTGAAGGAACTGGCCGATGGCATCCTCCTGACTGAACTGGTTCCAGGCTCCGGCGCCAAGGCCGGCCCGGACGGCAAAGTGCAGGTGCTGTATGTCGGCAAGCTGCCGGACGGCACCGTGTTCGATCAGAACACCCAGCCGCAATGGTTCAACCTCGACAGCGTGATCGCCGGTTGGCGCTCCGCCTTGCAGAACATGCCGGTGGGGGCGAAATGGCGACTGGTGATTCCATCGGATCAGGCCTATGGCGCCGACGGTGCCGGCGACCTGATTGCGCCATTCACACCACTGGTTTTTGAAGTGGAGTTGCGGGGCGCGACGAGCTGATCAGGCATAAAAAAACGGTGCGCTTTCGGCGCACCGTTTTTCATGAAGGGCGTGGATCAGGCCTGAACCGGATCTTCTTCCTTGTGTGCTGTGTGCAGCACTTCGATCAGGCAATCTTCAAGTTCAAAGCGCTCGTGCAGCAGGCCACCGAGCTCCTTGAATTTCTCCGCTACGCATTTGCCTTCGTCGCACAGATCATTGAAGGCCAGCAGCTTCTCGGTAATGACGTCGATGCGCGGGTAGATGGTCTCGGCGAGTTCCAGACCGCGCTTGTCGTTGAACGCCTTGGCTTCGCCAGTCAGCTGTTCATAGATTTCGAAGTGCCCCGCCGATACGTAATCGACCAGCACGCCGCAGAATTCCTGCAGAGGCTTGCGGCTCTCGGACAGCGACTCAGGCTGCGCACCGAGCTTGTCGTAGGCGCCGATCAACTCTTCACGTTCCTGCAACCAGCGGTCGATCAGCAGATGAACCCCACCCCAACGTTCCTGAGCATTCTGACAACTTTCGAGCATGGCGATCTCTCTTCCCTTGTGGGTCATGCTGCTCTACACCCGCGCCCCTGTTCTGATTTGACTGGGTGGACGATCGGGCAGAGCGTCATCGAGCAACATAAATCCAATGACACATGCCGGCCAGATTATGCCCGCACGCCTATGGCTTCAAGGTACGCAGGAGATAAAGTTCATACAAGTGTTTAATCCTTGACCAGTGCGTAGTGCGACGCTTCGTCGCTGACCGGTCGTTGCAGAGCGCTCCAGATCAGACGCAGCAACTGATAAACCGCAAGAATCGACACGCCGACAAAAAACAGCAGGCTCCATTCGGGGATGCTCAAATCGAACAGCGTCCAGGAGATTTCCGCACAATCGGCACCGCCCTTGAACATCCGCTGCAAGGCACAGATCCATGGCAGACCGCTGAACAGCGACTCCACGGTGGGTGAGCATTTGACCAGTTGCAACATCGAGTCACTCTGGATCAAGACCTGCCGCCACGCAGCGGTGGTTCCACCCAGACTGGCGCCCAGCGCAAACAGCCAGTACCACCATAAGCCAACACGCCGAGGGCCATGCACCGCTGCCACGCCGCAGCCGATGCACAGCAGCGTGAGGAACAACCGCTGTACCAGGCACAGACTGCAAGGCGTCAGACCGACCGCGTATTCGAGGTAATAGGAAGCTCCCAGAGCAAAGGCCCCCGCAATGAAAGCCATGAAGAACAAGGAGCGTGAGCAGGCCAACGACATGGCTTTTCCGTAACAGTAGAGACAGACGGTTACGGTAGAGGAAAGCGTGTCAGCCTTTCAAGGCGAGGGCCTGCCGACAGTTCACCACAGGTGTAGGGAAAACCCGACAGGTTCGAGAGGAAACGATGAAGCGCTCTGTAGGATTTTGCCTCAAGAGCGCAAAGAAGAGGAATTTTCACTTGTTGAAAGTTCGCGAGGGAACCAACTCCCTCGCCTTTCAGACCTTCGTCGCAACCGGCAAAGGCGCCGCCAGCAGGCGTTCATCCAACAGCCCCAGACCTTCCTGGAACAACTGATTGCTGCGCTCGGTATCGCCCAGTTGCGCAAGCAGCCGAGCCAATTCCGCACAGGTCTCCGGATTGCGCTGCACACGCAGACTGCTTTCCAGATAGTCACGCGCCTTGCCCCACAAACTGGTTTGCAGACACAAACGTCCGAGGGTCAGCAACAGGCTCGGATCGGCCGGGTGCTCCTTGAGCCAGCCTTCGGCAGTCTGCAACTGGCGCGCAGGATCACTGCCACGAACCAAGCCATATAACCGCGCCAGATGGCTGTCGTATTTGCGCTTGAGCGCTGTACGCAGCACCTCTTCTGCCTCGACCTGAGCGCCCAACTGGCGCAACTGCTCGGCATAGGCCAACACCAATGGCGGCTCCTGACGCTGCGCCGAAGTCAGCTGTTCCCACGCGCGCTTGAGCGATTGCAGACCCACCGTACCGTCTTCTTCGCGATGCGCTGCCAAGGACAGATTCTCACCCCAGGCGCGACGCTCGAGTTCAGCCAGTTCGGCCGGCGGCAGCACTTTGTCCTTGCGCAACTCCGGCAGCAGACGAATCACCGCCGACCATTCGCCGCGTTGCTGATGCAGACGTTGCAATTGACGCAATGTCTGCGCGCTGCGCGGATGCCGTTCATGCATCGCCTGCAAGGTCACCAGCGCACCATCAGTGTCGCCACGATCGGTCTGCAGTTGCGCGTGACTCAGGGCTATCGCCAATTCGGCTTGCGGCTGACGCTCCAGCGCCCGCTCGAGCAAACGATCGCTCTCTTCGTATTGGCCCTGCTCGTTCGCCGCGCGTGCAGCGCCGAGGTAATAAAGCAGTGGCTGACGCTCGGCTTCTGCTGCGCGGGTCAAGTGCCGTTGCGCACTGGCCCAGCGCCCTTCAGCCAGATCCAGTTGCCCGTGCTCGATCGCCACTTGCACGCGGCGGCTGCGATTTCGCCGCGACCATGGATTGACCACGCCGGTGGAGGTCATCACCAGCTCGGCCAACACTCTGATGCCCCAGAACAGCAGCCACAGCACCGCGATCACCGCCAGTGTCGCCCACAGGCTCGCCTCGTAGCGGAAGCTCTTGTACGCCACCAGCACGTAACCGGAATGCTCGGCGATCGCCAGGCCCAGCGCTGCCGTCGCGGCGATGACCAGAAACACGATTACATAGAGGCGCTTCATGGAGTCGCCTCCTGCGCCGCGTTGGCGGCGGGCTTGGCGAACGGTTTCACCGATTCTTCGGCATTGACGTTACGCCGCTCCAGATACCCCTGAACCGCACTCAAGGTACCGGCCAGATCCGGAGTCTTGACAGTGACCGGTTCCTTGCTCAGCTCGGCGACCTGTTCCAGCATGACTTTGCTCTGCGGGTTGTCCGGGTTGAAATTGCCCTTGAGCACATCGCGTGCCTCGGCCAGCGCCTGGGTGTACACCGCCGCCTGACCGTTGAGCGCCGCCCACTGCGCCTGTTCCAGCGCCAGGCTCAGGGCCAGGCGCACCTGGCTCAGGCTCTGTCCGGCCAGTAGCGGTTTGACGTTTTTGTCAGCGTTGAAATCGATGCGGATGTAGCGCGAGACCTTGTCCCACCACTGCGCCCAGCGACTGGCGCCATCGCCGTCGGCGGTCAGACCCAGCAGCGACTCGCCGCGATCCTTGTACTCCGGCGCCAGCTCGGTGAGGTCGATGACTTGATCGCGCAGCGCGCCGAGGCGCAGGAACAGCCCGGTGCGATCCGGCTGTTCGGTGCTGCGCAGGGCGACCAGGGTTTTCGCTACTTGCTCGCGCGCGGCGAAGGAACCCGGATCGTTCTGTTCACGGAGGATTTCGTCGGCGCCCTGCACCAGCGCCTGGGCGCTGCTGATGTCCTGCAACGCCGACAGGCGCAGGCTGGCCAGACGCAGCAAGTGCTCGGCCTCGGCCAGACGCCAGTCCTTGCGGCTGGCGCCGAGGACGGTTTCCAGACGCTGATTGAGGCGCTGCTGGTCGCCTTGCAATTGCGTGACCAGACGCTGGCGTTCGGCGAGCTCGTCAGCACCGGGCAACTGCGCAAGGCGTTCGGTCAGACGCTGTTCGTTGAGCTTCAGACTCTGCGCCTGATCGTTCAACGCCTGCACCTGACCCGACTGTTGCTGCGTGTTGTTCTGCAGGTGGCGCACCTGCCAGACACCCCAGCCGCCTATGGCGACACCGGCGGCGCCGAGCAGCAGGGCGACAATCGCCAGTCCATTGCCTCGACACGGCTCTTTGGCCGGTAGTGGAGTTTCAACCTGGGCATCGAGCACAGGCTGGACGTCATCTTTTGGCAAGGCTGTTTCGCTCACGTATCCATCCTTTGCGTTAGAAAACGGCACGGGACATTCCCGTAACGCCGTCAGCAAAGCCGCGGCACTCGCGCCGCGGCAATCCACAACTGTTTGAGCCCCGGCGGCACGTGCCAGCTCGGCGACTCTCGGGCTCGGTACAAACAACGGCAACTGCGCGATCTTCGGCCAGGCATCGCCGGCCATCTGCCGCAGGTGCTCGAAACCCTGTCCACTGCTGACCACCAGCCCGTTCAAGCGTTCCGCTTCGATCCGCCGTGGCAGCTCGTTTGGCGGGTAGGCTGGCAGGTCGCGGCGATACAACTCCAGATACTCGACACTAGCACCAAGCGCGCGCAGGCGCTCGGCGAGCAGTTCACGACCACCCTCGCCACGCAGGATCATCACCTGCGCCTCGGGCTGGCCGAGCGCCACGCGCAGACGCGGCAATTGCAGCAGGGCTTCACTGTCATCGCCGTCAGCCGGGAAGCTCACATCGAGACCATGCTCGCGAAGTATGCCTGCGGTCGCGGCGCCGACGCTGAACCACGGCATGCTCAATGGCGGCGCGCCTTCAGACTTGAGCAAGTCCACCGCAATCCGCGCCGCCGGTTTGCTGACCACGATCACTGCGCTGCAAGCGGGCAATCGCGAAATCGCCTGACGAATACTGGCAGAGACCGGCAGCGGAACAATGTCCAAAAGCGGCAGGCAACTGCTGAAAATCCCGTGCCCGGCCAACTGTTCGGCCAGCGCCGCGCAGTCGTCTGCCGGGCGCGTCAGCAGCAGGCGCCAGGCCGTCACTCGTGACCCGCCTCGCCGTACACCGCCTTGAGAATGTCGTCGGCGCCTTGCTTGAGCAGGTCTTCAGCGACCTGCACACCCAATGTTTCGGCGTCCGCGCGCGGAGCGCGGGCTTGGGCACTGAGCAGCTTGCCGCCGCTTGGCTCACCGACCAGACCGCGCAACCACAACTGCTCGCCTTCAAGCACGGCGTAACACGCGATCGGGACCTGGCAGCCGCCGTTCAAATGTTTGTTGAGGGCGCGTTCGGCATTCACCCGCGAAGCCGTATCGGCGTGATGCAAGGGCGCGAGCAAGGCATGAATATCGTGGTCGGCGCTGCGGCATTCGATGCCGACCGCGCCCTGGCCACCGGCCGGCAGGCTGTCATCGACACTGATCGCCGACGTGATGCGATCTTCGAAACCCAGGCGGATCAAACCGGCCGCGGCGAGGATGATCGCGTCGTACTCGCCGGCGTCGAGTTTGGCCAGACGGGTGTTGACGTTGCCGCGCAAAAAGCGGATCTGCAGGTCCGGACGACGTGCCAGCAGTTGCGTCTGCCGACGCAGGCTCGAGGTGCCGACGATGGCACCGGCAGGCAGCGCTTCAAGACTGGCGTAGGTGTTGGAGACGAATGCATCGCGCGGGTCTTCGCGCTCGCAGATGCAGAACAGACCCAGGCCTTGCGGGAAGTCCATCGGCACGTCTTTCATCGAATGCACGGCGATATCGGCTTGGTTTTCCAGCAGCGCGGTTTCCAGCTCCTTGACGAACAGACCCTTGCCGCCGATCTTCGACAGTGGCGAGTCGAGCAGCTTGTCGCCGCGACTGACCATGGGCACCAGCGTCACCAGCAGGCCCGGGTGGGCTGCCTCGAGACGGGCTTTGACGTATTCGGCCTGCCAGAGGGCCAGCGCACTTTTACGGGTGGCGATGCGGATTTCGCGAGGGGACATGGAACAATCCGTACTGAATAGATACGGCGGATAATAACAGCTCAGTCAATTCCACTTTGACCTGAATCAGAAAACGGCGTGGCCTCCCTGGCCTGCCATGCCGGGTAAAAGAAGTTGGAACGCCCGGTAAAGACCGGGTCAAAGCCCCTGCATCATCTTGCGTACACCGGCGACATGCCTGCGGCTGACAATCAGCGCATCGCCATTGAGACCTTTGAGAAACAGCTGGAAATGTCCCAGTGGTGTGCGCTGCAATCGCTCGATGCGATCGCGAGCGACCAGCGCGTTGCGGTGGATACGCACAAAGCGTTCGCCGAATTCGTCTTCGAGGGCTTTGAGAGGTTCGTCAAGCAGCACCTCACCCGCTTCGTGACGCAGGGTCACGTATTTGTGGTCGGCGATGAAGTAGACCACCTGATCCAGCGGAATCAGCTCGATGCCTTTACGGGTCCGTGCGCTGATGTGGCTGCGTGGGCCGTTGCCACTTTCGGCAGCGGGACGGGTCAGGGCCGAGAGTTGCGCCCGGTTGGGACGTTCAGCCCGCTTCAGGGCTTCATTCAAGTGTTCGGTTCGCACAGGTTTCACCACATAGCCCACGGCGCTGGCCTGCAGGGCTTCCACGGCAAATTCATCGGGACTGGTGCAAAACACCACGGCCGGCGGCGTCTCTCGTTCGCACAGTCGGGCAGCAACCTGCAGGCCATCGAGGCCCGGCATGCGGATATCGAGCAGCACGATATCCGGCTTGTGGCTGTCGATCAGCGCTAACGCCTCCTCGCCATTCGTGGCACTGGGCTCCAGGACTGTGTAACCCTCGAGCTCGCTCACCATACGGCTTAGGCGCTCGCGAGCCAGGGGTTCGTCATCAACGATCAGGACATTCATATTGCGCTGGATTCCTGCGTGAGTCTCGCACAAGGATAGCGTAGACAGGTGTAGTGACCTCCGTCACCGCGATCCACGCTAAGACTAGCCCGAGCGCCAAAAAGTGCCGTACGTCGGCCAGCAATATTTGCCAGCGTCCGGATCGAACGGCTCAGAGCCCAGTGTTTCCTGCGTTTCTCGCGGTGGGTGACCGTTGTACAACTCACCCGCCCCCTCTTCTTATAGCCGGTGGCCAGACCTTTGCATGATCCGCATTCGCACCGACCCTTATGTCCACTGTAGACGTTCGTCGGAACGATATTGCTCAATCAAAAAATATCCTTTTGTAAATTCCCTGCACACCGCGCCGGACGTGCCTGACACATCCGCGAAAAAACCTGTCGATCGGTGTCAGCGACAGGATTGGCAACCCTGTTATTATCCGCGCCAGCGTTTCACGCCATTTCTTCAAGCCGATACGAGCGAATTCATGAGCACTGACAAGACCAATCAGTCCTGGGGCGGCCGCTTCAGTGAACCCGTCGACGCCTTCGTCGCCCGCTTCACCGCCTCCGTCACTTTCGACCAGCGCCTGTATCGCCACGACATCATGGGCTCGATCGCCCACGCCACCATGCTGGCCAAGGTCGGCGTGCTGACCGATGCCGAGCGCGACAGCATCATCGATGGCCTGAAGACCATTCAGGGCGAAATCGAGGCCGGTCAGTTCGACTGGCGCGTCGACCTCGAAGACGTGCACATGAACATCGAAGCACGCCTGACCGACCGCATCGGCGTCACCGGTAAAAAGCTGCACACCGGGCGCAGCCGCAACGACCAGGTCGCCACCGATATCCGCCTGTGGCTGCGCGATGAAATCGACCTGATCCTCGCCGAGATCACCCGCCTGCAAAAAGGCCTGCTGGAGCAAGCCGAGCGTGAGGCCGCAAGCATCATGCCGGGCTTCACTCACCTGCAGACCGCACAGCCGGTGACCTTCGGGCACCACATGCTGGCCTGGTTCGAAATGCTCAGCCGCGATTACGAGCGTCTGGTCGACTGCCGCAAGCGCACCAACCGCATGCCATTGGGCAGCGCCGCGCTCGCCGGCACCACTTACCCGATCGATCGCGAATACACCGCGCAACTGCTCGGCTTCGACGCCGTCGGCGGCAACTCGCTGGACAACGTCTCCGATCGTGACTTCGCCATCGAATTCTGCTCGGCCGCGAGCATCGCGATGATGCACCTGTCGCGTTTCTCCGAAGAGCTGGTGCTGTGGACCAGCGCGCAGTTCCAGTTCATCGATCTGCCGGACCGTTTCTGCACCGGCAGCTCAATCATGCCGCAAAAGAAAAACCCCGACGTGCCCGAGCTGGTGCGCGGCAAGACCGGCCGTGTGTTCGGTGCGCTGATGGGCCTGTTGACCCTGATGAAAGGCCAGCCACTGGCCTACAACAAGGACAATCAGGAAGACAAGGAACCGCTGTTCGACGCCGCCGACACCCTGCGCGATTCGTTGCGCGCGTTTGCCGACATGATCCCGGCGATCAAGCCGAAACACGCGATCATGCGTGAAGCGGCGTTGCGCGGTTTCTCCACCGCAACTGACCTGGCGGATTATCTGGTGCGCCGTGGCCTGCCGTTCCGTGATTGCCATGAAATTGTTGGCCACGCGGTGAAATATGGCGTCGACACCGGCAAGGATCTGGCCGAGATGAGCCTGGAAGAATTGCGTCAGTTCAGTGATCAGATCGAGCAGGATGTATTTGCCGTGCTGACCCTGGAAGGCTCGGTGAATGCCCGCGACCATATCGGCGGGACTGCACCGGCGCAGGTCAAGGCTGCGGTGGCACGCGGCCAGGCCCTGATCGCCAGCCGCTAAAAGCCAAGAGCTTCGCGAGCAGGCTCGCTCCCACAGGGATTCAGGATGTTCACAAAATTTGTGTTCATCACCGACTCAATGTGGGAGCGAGCCTGCTCGCGAAGCCGCCCTCCAGGACGCCACAAAATTCACTTCTTGGCAGCAATCATTGCCAAAAACGCCGGCATCGCCGCGTCCTTGTCCGCCGCAATCTTCTGCACGTGCGGATTCTGCTCAAGCCGCTCCAGCAGCGCTTTCGCCTGCGGCATTTCGGCCAGCAGATCGATCCCGAACAGCTTCTGCCCGACCGCACAGGCCAGCGGCACACTGTAGAGGAAATACAAGTCGGCAATGCTCAGGCTGTCACCCGCCACATACGGCGCGAACTTGCCGTGACGGCCCAGCGCCGCGAAGCCCAGCAGCAGCTCGGTCCGGGTCTTTTCCTTGATAGCCTCAGGCAATGTCACACCGAAGAATGCCTCGCCATAACAGGCACGCGCCGGCAACTCGATGTACAGCTCGATCTCCTTGGCAATCGCCAGCACCTGCGCACGCTCAAACGGATCGCTCGGCAGGAGCGGCGTGGCCTTTTCTGATTGTTCGAGGTATTCGAGGATGATCGCGGTTTCGTTGATGTAACCGGCGTCGACACCGAGCACCGGGACCTTGCCCCGCGGGCTGATGGCCAGTGACTCCGGGGTCTGCGCCGGATGGAAAGTTACCTCTTCGAAGGGCAGGCCTTTTTCCAGCAGTGCCAGTTTGACCATGTTGTAGTAGTTGCTGACAGCGAATCCGTAGAGCTTGAACATCACAGAGCCTCCAGGCCGTGCGGGGTGGGCAGTGCCTGTTTATAGATCGCCGCGACGTTTCCCGCCAGCAGCATCACGCCGCTGAATGCGGGTAAACTGGCGCCTTTCCTTGAGGAGCCTGCCATGAGCGAGCCGACAGACATCGTCAACGATGACGACGAAGAAGCATTCACTGAAGCGACGCTGATCGAAGCCATCGAGAACCAGATCGAAAGCGACAACCCGCCAGCGGCCAAGGCGACGTTGAACAAACTGACTCTGGTCGGCATGGAGCGCGAAGAGATCCTCAACCTCATGGCTCACGTGCTTGCCTATGAGATTGACGCGATGCTCGATGAAGATCGCCCGTTCGACACCCAGTGGTACGAAACGGCATTGCGCGCATTGCCAGAGCTGCCACCGGAAAAGCTCTAGGATCAAAAGATCGCAGCCTTCGGCAGCTCTTACACCAATCTCCTGTAGGAGCTGCCGAAGGCTGCGATCTTTTTTATGCGGACTACACTGGAATTCGCCTCAAGACAAAATCCCCTGATCTGAGCACTGGACATGCCGCACCAGCGGGTTCACCTTAGAGGCGCTGTCGTCCAATTCCTAGAAAGTCTGGAGTCCTTATGTCGCTTACCCCTGAGTTGGTTGCCGAACTGGAAGTCCTTGCACTCTTCAACCTGGACAGTTCCCAGGAAGGTCTGAAAATTCATCAGACCGCTGCCCCGAAACACATCGCTGCTGCCCAGCGTCTCTTTGAAAAAGAACTCACCGACCAGCCCGATGGCGGGTATCTGACCAGCCTCGGTCGCGATGCCGCGCAAAACGTGCAGACCGTACTGACGATTCTGAGAGAGCAGGAAACCGCCTGATTTTTCCCTGACTTTGCCCACGGGAACTCCTGCCACGGGATTTCCGCGGGCCCGCTTGATCGCTGTCGATAAAAAACTGACGTCAGAAAACAAATTCAGCTTAAACGTCCTGCCACGCAGCGGCTAAACTGCGGCCATTCCGAGACCCTCTACGTCCGAGCCTGCAAGCCGGTTTGAGCTGACATGACGCGCACCCACGAAATCCGCCCCGACCTGGACGAAGGCATCGACCGCAAGGTACTCAGCCAGCTGCGCGCACGTTTTCTCAAACTCAATGAAGGCCGCCTCGGCCGCGCACTCGAAGGTTTGTCGACGCGCCAGCAAAGCGTGCTGACGCTGTTGCCGCTGTTCTTTCACGTCAATCATCCGTTGCTGCCCGGCTATGTCTCGGGCAGTACGCCGGCCGGTTTGTCCAATTATGAGCCGGACGCCAATGCGCTGACCGAGGCGCAGCGCCTGACCCGCTCGTTCTCCTACAAGCCGCGCCATGGCAGTAACCCGCCGCGACCGATTCACGGTCTGTTCCTGATGGGCAGCCTCGGCACGCTGGCCCAGGCCGATCAAAGCGACATGGACGTGTGGGTCTGCCATGCACCTGATCTGAGCGAAAGCGAGCTCGCCGAGCTGCGCAAGAAATGCCAGTTGCTGGAAACCTGGGCCGCGAGCCAGGGCGCCGAGGCGCATTTCTTCCTGATCGACCCGGCGCGCTTTATCAAAGGCGAACGTGACTCCCAGCTCAGTTCGGAAAACTGCGGCAGCACCCAGCATTATCTGCTCCTCGACGAGTTTTATCGCACGGCGATCTGGCTGGGCGGACGCACGCCGATCTGGTGGCTGGTGCCGGTCTATGAAGAAACGGCCTACGACGCCTACACCCACACCCTGCTGTCCAAACGCTTCATTCGCGCCGACGAGACGCTTGATCTCGGGCCGATGGCGACCATTCCGCCCGGCGAATTCATCGGTGCCGGGTTGTGGCAGTTGTTCAAAGGCATCGAATCGCCCTACAAGTCAGTGCTCAAACTGCTGCTGACCGAGGTTTATGCCAGCGAACATCCGCAGGTGCAGTGCCTGAGCCTGCGTTTCAAGAAAGCCGTGTTCGCCAATCAGCTCGATCTTGATGAACTGGACCCGTACATGGTCGTGTACCGGCGTATCGAGGAATACCTGATTGCCCGCAACGAGCCGGAACGCCTTGAGCTGGTGCGCCGCGCGCTGTATCTGAAGGTCAATCGCAAGCTCACCGGCAACAGCCGCAGCCAGGGTTGGCAACGCGCACTGCTCGAACGCCTGGCCGGCGAGTGGCACTGGGATCAACGGCAACTGGCGCTGCTCGACAGCCGCAGTCAGTGGAAAGTCCGCCAGGTCAGCGCCGAGCGCCGCGCGCTGGTCAATGAACTCAACTACAGCTATCGCTTCCTGACCCAGTTCGCCCGCAGCGAACAGACTGTCAGCCTGATCAACAAGCGCGACCTCAATGTCCTCGGCCGGCGCCTGTACGCGGCGTTCGAGCGCAAGGCCGACAAGGTCGAGTTCATCAACCCCGGCATCGCCCCGGATCTGGCCGAAGACACCCTGACCCTGGTGCAGTCGCCGAACAAAAAGGAGCCGGGGCAGACTCAGTGGGGCTTGTACAACGGCAGCCTGACGGCACTGGAGTGGGAACACTTCGCGCCGATCAAGCGCAGTCGCGAGCTGCTTGAACTGCTGACCTGGTGCCACCGCAACGGCGTGATCGACAGCAGTACACGTCTGGCCCTGCATCCGGGCACCAGCGACTTGAGCGAGTTCGAGCTGTTCAACCTGCTCGGCAGCCTGCAGCAGTGCATCGCCCTGCCCTTGCCCACTGTTGCCGAAGAGCCATTGCTGCGTGCCGCTGTGCCCAGCGAAGTGCTGCTGCTGATCAACGTCGGCGTCGACCCGCTCAAGCATCATCGCGATCTGAACATCCTGATGACCACCGAGCGCACTGACTCGCTCAGTTATGCCGGCGTGCGCGAAAACCTGGTGTTGACCCTCGATCAGGTCACGCTCAACAGCTGGAACGAAGTGCTGGTCAATCGTTTCGACTGCCCCCATGCGCTGCTCGATTGCCTGCGCGATTACCTCAACAACCTGCCACGCGGCCCGGTACAGCCGTCGCTTAAAGTGCGCTGCTTCTGCCACAACCGCGCGCAGTTCATTGCCCGCCGCGTAGAGGAAATCATCGACACCGCGCAGACTCTGTTGCTCAGTGACTTGAATCATCGCTACCTGATTCAGGTGCAGCAGCACTATCACGTGCTGGAGCTGGTGCCGGGTCAGGTCAACCATGTCGCCCTCGCCACCCTGCCGGCGCTGCTCGACTATCTGGGCGAAGAACAACCACGCTACAGCCCGCTGCACCTGGACCCGATGGCGCTGGAGGATCACGACCTCGCGCTGATCCTGCCGATGGGTCAGCCGGAATGCATTCAGGTGTTCTACCGCATCAGCGAACAGCAGGCCGAGCTGTACGTGCTGGATGAATTCAATGCCCTGTGGCAACAGCAACTGCCCTACCACGACGAGCAGAGTCTGCTGGTACCGCTGCAGCGTTTTCTGCAATCGATCCAGTACCGCCGTGAAGCGCAATTGCCGATGGACGGTGGCCCTGCGGGCAGCCCCGAGACTTTGTATTACCAGCTGTTGCCGTCAGGCCCGGGACGCTCGCGCCGAGTCGAAACCCGACCGGCACCGCAGACGCCGGTGAACAAACCGTTCTATGACGTGCAAGCGATCATCGGCAAGGCCGCACCTGGCGAAGTGCAGGTCACCTTGTATTGCAATCAGAGGGAATTCAGCGAGCTGGAGCATGGCGACCAGCTGTTCAGCGTGGTCGCCCGGGAGATCGTCGAGCAGCGCCGCGAGACCGAGCGCTATCGCTGCTACATCACCGACCTCGACCTCTCGGGGCTGCTCGGTGACGGGCACAGTTCAAGCAATCTGTATCTGCGCTACAAGTCGGACCTGGAGCGCTCGTTGAATGAAGCGCTCGAACAGGTTTGAAGCAGGGATTTATTCGGGAAAGGCGCCGCCGTTGACCGGTTGCGATTCCACTTCCAGCAAGGTCAGCTTCAGCGACTTGCCACCCGGAGCCGGCCAGTCGATGTGCTGACCGACCTTAAGACCCAAAAGCGCACTGCCGACCGGCGCCAGAATGGAAATCTTGCCTTCGTCGGCGTTGGCGTCCTTCGGGTAGACCAGGGTCAGGTGATAATCCTTGCCACTGCCTTCTTCGCGGCAATGCACACGGGAATTCATGGTCACGACATCGGCGGGCACTTCATCGTGGCCGACCACGGTATCGGCGCGGTCCAGCTCGGTTTGCAGCGCAATCACGCCCGGCGCAGCCTGGTCTTTCTCGCTCAGGTTGTCGATCAGGCGCTCCAGACGTTGCACGTCCAGACGGGTAAGGGTGATGGAAGGTGCGGTCATGATCCAGGCAGACTCCTTTCTTCTGCACAAAAAAAGCAAAACCCCGCCAAAAAAGACGGGGTTTTCACCGTGCCTCGGTGGTTTGAGGCGTTCGCGGACACTATCACAGCTCAAAAAATATACAAGTCACTCACCATTAGCCTGCCTGCGCTGTGACGCCTGGGCAATGATGACCCGGCGCCGCTGATCATCGGCCGAACGCCATTCGCGAATGTCTTCGACATGGCGCGCGCAGCCGAGGCAGACTTTCTGTTCGTCCAGCCGACATACGCCCGTGCACGGCGAAGGCACCGCCGGGCTGACGTTGCTGTAGAGCGGTTTCGGCGGGCGAACAGGCGCTGCATCAGTCACGAATCACAGACCTTCGAAATCGAATTCAGCGCCAGCCTGTTGCTTGACCAGGCGCTGAAGCATTTCGCCGAGCTGCTCTTCGCTCTTGTCGCACATCCAGCGCTCGCTTTCTTCGTCGTAGTCGAAGTGGAAACCACCGGACACGGCCGCCAGCCACAGCTGACGCAACGGCTCCTGGCGGCTGAAGATCAGCTGGCTGCCGTTTTCGAATTTGACCGTCAGCACGCCGGCCGAGCTTTCCAGATCGATGTCCAGATCGCTTTCGTCAAATATGTCTTCCAGTTTTTCCTGGGTTTCATCGACCAGATCGTGGAAACGGGCTTCGGACAAACTCATTGCGGCAACCTCAAAAATGTCTGATCAGGCTCAAGCGCCGAAAGATACGGACGCTGTCGGCCGATTGCAAAGATTAACGACCAAGCACCTGTCGGCCCATCCAGCACCGCCCCCGTGGGAGCGAGCCTGCTCGCGAAAGCGGTGTGTCAGGCAACGAGCCTGTTGAATTTGCCGACGCCTTCGCGAGCAGGCTCGCTCCCACAGGGATGATGCGCATCAAAGGAGCCCCGCCGGACGGGAACCCCCTCGCATAGGCAAGCTGCCGGGTGGCCGGTATACTCCGGCGCAATTAACGCATTTTCAAGGATTTCGCCATGAAGCGCCTGATCTCTTCCCTTGCTGCGCTCGTCGCGGTTGCCTGTCTGGTCTCGGCCTGTGGTCAGAAAGGCCCGCTGTATCTGCCCGACGACGATCAGGACCCGGCTGAACAAGCCCAGTCCTCGCAAAAGCAGCCATCCAAGGCTCACAAGCACGACGTATACCAATAAGGGATCGCCATGGACGCTTTTAACTACCGTGGCGGGGAGCTGTTCGCGGAAGGTGTGGCGCTGTCCGCCATCGCCGACCGCTTCGGCACACCTACCTATGTCTACTCGCGCGCACACATCCAAGCGCAATATCTGGCCTACGCCGATGCGCTGGCCGGCATGCCGCATCTGGTCTGCTTCGCGGTCAAAGCCAACTCCAACCTCGGTGTACTGAATGTCCTGGCCCGTCTCGGCGCCGGTTTCGACATCGTTTCCCGTGGCGAGCTGGAACGCGTACTGGCCGCGGGTGGCAGCGCCGACAAGATCGTCTTCTCCGGCGTCGGCAAGACCCGTGACGACATGCGTCGCGCCCTCGAAGTCGGCGTGCACTGCTTCAACGTCGAATCCACCGACGAGCTCGAGCGCCTGCAACTGGTCGCCGCCGAGCTGGGCGTTCGCGCCCCGGTTTCGCTGCGCGTGAACCCGGACGTCGATGCCGGCACCCACCCGTACATTTCCACCGGTCTCAAAGAGAACAAGTTCGGCATCGCCATTGCCGACGCCGAAGACGTGTACGTGCGCGCCGCGCATCTGCCTAACCTGGAAGTGGTCGGCGTCGACTGCCACATCGGTTCGCAACTGACCACGCTGCCGCCGTTCATCGATGCACTGGATCGCCTGCTCGATCTGGTCGACCGCCTCGGCGACTGTGGCATTCACCTGCGCCACATAGATCTCGGTGGCGGCCTGGGCGTGCGTTATCGCGATGAAGAGCCGCCGCTGGCTGCCGACTACATCAAGGCCGTGCGCGAGCGTCTCGACGGGCGTGATCTGGCGCTGGTGTTCGAGCCGGGCCGCTTCATCGTTGCCAATGGCGGCGTGTTGCTGACCCGGGTCGAATACCTCAAGCACACCGAGCACAAGGATTTCGCCATCGTCGACGCGGCGATGAACGACCTGATCCGCCCGGCGCTGTATCAGGCGTGGATGGACGTCACGGCGGTGAAACCGCGCGACAGCGCTGCACGCAAATACGACATCGTCGGCCCGATCTGCGAAACCGGCGACTTCCTCGCCAAGGACCGCGAGCTGGCGCTGGAAGAAGGCGACTTGCTGGCAGTGCATTCGGCCGGTGCCTACGGTTTTGTGATGAGCTCCAACTACAACACCCGTGGCCGTGCCGCCGAGGTGCTGGTGGATGGTGATCAGGTTTTTGAAGTGCGTCGCCGCGAAACCGTGGCCGAGCTGTTTGCCGGCGAAAGCCTGCTGCCGGAGTAACCCATGCTGCTGCGTTTTACCAAAATGCACGGCCTGGGCAACGACTTCATGGTCCTCGACCTGGTCAGCCAGCACGCGCACATTCAGCCTAAACACGCCAAGCAATGGGGCGATCGTCACACCGGTATCGGTTTCGACCAGTTGCTGATCGTCGAAGCGCCGAGTAACCCGGACGTGGATTTCCGCTACCGGATCTTCAACTCCGACGGTTCGGAAGTGGAACAGTGCGGCAACGGTGCGCGCTGCTTCGCCCGCTTCGTGCTCGACAAGCGCCTGACTGCAAAACGGCAGATCCGCGTCGAGACCAAGGGCGGCATCATCGAGCTGGACGTGCGTAACGACGGCCAGATCGGCGTGAACATGGGCGCGCCGCGTCTGGTGCCGGCGGACATTCCATTCCAGGCGCCGGCCCAGGCCACCAGTTATCAGCTGGATGTCGACGGCACCACGGTCGAACTGGCCGCCGTGTCGATGGGCAATCCCCACGCGGTGATTCGCGTGGACGACATCAACAGCGCACCGGTGCATGAGCTGGGGCCGAAGATCGAACACCATCCACGCTTCCCGGCGCGGGTCAATGTCGGCTTCCTTCAGGTCATCGATCGCCACCGCGCACAATTGCGCGTGTGGGAACGCGGCGCCGGGGAAACCCAGGCCTGCGGCACCGGCGCCTGTGCGGCGGCGGTGGCGGCCATCAGTCAGGGGTGGATGGATTCGCCGCTGTTGATCGACCTGCCCGGCGGGCGTCTGTCCATCGAGTGGGCCGGCCCGGGAGAACCGGTGTTGATGACCGGTCCGGCAGTGCGTGTATACGAAGGACAAGTGCGTCTTTGAGCGAGCAGAAATCATGACCGACAAGCCTCAGGTACCCGCCCGACCAGCCGACGAATCAGCGTCCGAGAGCCTTGAGGCAGCGGCGGTTGCCGCCTACCTTGAGGCTCATCCGGACTTCTTCGTCGAGCACGAAGAGCTGCTGCCGTCGTTGCGCATCCCGCACCGACGCGGCGACACCGTATCGCTGGTCGAACGGCAGATGACTATCCTGCGCGACCGCAATATCGAGATGCGCCATCGCCTCTCGCATCTGATGGATGTGGCCCGCGACAACGATCGCCTCTTTGAAAAGACCCGACGCCTGATTCTCGCGCTGATGGATGCGTCGACCCTGGAAGACGTGGTCATCAGCGTTGAAGACAGCCTGCGTCAGGATTTTCAGGTGC
This sequence comes from Pseudomonas sp. UF-293, assembly GCF_058245595.1. Taxonomy (NCBI): domain Bacteria; kingdom Pseudomonadati; phylum Pseudomonadota; class Gammaproteobacteria; order Pseudomonadales; family Pseudomonadaceae; genus Pseudomonas; species Pseudomonas sp. UF-293. The sequence continues at coordinate 397,341 of NZ_JBSICA010000001.1, read as the reverse complement.
CCTTCGTCAGTCTGATCCTGCTCGGCGACAACCCGGCACCGGTCGGCCGCTGGGTGACTCACGCCGACGCGCAAACCGCTATCGGCGGCCTGCTCACCGAAGGCAAAAGCGTCAGCGGCAGCCTGCGTGAACATGAGCTGGATTTCCTCTTCGGCGAAGAACAACGCCAGCAGATCGGCTCGACCGCCGTGGTTGCCGTCAGCCATCAGGGCATTCACGGCATCCTGGCCATCGCCAGTCGTGACCCGCAGCACTACAAAAGCTCGGTCGGCACCCTGTTCCTGAGCTACATCGCCGAGGTCATGGGCCGCGTGCTGCCACGGGTCAACAGCTCGCTGCGCTCGGTACGCTGACCATGGAACGACAACTGGACGCTTACTGCGAACATCTGCGCAGTGAGCGACAGGTGTCGCCGCACACCCTGTCGGCTTATCGCCGCGACCTCGATAAAGTCCTTGGCTGGTGCATCAAGCAGAACATCGGCAGCTGGGCCGCGCTGGACATCCAGCGCCTGCGCAGCCTGATCGCCCGATTGCATGCGCAAGGCCAGTCCTCGCGCAGCCTCGCCCGCCTGCTCTCAGCGGTGCGCGGGCTCTATCACTACTTGAATCGCGAAGGCTTGTGCGACCACGACCCGGCCACCGGCCTGGCCCCGCCAAAAGGCGAACGACGCCTGCCGAAAACCCTCGATACCGACCGCGCACTGCAATTGCTGGAAGGTGCGGTCGAGGACGATTTTCTCGCCCGGCGCGATCAGGCGATTCTTGAGCTGTTCTATTCCTCCGGCCTGCGCCTGTCCGAGCTGACCGGGCTCAATCTCGATCAACTCGACCTCGCCGACGGTATGGTTCAGGTGCTCGGCAAGGGCAGCAAGACGCGGCTGTTGCCGGTGGGTAAAAAGGCCCGCGAAGCACTGGAGCAGTGGTTACCGCTGCGCGCCATGACCAACCCGGCGGACGATGCGGTGTTTGTCAGCCAGCAAGGTCGACGCCTCGGCCCGCGCGCGATTCAGGTGCGGGTCAAACTGGCTGGCGAGCGCGAACTGGGGCAGAACCTGCATCCGCACATGCTGCGGCACTCGTTCGCCAGCCATTTGCTCGAGTCCTCGCAGGACCTGCGCGCGGTGCAGGAATTGCTCGGCCACTCCGACATCAAAACCACACAGATCTATACCCACCTCGACTTCCAGCATCTGGCGGCGGTCTACGACAGCGCCCATCCCCGGGCCAAACGCATGAAAGGCGATGATTCATGAGCATTCAGTTGATCACCTTCGACCTCGACGACACTTTGTGGGATACCGCGCCGGTGATCGCCAGCGCTGAAACCGTGTTGCGCGAGTGGCTGAGCGAACATGCGTCCAGCCTGGGCGCGGTGCCGGTGGAGCATTTGTGGGCGATTCGCGAGCGCGTGCTGGCGGGCGAACCGGGGCTCAAGCACCGCATCAGCGCGCTGCGTCGACGTGTGCTGTTCCACGCGCTGGAAGAGGCCGGATATGCCCACGGCGAGGCATCGGATCTGGCTGACAAGGCTTTTGACGTGTTCCTGCACGCTCGGCATCAGATCGAAGTGTTCCCGGAAGTCGAGCCGCTGCTGGAGCTGCTCGCCAATCACTATGCCCTCGGCGTGGTCACCAATGGCAATGCCGACGTGCGTCGGTTGGGGCTGGCGGATTATTTCAAGTTCGCCCTGTGCGCCGAAGACATCGGCATCGCCAAGCCGGATGCGCGCCTGTTTCATGAAGCGTTGCAGCGCGGTGGTGTGGGTGCTGAAGCGGCGGTGCATGTTGGCGATCATCCCGGTGATGACATTGCCGGCGCGCAGCAGGCGGGCTTGCGCGCGGTGTGGTTCAACCCGACGGGCAAGGTGTGGGAAGCGGAGCGCTTGCCGGATGCGCAGATTCGCAGCCTCACGGAACTGCCCGCCGTCCTCTCCCGCTGGAATTCCTCCTCGAACTGATCTATAGCCCTGTGGGAGCGAGCCTGCTCGCGAATGCGATGTGTCATCCAACATGTATGTCGGCTGACATGCCCTCTTCGCGAGCAGGCTTGCTCCCACAGCGGACTGCATTTGTTTTCAACGGATTTATTTCAGGCATGAAAAAGCCCGCAGCGACGGCGGGCTTTTCCAGCAAGCGAGCGACGCGCCTCAGATAGGGCGGCTGCCGTACTTGTTGTCCGGCTTCTTGGGCGGGTCGGCGACCACGTTGGCCTCCACTTCCTGCACCTTGCCGCCGCGCGCAAGGAATTCTTCCATGGCCTTGGCCAGGGCGTCACGCTCCTTGTTCTTGGCTTCGATGCTCGGCAACTCATCGACCGATACCGCAGCCTTGGCTTTGCCTTTGGCAGCCGGGGCCGGCGTGTCGTCACCACCATCGTCTTCGGCAACGTCTTCCGCTGCCGCTTCCAGGCCTTCCTCGGCCTCGTCTTCGTCGCCTACTTCGAGGTCGTCGTTTTCCAGATCATCGTCGCTCATGTTCTACCTCATGACTTGCCAAAAGCAGATTAGTTATAGACCAGCTTTGGCGGCTGTCGAAGCCGCCGTTGAAAAATCTTCTGCCGCTGCCCGGCAGCGGCTCATGCCTGTTCACTGTGCAAGGTGGCGAGGACTTTACGGGCACCGCCATGATCACGGTGCTCGCCCAGATAAATCCCTTGCCAGGTACCCACTGCCAGCCGTCCAGCCGCAACCGGCAGACTGATCTGGCAACCGAGCACGCTGGCCTTGAAGTGCGCCGGGAGATCATCCGGGCCTTCGTCGTTGTGCTCGTAGTCGTCCGTTCCTTGTGGGATCAGACGATTGAAAAATCGTTCGAAGTCGCGACGAACTGCCGGATCGGCGTTCTCGTTGATGGTCAACGACGCCGACGTGTGCTGCAGCCACAAATGCAACAGACCGACCCGACAGGTCCTGAGTTCAGGCAAGCCTGCGAGCAACTCGTCCGTCACCAGATGAAACCCCCGGGGCCTTGCCCGCAGGGTTATCAGAGTCTGTTGCCACATACAGTTCTCCGCTCGTTCGGGGCGCATTCTAGCGTGCTCTGAAAAAAAACAAAGGCCCTAATATTCCTGCAGCGATGTAAGCGATTGCCCGCAGAAAAAGCCTCGCCGTAAAGACGACCAAAGCCGTAAGAAAAATCCTTTCAGCCGCTCCTTGAATGACAAATCCCGGACAAAAAAATGCCCGGCGAACCGGGCAATTTTTTATCGCGCGTACTTACAGGTTGTAGCCGCGTTCGTTATGTTGTGCCAGATCGAGGCCGACCGACTCTTCTTCCTCGGTTACACGCAGACCCATGACGGCGTCCAGCACCTTGAGGATGATGAAGGTGACGATCGCGGTGTAGATCACCGTGAAGCCGACGCCTTTGATCTGAATCCAGACCTGCGCGCCAATGTCAGTCACGGTGCCAAAGCCGCCCAGTGCCGGTGCGGCAAACACACCGGTGAGGATCGCGCCGAGGATACCGCCGATGCCGTGCACGCCGAAGGCGTCCAGGGAATCGTCATAGCCGAGTTTGCGTTTCAGGGTGGTGGCGCAGAAGAAGCACACCACGCCTGCGGCAAGACCGATCACCAGTGCACCCATCGGGCCCACGGTGCCAGCGGCTGGAGTGATCGCGACCAGACCGGCAACCACACCCGAAGCAATACCCAGTGCGCTTGGCTTGCCGTGGGTGACCCACTCGGCAAACATCCAGCCCAGTGCCGCAGCGGCAGTGGCGATCTGGGTAACTAGCATGGCCATACCGGCAGTGCCGTTGGCAGCAGCAGCGGAACCGGCGTTGAAGCCGAACCAGCCGACCCACAGCATCGCCGCGCCCATCAGCGTGTAGCCGAGGTTATGCGGAGCCATTGGTGTGGTCGGGAAGCCTTTGCGCTTGCCCAGTACCAGGCACGCCACCAGACCGGCGATACCGGCGTTGATGTGCACCACGGTGCCACCGGCGAAGTCGAGCACGCCCCAGTCCCACATCAGGCCGCCGTTACCGGACCAGACCATGTGCGCGATCGGTGCATAAACCAGAGTGAACCAGATGCCCATGAAGATCAGCATCGCAGAGAACTTCATGCGCTCGGCGAACGCACCGACGATCAGCGCCGGGGTGATGATCGCGAAGGTCATCTGGAAGGTGATGAACACCGCCTCGGGGAACAGCGCCGCCGGGCCGGTGATGCTCGAAGGCGTGACACCGGCGAGGAACGCCTTGCCCATGCCGCCGAAGAACGAATTGAAGTTGACGACGCCCTGCTCCATGCCGGTAGTGTCGAAGGCAATGCTGTAGCCATAAATGACCCACAGGATGCTGATCAGACCGGTAATGGCGAAGCACTGCATCAGCACGGAAAGAATGTTTTTCGAGCGAACCATACCGCCGTAGAACAGCGCCAGGCCGGGGATGGTCATGAACAGCACGAGCGCTGTCGAGGTAAGCATCCAGGCGGTGTCGCCGGAATTGAGGACTGGCGCTGCCACTTCGTCTGCCGCCATGGCGATGCCGGGCATTACGATGGACAACAGGGCGCCTAGCCCTGCGAATTTACGCAGAGTCATATTGTTTTCTCCTGGGGCGTTGGGTTTGTGGCGGCGCTTAGATCGCGTCGGTATCGGTTTCGCCGGTACGGATGCGGATCGCCTGTTCCAGATTGACCACGAAGATCTTGCCGTCACCGATCTTGCCGGTGTTGGCCGCCTTGGTTATCGCCTCGATAACCCGATCCAGATCCTTGTCGTCGATGGCCACGTCGATTTTCACCTTGGGCAGAAAATCGACCACATATTCCGCGCCGCGATACAGCTCGGTGTGACCCTTCTGCCGGCCGAAGCCTTTGACTTCAGTAACGGTAATGCCCTGCACGCCGATTTCGGACAGCGACTCGCGCACGTCGTCCAACTTGAACGGCTTGATGATGGCAGTGACTAGCTTCATGAAACTCTCTCCCGAATTGGTGGACTTGCCCCAGGAAAACAAACCCGTCTCAAGTCTAAGCGCAGTGCCTGGCTTTGTAACGCATCGTTGACGCCAGCTAACCGCATCAGACGAAACTCCCCGCTTCGTCTGCCGCACTGCATTCGTCACAGCGACTGCATCAGTGCATGGGTCGAGGGTGACTAAGCAGAAACCTTGCCAGCTCGGCAAAAACCCTGCATTTCAATCTCTTGGGCCCTGTTGCAAGCGCTCGGGCAGAAAAGCTTTTGCCGATACGCACAACAACGGTGCGCCACCGTCCGTCCCCCTGCGCGAAAAGCGTGCATCCGTGCAACGGGATTGACTATAGACACTGCGTGATACACTGCCGGCCATTGTTTCCAGGACATTTCCCATGCTCGCGCCCAAAGACTTCCTCGACGCCCTGAGCGGCACCGCCTCCCGCCTGTTCAGCGGCGACACGCCACTGCCGAAAGCCGAAATCGAAAGCCAGTTCAAAATGCTGCTGCAGAGTGCCTTCAGCAAACTTGATCTGGTCAGCCGGGAAGAATTCGATAGTCAGATGGTGGTGCTGGCGCGCACCCGTGCACGGCTTGAGAGTCTGGAAGCGAAGGTTGCCGAGATGGAAGCGAAGCTGACACCGCCCGCGGAATAACCCGCGTCCCCTGTAGGAGCTGCCGAAGGCTGCGATCTTTTGATCTTCAGCCCTTCAACCATCCCCGCAACCTCCTACAACCTGCACCACCGCCGTCCGATTGCGCTAAAAAGCCCAGGTTTCTAAGCTCATCTGATGCTGAATGTTCAGCAGAGGGTTTGGCGACCAGGGCAGGGCCATGGTGGAAAAGGGCTTCGCGGATGCTGCAATCGCTATAAACCCGCATGCCGGAGCTGGGCCCCGCGCAAATCGTAAGTCGATTGGAGATTCATCCAGAACTCAGGCGTAGTGTTGAGATGAGTGGCAAGGCTGATTGCCAGATCGGCGCAGATCCTGAGCTGGCATTTCACAAGCTCTTCGATCTCGCTTTCGGGCCATTTCGTGGGCATGGCCAGATCCATGACGGTCATGCTCAACGGCTCCATGAATTCCTTATTCAGAACCTCGCCCGGAAGAATCGGGCGCATACCATTGCGGTCCACTTTTCGCCTCCAGAGGCTGCGTTGAGTGGCCAAAGTGGAACATCCGACTCCCGGTACAAGACCTTCACACCCCTTTCGCCAGCGTCCTACAAATATTAGGGCATGGCCCTACAAACATCAGCGTCTGCGCCTGATTCCGTGAGTTCTTCGCTGTGATTAGGCTGGTGGCTTTCGCCTGCGCTGGTCGATCCTATTCGTCGAGTTCCAGGCGATACACATTGATCGCCAGACACTCTGGTTCTGGATCCCTCTTGTCTGATTTGCTCAAGCTCAAAGAAAACACGCTGGTTCAGCATCCAGATGGTGGTTACATTTTTGGCACGATCCCCGATATGCCAAAATTCGGCTTGCCAGGCGGGGAGATTTATCTGCGGGTAGGTATCCACCGTCGAGCGAATAGTGGTTTTGGCGTAGTGCACATTTGGGAAGCCCATAATGCCGATTTGCTCAAGCATGGTTGCCAGACTGCCGATGGGGTAGCAGCGATTGTTGCGAAAATGATCGTCCCGGGAGCACAAATCTATTGTGAGTTCAAAGAACAGCGATGTGGAAACAGGGTCGCGGTACTAAGGACTTCTATGGGAACACTGATTCTTGAACCGCGACACGAGCGCGCCACAGGATTTGGTTACTTCGTGGTGACTTGGTACCCGCAAAAACGCGCACATGGCACGTTAGTGGGGCAGATACCACGAGCACCGTCAAATCAGAAATAAAAAAAGCGTCCGATGGACGCCTTTTAAGTATTTTTTGAGGAGTAGTCGCAGCGATTCTTTAGCTCCGGGCTTTACAGCCTTGGGTTCAGAATCCGACAGGCTAGCCCGTCGTCACTACTTCAGAGAAACCAGCTTTCTCTGCTGCCAAAAATGCGGGGGAGCTTTTGCTGGTGCCCAGTCCCGACGAATGCGCAGTTGCAGTCCTCGAATGGGATGATCCTTCAATGCCGGGCGAGAGTCAACGCTCTAATTCAGGCAAGCAGTGACAGCCCATCGGGTCTGGATACGTCTTGTAAACCTCTATTTCAGCAGTGAAACCCGGCTCAACTACCCTTCAAAAACCCGCAGGAAGCGGCTCCCGATTCAGCTCAAGGAACGACCATGTCCCTCTCCATTGTCCACAGCCGCGCCCAGGTTGGCGTGGAAGCTCCAGCCGTCACTGTCGAAGTCCACCTGGCCAACGGCCTGCCGTCGCTGACCATGGTCGGCCTGCCTGAAGCGGCGGTGAAGGAAAGCAAGGATCGGGTGCGCAGCGCGATCATCAATTCCGGGCTGCAATTTCCGGCGCGGCGGATCACCTTGAATCTGGCGCCGGCGGATCTGCCCAAGGATGGCGGACGCTTCGATCTGGCGATTGCCTTGGGGATTTTGTCGGCCAGTGTGCAGGTGCCCTGCCTGACGCTGGACGATGTGGAATGTCTGGGTGAGTTGGCGCTGTCAGGTGCCGTGCGGCCGGTGCGTGGTGTGCTGCCGGCAGCACTGGCGGCGCGCAAGGCCGGGCGGGCGCTGGTGGTGCCTCGAGCGAATGCTGAGGAGGCATGTCTGGCGTCGGGGTTGAAGGTGTTTGCGGTGGATCATTTGTTGGAAGCGGTGGCTCATTTCAATGGGCATACGCCGGTGGAGCCTTACGTTTCCGATGGTTTGATGCACGCTGCCAAGCCCTATCCCGACCTCAACGAGGTGCAGGGTCAAACAGCCGCAAAGCGCGCACTGCTGATTGCCGCTGCGGGGGCACATAACCTGTTGTTCAGCGGGCCGCCGGGCACTGGCAAGACATTGCTGGCCAGTCGTTTGCCGGGGTTGCTGCCACCGCTTTCCGAATGCGAGGCGCTGGAAGTGGCAGCGATTCAATCGGTCGCCAGCGGGGTACCCCTGACTCACTGGCCGCAACGCCCCTTCCGCCAGCCCCACCACTCCGCATCCGGGCCAGCACTGGTCGGTGGCAGCTGTAGGTTTCGGAAATAGATGCGACTTTTTGGAAATTAATGCGACGGACTTTAAGCTCTAACGATGGCTTCACAGTGGTCTAGGAGACCTTCACATTCTCAAGCGGTAGGTACTATATATCGAAATTAGGGAGTTTATGCTCAAGACATAAACTTCCTAATTTGTATACATATGCCCAATCTTAGTGGGAGTTTTCAGGCGACGGGAACCAGCCTTGGTGATCCGCAAGGAGCGCAACGTCAATCGCATGGATTGATCCAGGCTCAGTCTAGATCGCTAGGATGAGGATGATTTGGTCTCGGGGAGCATTCCGGGCAGCCAACTACTTTACGGACATGTTCTCTGTAAAATTTTGCTGTAAATACGCCAAGAAACGCCGTTGAAAAATCATCGTGTGCTCGTACGCCGCTCGCTCTGCTTCATCGGTTTAGAGCGACGATCGCGTCAATTATTTCCTCATGATCTCGACCGAGCCGTACGGTGGTACTAGCGGCACTGATGATGTAGTCGAAATGCATATGCAGCAGGCGCTGGCCTTCGCCCAGCAGCTTCTCGAAGTAGCTGATGAAATACGAGCTCGCACGTTGAATCGCCCAATCTGCTCGCCGTCTTCCTGCATCATCGACACGATGCTGCGGTTACGAGTGAAATGCTCCAACCGAATCAGGTAGGCCCCTCCACACCCAGCAAGAATTGACGTCAACCGTCCACCATGGGAGTGTCGGTGCGTAGCCTGTGCAGACAAAACGATCACGGAGGAGGAAATAAGTGGAAAAAACCTTTGAAACACCCGCTGAAAGCTCGCTGCGAGGATGGAGTTACAAGGGTGCATTGGATGCGGGTTTAGAGCTTAAATCCTATGCTTGGGAAGACGTTCCCACCGGCACATGGCTTGCTCGGTTGGACTTCAAGGTCTGGTCAAATAAGACATCTGCTGGGAGCCTCGGGTGTTATTTCACCTCATTGGCCGATGGCCGACGATACCTGCTTTCCGCTTTCCGTCCTTACCGCTCGACCGCAAGAACCTATACACCAACAGACGGATCCGTCGACTTTTCATCCCGAGGCCTCGATGGTCAGGTCTTTTTGTTGGAGACCGGCAAAGGGGCAAACGGGAAAACAAAATGGCTTTCAGCGAAGCTCAACGAGTAACACTTGAAGGTTCGTTTTATGTAACAGATCGAGAGAATCATATAAAAACATCGCCCTAATACTCTGCTCGGCTTGCTGAGTAGCTGTTGACATGGGATGTGGCTAATCCCATGTCAGCACTTGGGTCAATTTAGCGTGGGCGTAATCAAGGTGAGTCGATCAAAGCTGGTTGAGATTTCCTTAATTAATTGAATAACCCCACAATGCGCTGCCACAATCCGACTTTCTTAGCAGTTGGTGACGTTTCCGACTCTGTTCGTGATGTGGTGTCTGCAACCTCACACGGAGCTTCACTTGATGCGGTGTCGGTAACATCAGTCGAGGCTGTTACAGTAACGGCCTTATGCCGAGCTTGAGCATCTTCATATGAATACCTGTACCCAACTTCGGGAGCGAAGTCGGCCCCGTCTGCAGAACTCATTACGAATGCATATTGGCCCATGCGACTGTCATGAAAGCCGGCCGCCCCATTGGCGTTGATGTGAATCTCCCCGTTGATCAGCGGAATGTAGGCTCCGTCCTGACCGTATTTGGCGACTGTCCAATGTGATAGCTCAGGGATGGTCATTGGATCTGAATCCCCAGGTGCGTGTTTGCTTTCGATACGCTTCATGACCTCCGCCATCATATTTCGAGACTCCACCACGGAGCGGGGTTGAGCCTCCTTGGCAAGCTCATCGTAAAACAGTTGAAGGCGTTGACCTTTTTTCAATTTCTCAGCCACAGAAAACTCATCCTTCGGTGTCGATAAACGCGGTTTCGTCGAGGTTAGCTCAGGTGGCTAGAACGCTACGACTCCTTGATGCCGTCCATGATTAATCCGAAACAGCTCAACCGTTCTCACGCTCCAATTTCAACGCTCGCTTCCAACTGTCGAGCGACGTCAGTCGTTGAAGGTACGCAGCCAGATTGGGGAATTGCGCGCCGGCACTCAACTGTTCAACAACAGTGATCGCCACAAAAGCCAGCATGAAATCGGCGCCAGACAATTTTTCGCCCACGATAAACGTCTTGTCGGCGAGAACGCTGTCAAGAAACCCCAACACCTTTTCGAATTCAGTTTGCGTGTAACCATCTAGAAATTTGAGCTGGGTGCCTGCATTAGCCTCGAACTGTGTAAACACCTTGAGCAGCACCGGCACCATCGCAGAACTTTCCGCAAAGTGAATCCACTGGAGGTATTGAAGGTAGTCAGGCGAATTAAATGCTGGCTCCAGTTCAGTGGCGAAACGACGTATCAGGTACTCGACAATGGCACCTGACTCTACTAACACCTGCCCCTCAAACTCAATCACTGGTGACTTACCCAGTGGATGGATGGCTTTCAACGAGTCTGGCGCGAGGTGCGTGACAGGATCACGTCGGTAGCGAACCAATTCGTAGCGTGCACCAATTTCCTCTAGCAGCCAGAGAATACGCAGGGAACGAGAGTCGTTGAGATGGTGAAGTTTGATCATGGTAGGCCTCATTAGTCATTATGGATCTCGCCGCACCTGAGCCCTTCAAGGGCTCAGGAAAAACCAGCGGGCTACTTCAGTTGGCCAACGATTGCCTTGGCAACATTTTCAGAACTGGCGGGGTTCTGACCAGTGATCAGCTTGCCATCTTCAATCAAAAACGGTGCCCAGTCCGGTCCTTTCTCGTAGTGCCCGCCCAAGCGCTGAAAATCGTCTTCAATGAGAAACGGCACGACATCAGTGAGTTCAACAGCAGCTTCCTCACCGTTTGTGAAACCAGTGACTCGGCGTCCCTTGATGAGCGGCGCGCCGTCAGCAGCCTTAACATGTCGCAACGCTCCAGGGGCGTGGCAAACGAAGCCAATGGGTTTACCGGCGCGCTCGAAGGCTTCGATTAGACTAATGGAAGTCTTGGATTCAGCCAGATCCCACAACGGGCCATGACCACCTGGATAAAACACGGCGTCAAAATCGACCTCGCTAACTGTGTCGAGTTTGAGCGTTGATGCCAAGGCCTTCTGTGCAGCAGGGTCGGCATTGAATCGATGGGGCATCTCAGTTTGGAAGTCGGGTAGCTCGCTCTTCGGATCCAGAGGGGGCTGTCCCCCTGCTGGAGATGCCAGAACCGCTTCGTGCTGATCCATGAAACGTTTCCTTTCGCATTTCTACCAACCTCCAACAGAAACGTCTGCCCATCCAGTCCGGACTGGGAGAAGTCGATTCCATCATCTTCAGGCGTATAGCTTCGGCTGCCAGGCTGCTGCGGACGGAATGCCCATAATAGGTAGCGGCAATTGTTGGCAAGTGAGGTGACGGAGCCAAACGCGTGCTCCGCCTATTGAGCTTCACAGCATCAGCGATGACTAGTGTTTACGAAGGCATAGCTCTCGTGATACCAATGTGCCACCCACCAACCCAGCGTTCGGGACAGTGAAAAACGTCGATGTATTAAGGATTATTAATGTCTAGTCCAGATAGCGCCGCTCTGCGGGTGGCATACCTGAACATTGTTCAGGGAATAGTTTCACGCCTGGCCAATAGCTCCTCAGTCATCAAAGGTGCCAGCGTTACAGTGTTGAGTGCACTGCTAGCCTTCGCTGGTGGAGAACATGTCACGTTTCATGCCTGGATGTTCCTTCTGCCAGGCGTGATATTCATGTGTTACCACGCCTACTTTCTGCAACAGGAGCGCGCATTTGTGAAGCTCTATAATGTAGCAGCTGCACAGCCCCTCTCCAAGGAAGTAAGTTTTGTGATTGATGCGGTAACGATCAATGCTGTCAAGGAAGCCTACTGGACTGTCTTGGCAAGGAAGTCTATTTGGGGGTTCCATATCCCCATGATCGCTGGTTTTGTTTTCGCCTTCTGGCTTTCCCCGAGAGGTTGATATGTTTCTGGACTTACGGATAGATGGATTTACCGGAACGGGCTTGAGCGCCACTAGTGACGAAATCGCGGAGTTTGAGTCGCGAAATGCCAACCTCACCGCCGATATAGAGAAGTACCTAGTCGACGGCGAAAAAAACCTAAACGCCACGGCGATCGAGAATCACCTATTTCCCAAATTTAATGTAGACGTCTTCATCTCACATGCTCATGCAGACAAGGCTAAAGCGATCAGCCTCGCTATCGCTTTTCAGAGGCTCGGACTCACTGCGTTCGTTGATTCGTGCGTGTGGGGTCATGCTGACAATCTCTTGTTAGAGGTAGACAAGAATTTCAGCGCTAACAGAGACAAAGAAAATTCGTACTTTTATGGGTTGAGAAATCGCACTACATCCAACGTCCACATGATTTTAAATTCAGCGTTGCATGAGATGATTGACCGTTCTGAACTACTGATCTTTCTGGATACAGATCACTCCGTGAAGGTTAAAGACCTCATGGAGGACGACCAATACCTTTCCTCTCCCTGGATCTTTTCCGAACTCATGTTTGCCAAACGTACCAGACGTACGCCTAGGCAGTCCGTGCAAATGGCATTGGAACACCATCTCAAAGCGGTCGCCGGCACCGAGGGGCGCCAGTTTGAATTTCAGTACGAGCTCCCTCAACTAACTAACGACGTCTCCTACTCCGACTTTCTGGCGTGGATCAAAAGCGGCGACACCTCATCTGCGGACTGGCTCAATGGACTTAGGCATCTTGACGTGCTCTACAAGCAAGTTGGCGTGCCGGCAAAGCTGATAAAGGAGCCGCGGACCTCCGCCTGATACCCTCACACGTCAAGCGCGAAATCGGCGCGTGACGAATTACAGGGCCGGTGGTTCTTGTTTCGGTGAGCACCCCAAATAAAGCTACGATTCACCCTACAACAAAGGCTTGCGCGCGACATCGTTGGCAGCCCTACACCCGCGTTGTCAAAATTTGTTACGAATGAGCTGATAGAGATTTCATTTTCAGCCGACTCAAACTACTCTTCAAGTCACTAATGGCTTCTCGCCACCTAGCGTGAGGCCAGATGAACCGGTTGGGTGCCACCCCTTGTGTCCGGCGAACACTTAAAGTGGCGCAGTCTGGACCTGCTCATTCATACCAGCCGCATCAAGGGACTGGATGGGCGTCTAGGGAGGAAATCTATGCAACTTTCCAAACCAGATAACGGTTCAGCGGCCCTAGCCCAACGCCTCCAAGCGTTCGGCGGTGCAGTCGTCGCCCTTTGTGGCGTCGGCGTAGAGCCTGTAACCGCTGTCGTACTAGTTCTCTGCGCTGCTGTCGTTCTTTCGAGGGTGTAAGTCGTGTTGACTGGAGCCAACCTGCGCGCGGGCAGGTTCGGCTCACCTTAAATGTTTCAAATCACACCCAAGCTTAAAGTAACGCAAGTCGAGCGACGACAACGTTGCACCACCGTCGCTACTGCTGTGAAAGCAGACGGATGACTACGTTGCGCCTCTTGAGACGTCTTTGACAGCCAATGTCCCAGAGATCCAGCGCCTGATGTTAAAGCGACGATCCATTCGAGCATTGGGTTACGAAAGTGAAATCCCAGCCGGCTCTATCGACAATTAAAGCGATCGACGGAGCCGTTCAAAGCCACTTGAAGGAACAAAAAATGGCTTCTACCCAGAAACAGGCCAAACGGGCTAAGCGCGCAAAGACGAAAGCGAAGCAAGCCCGAGCCGTTCGTAATAATGTGCCAAAAGGTGTATCAGAAGAGCTACTCGACGACATCGCACAGGGGATGGTGAGTACTCTCGTTCGACTCGCGGAGGCCGAATCAATCAGCATGGTCAACATGCTCATGACGTTGATCCGTGAGACAAGCATGTCCGACGCGAGATCGTTGGACGAGGAAGTCGACAATCAGATCATCGTGCTTACGTTGTACGGTAGGAAAGTCGTAGGAAGATCGGAGGAATGGCTGACAAGCTCTGAATTCCTGAAGGCCTATTCAGAGGCTGCAAATAATTTGGGCCGCGAAGAACTCATTGACGCCTGGCACGACGCCCACGATCTTTTAATCGAGAGTGCAGGATTAGGGGGTCGATGAGCCCCTAATCGTGTGTTGTAAACCGACGCACGGGTCGACGCCGGCGATGAGCGCCCCCTTTCCAACGGGATGCCTGAGCTACTCTGTTAAAGCCGACTCTCGGCCACTTCAAGCTGCTGTTGTTCATGAGCTTGGCATCGGGAGTCAATGAAACGGAGGTGAGCATGATCAACCGTGACGATTATGATGCTGGATGGACACAAAAGACGCTCAACCCGAAAACCGGTAAATGGTCTTCAGGTGGCGCATCCCGGAACATGCTTCTGGCTCAACAAGGTGGCGCGCAAGCGGTGCGCAATGCCGGCGCTATCGATGCTTACAACCTAATGGCGCCTTTGTTCGAGCAGTATCAAAACCAGCTGGATGCGTCGCAAAAAATCAATCTTCAACTGTTGCAGGAGCTTCAAAAGCTTCAGGGGAAAAAGAGGCCCTGAAAGCACCTTCATCGTTTAAAGCCTGCGCAGGTAGGCTTTAAACGACTGACGATCTCCTGACGCGCGTTCGAATCGAGCCTTACCCTGACAGGCTACTTCTGCAAGCGGAACCATGCGCTTTGCTTCCGACTCTGTCCGGAACAAAGGATCTTTCGAGCTAGTAGTTGGGGGCGCCGACCAGCGATGTTTTCTGGCTGGGTAAGGTCAGCGAAAGGTTCTGCCGCGAAGGTCTTTTTCAGACGACGTGGGGCACTGCTCTGATGGCTAGTACCGTTGTATGCTGACCTTGTTGAACATCGCAACTTGCAGGTGGCAACAATGCACTCAAGCGCGCAATCCAAGCCAGACGACTGGTCAATCGGCACGAGCGTTTCTCCCACCGCCGCCTGCCTGAGCCGGCAGTACCTGGCTTATCTGGAAAGGCGAGGAATGGTGTTGTCCCAGGCGGCAGAGGTTCTCGGCAATCGCGATCTTGCCGCTCAGTGGTTTAACAAACCCGCCCGCGGCCTAGACTACCAATCGCCCTGCAGCGTTGTGACTGATGACAATGGCTATCGTCGGGTCAGAGAATATCTGGAGCGCATCAAGTATGGCGTGTATTGAGCAACGCAACCCATTGCGCAGTTGACCAGCATCCACACCGCTTGGAATTTCTTTGGCTAAAAAGTCTTCATTGGGTCATCAATGGAGCGGATGTGAAAACAATCATCGCAAAGCCGAAGCGTCCCTGGTCCAGCGGCAGGCATTCTCAAGAGAACATAATCTCGGGCGGGCTCATCTGCGCAGACAGTGCATATGTCCAGGCTTCCCGCGACCTTAATGGCTGCTTCTGTCATCGCAGCCTGCTTTGGGTTCCATTCCCGTAGCGAAGCGAACCACTCCGATGTGTGAGGGCGGAGCAGCGTGCGAGATTCGGGCTCCAGCAGCCCTCTGCGCTCAAGCCAAGTAGTGGCCGCTTTGATGCGTCGAACATGCAGTTGGGACAGAAGCTCGTACAATTCAATCTTCAGAGCGAAATATTGGCGAGGATGCAATGCGTGCAAGGTCACGTAGCCCGCGTGGTTAAGGACAAAACGATTTTGGCCCAACTTCTCGCTTGCCAATAGCTCCTCACAGTACCCCGTCTTGCCCTCCACTGACCGTTCGTCCCCCTCCATAACAGCAACGTGGTACTGCCAGGAGTTCCTTTCGAGCTCATCTCGCCATAGATCCAGATATCTCGAAGCTCTCAGAGCTTGCACCAAGTGAACGTCCGCCTCCTGATGCTCAACCAGGTATGCGTCGATATCGTTGAGTGACTCAATGCTGGAAGACAGCTTGCGAGCCTCGCCAAGCAAAACGTTGGTTGAGTCGCGCATCGCCTGAACGTGGTCGATACTGTCACGCCTGTCAGTCTCTTCTGCTTCGTTGAGCTCTCTAAGTACATTTGGGACCTCAACGAGCGCCGTACTTTTCAGCAACTCCCCGGGATGACAAAAGTCCGCATCCATCACCAGGTTCACGCCGGTACTACGATAAGCTTGGGCGACTAAGCGCGAGCAGTACTGTCTCCGACCAGCGAAAAAACCAGCAAGCACACTTTTGACGGCTCCAGTCTTGGAGTACCGAGTGCCAACTGCTGCTCTCACGAAGGAGATGACTGAATGCAACTGCTCAGTGGTCAGTGGTGTTACCGGCCGGAGCACATACCCCGCGCAGCCAGGTTCGAGCATGAACCGCTCAAGGTTGCGTGCATGTACACCGTCGCCAGTTGAATCGATCACACTCGACTTACCAACACAAATCATTGCGTGAGAGATGTCGGCGCCGGTGACTCTACGGATCGTTTGGCTCATGGGATCCGGGGTGGTCGTCAGGACAATATCGCCGAGCTGGATAAGATCGGAGTCGAACACCCGAGGACGGACTTTTAATTCATTCGTCTTACCATTCATTCTGGACATTTCTCCGGCGCAGGTTCTGTATAAAGGAGATGCCAAAGCCACTCTGGCGAAGTCAGCAAAAGACCAGCAATTTGAAGACATTCGACAGTCTGGTAACGGCACCGGGTTACGTCACAGGTGCTAGCATAGATCGCCCCAGTTAAATTGACGCTCATTACCGCAGCCCTTTCTAGCTCGACCGGTTCACAGCTGAACGACCCATCCTTTCTCTTGAGGGGACGGCTCCTCAGACCATGTTAATTCAAGGAATACAGCACAATGGACTTCATTACCTCCGGCATCATCGCAAGCTCCGCCTACGACATCTTTAAGCATGGCTTGAAGCTTACAGGCCAGTCACTGAAAGAGCGTTTAGCTCAGTGGATCAAAGACGACGTGTTGGCCGACACTGTGGCTGAAGAGCTGGCCAAGCTCAAAATCAGCGATGAAATGAGCGAGATAGCCATCACTCGACGCCTAGATGAATCAGCTGATTTTCAAGGTCTGATTCGCAGCATCAACACCCAGGCGGCCTTGTTTGCACCATCACAAATCAATACCGTCACTCAAACCCATACCGGCAGTGGAGACAACGTTGCCGGCAATAAAATCGTTAAAAACTGATCGGTCTGAGGTAGCGCAGGTTGAGTACGTTTGAGCAGCATCACAGCGGAAGTGGCGACAACGTTCGAGATAAAATCTTTGTAACGATCAAAACGTTAGCTCCGGACGTCCTTCTCAGGCCGATGGAGATGGTGTTCGATAGCCTGCGCAAAAAAGACCTGGAGAAGGCAAAAACCCAGATGAGCCTGCTGAAGTCCATGACTCACCAGGACCTCGAGACCGACGCACTACTGGAAGCCATTTCAATCTATGGCGATTTGATTGAGCCCGCAGAACAAGGCACTGCATGGGGCACCATCTTCAAAATCGTTTCGGCGACCGAGAACCCGATTGTCAAAGATGTCTGCCTTGCTGCGATGATCAGGCTCTCTGCCGAAACCGAAAAAGAGGCGGACACAAAAAAATACTTCGCCTCGGAATCGCAGCCTGGCCAGTATGCAAAAGAAGCATTCTTAAGCCTCCTTGCGGATGAGGCCGAACTGGAGGAATTCAGCCGAAAGTTCGTCCTCACTGAAGGTGAGATGACCGGCATCGTTGAGGGTGCATTACGGTTGAAACTGCTAGACATCGCAGTGCGTGCTGGGGATCGACTGCTCGAGATGCATCCGAGCTATAACGCCGAGGTGCTGCGAGTGTTGGTGAGTGCCCTGGCGCTCAATAGCGAACTACAACAACGCCACCTATGGCTGTGCTCCCCCCGGGTAAAGCAGAAGCTGGACGCGCTGACGGCTGAAGTTGTCGATCTCTTGGGACGCTCAAACGGCACAGACCCACGTCTTTACAATATGGCATGCCCCATACTGAACTGCTATCAAGGGGTTCATCCTCCCGCCCTGCTCGACACGCTTAACAAATACGCTGAATTCTTGGGGCCGTCCCACGCCGAAACCGCTGCTCAGCTCAAAGCACTAGCCGGTGATGACTCCCAACTTCCTCAGTGGAGGCGCGACCTGCATGCCGCGAGTAAAAGCCCCGCCACACGAAATGCTTGGTGCAGGGACTTTCTTGCCGAAAGCACTCATACCATTAATCAGGTGATTCCTTTTATCCACCTTGCTACCCCCGCCGAAATAACGAAGTGGTTAGCTGGTGAGATGAGGATCAGCGATCTCTCGGAAAAGGAAGCCGCATTCACGCAGCTCTTTGCTCGCTCGTTCAGGGCAGCAGAACAACAAGATGACCTGGCACAGCGAAGCGCACTAGCTCAGGCGGTAGAGCACTTTTCCGACAAATGGGGTCATGAGCTCAATGAAATTTCCCCCGAACGAATCTTCGAACTCGCTGAGAAACTGTTCGCCGCAAAGCTGCCTGACAAGGCACTGATCTTGACGTCACCGATCATAGGTGACAACGCGCTTTGGCCATCAAACTTTGTCATAACGCATCTCAAATGCTTGTTAGAAGCACAGCAGTTCAAAACCTTTGATGAAGTCCTGAGTAGAGTGGCAGACGCTGATTCGTCCCTTTCATTGATGAATTTCTGTTCGCTAAAACACGAAAAGCTAGGGGAAATCCCGCTCGCTTTAGAAATCAGTGACCAAATGATCGATCTCGCCCCGGACTTACCGCATTGCTGGTACCGGGGTTGTTATCTGCGGGACAGATATCAGGACATAGAGGAGCAGCGCAACTTTCAAGCGCGGATCTCCGACTCTCTGTTGGAGCACTACTCCAGAGAGGCGGTGGCCATTTTGTTTTTCATGACGAGATCAGGAAATTTCAAACGTGCAGAGACTAGGTGGGTGGATTGGTTTACCCAGGATCCTCTCAACCGGGCAATCGATTTCGTCGACTTTCACTTTGGTTCCAGCACGTTCGGACGGGCCGATATGGAGGTTTCGCAAACGTTGCCGCAATGCCTAGGAGCTGTTCAATTTACCCAGGACGGTGTCAGGCAAACCAAGCTGATCGTCGAGGATCACTTAGATGTGAGCGAATGCACGTTAAAGGGCTCTAGCAATCTGGGGCAGTTGCTGCTGAGCTCAGCCGTCGACGAGAAGCTGACACTCGGGATGGTGACATACGCGATCGAGGAGCGCCTTCCGCCCTACGTTGCTTGCCTTCGCATGGCAGCTCAACTCCGGCATACACACAATGACGGTAGCGACTGCTTTGTAATTATGAAACCTCCATCAGACCGTGCAGAGCTTGTACCTTTTCTCGAGGAAAAGCTGAGTCTGGGAAAAGAAAGACGGTCTGAACTTCGGACGATCGACAACATCCCACTGTTCATGCGCGGGCATGGGTTGTTTGCTGAGAGTGCGTTCAAGGCCGCATTCAATTGCTGGACCGATGCCGGAATTTCCAAATCGTTGCTTTATGCCAACGGGGAAACCGACCCAACGACGGTGATATTAGATGCATATAGCATCAGCTACCTTGCTGTCACGGACCTAGCGAAACGGTTGCTGGAAAGCGGCATAACGTTCATCTTGCCGGCTGCCACCAAAGAAGCGTTAGGTACCTGGATCGAAGAAATCAGCGACGAAAACTTCATGGTGATGGGGGTTACGGGCGCAGGAAAATTTTATCGCACCACAGCGTCCGACCTCCAAGCTCACAACGGGCATGTTATTGCCGCGCTGAGATGCATCATGGAAAACTCGACAGTAGTCCACCCCGGCCTACACAACGCTGCGCTGGAGGTCTACTCCATCAGGGGTGGTGTCGATCATACAGTGTATGACGCAATGCAGCTCTCATCAGTAAGCAACATCCCTTGGCTCTGTATGGACCCAGTGTTCGCTTCACTGCACGCTTCTTCTGATCGTTTGGTGGTCAATGCTCATGCGTTAATTGTTCGAGCAATGTCCTGCGCACCATTTGATTTTGAGCATAAGCGACATGCACTCATGCTGTACGCCATGGGGGCATTACCACTGCCTCTTACGTATTCAGAGCTCAAAAAGCTCGCAGGGCACCCTAATAATCTTGCCGGATTCATTCTGTTCAAAATCATCCAGAACCACGGCAAACAGATTTTTGTGGGGATCGAACATCTTGCATTCTTGCTTGATTTGATACTTGCTCACCTACGCGGCCAATTCTTCTCAAGCAGCAGCATCAACTCGCCACCCTATACACCTGTCATGTCTTACTCTTCACATGTGTTCAACCACGGATTGCAGCTATTCCTATCATCCTTTAATAAAGGTCCCGCTGAGTACCGATTCGCTACCGCGCTCGCCCACATCTCTGAACAGATCACAAACAAACAAAGCTTCCTAGAATACGCTATTGAATATTTTGTGAGTTTTGCTCAAGGACATTTCTTTGACATGGAGATAATCAAAGAGAACTTAAGTATTGTAATGTCACCGCCTCCCGAGGCCACTGAAAGCGGCCAGACTTGAACTCCTCTCACGAGAATTGAGTGACATTCTTTTAGCATCGCCAGTGCGGAGTGAAGGAAAGTTTCAAGTTGAGCATTTGCTCTCCTTTGAAGAAGCATTCTTCGCTCCAGCCGTCGCCTGCTTTCGGTGAGATAACAGCTGGAGCTCAGTAGCCTGTTGAAGGCTAAGGGATGTCAAAAGCCCAGAGATGCCAGAGGCGGATCTCTCCAGGCGCCCCACCAGCTTGGTAACTCCACTGACGATCATGGGTGCTCTTGCCACAGGCAGGTACCGGCAACCCTGACTGAGTGAGATGCTGAGAATTATCTTGAATGACCAACAATGAATGATCCTTTTCCAGCGGTGTTGCCAGCGTAGCTATTTCCCGATGAGGCTGTTTTCGGTACGCGATCATCAGCCCATCCTGCATTGCCCATGCATAGTCACCACGCACAAACCGAGAAACACCTTCCTTTGTGTAATTAGTTAGGCTCTTCCCCTTCGATACAACTTTTGTTTCTGCAAAAATACCAACGTAACGACGAAAGTTAGACATCGGACGATTGGCGAGGCGGATCACAAGGTCTGGCTGCTTGTTGATAACACCTAAATCGAAGTTTCCGATATTGGGTGAGCGTTCGACATTTTCAAATACATCGGAAGTAAAACCATCGATGGGACAATCGTCGGAGTCCAAAAAATAAGAAAGTATCTCGCAAAGTGCATCCGTATAACGATCCTCTTCGGGGTTGCCAGGTGTGACTGGCGAGAGGTGCTTGGCCGGATCTGAGCAAATGACGACCCACGCCTGCTGCAATGCCTGGATCACTACGGCCAAGACATTTGGGGAGACCTTAACGGGGAATCCGGTATTACTTGAGATCAATTTTCCAGGACTTCCATGTGGCCCGATCATCTAGCGACCCTGCTCCTTGTCACTCGGTTGAGAATCGCATCGTTACGCTTGATTAAATCCAGGGCAAGCGTACGTGCGGCGGTTCGGGTCCAATAGCGACACTGATTCAAGATGCCCAAATAGACAGCATTCTCCTGATGGAACTCCACCAGCGTGCATCCCATGTCATCTGCCATGTTCAACGCCCCCAATAAATCAGAAGCGTTGGGTATGTCATCAAGACTGTGCTCCCCGACCCTAATAAATCGCCATGGCGAAAGCGGGCTCTGTGGGTACGCGGTCAACTCAAGAGGCTGGTCACTCATGTCGAAAGGCTTAAGGATCTTTTCGAGCGACTCCAGATACCGATCGACATCCAACTCACTGGGCGGAGACACAGCAAACCGTTTTACCCGAGAGAAAGGCAGAGCCGTGGATAGGCGATCTTCAACCAGAGTGATATCCGCCGGCGCTAATCGATAGATAGCGCTGACAATCGAGTCGACATCCTGCATTGCGAACTCACGTGATTCGGCCTTCGCGAGGAGTTGGTGCAAAAGATCGATACTTTCCTTTGAAAGCGATTCGAGCGGGATCACTGGGAACTGCTCGATATCTGACTTCTGCATAGCTTCACGCTCGCAGCCAAAAATACTGCTGGTCATCAAGGCGTAGTACAGAAAGAGCTTGCTGTTCATCAATGCCCATAGGTAAACGGACATCAGACGAGGCTCCGAGACTTCTGCACAGCTGTATCCTATGTACGATTCGCGATAGGCAACCCGATCCAGAGCCAGCATCGCTGTAGGCGCATTATCCTGAGTACTGGGCGACTTCCTCAGCAACACTAGCGGTGGGTCGTAGATATTGGACTGACGCTTACGATGCACACGCTCAAGCTCGAACGGGGGCAAATCCTGAGTAGGCACTACGTGCCACAACGCATCCCTTGGATCCGGCATCATCGGCAAACCAGCGAGAAATCCCGCGTCTTCGTCTCCGCTACTGGTCTGGTACCCGTGGCCATGGTGGATACCGACACTGTCGGCATAGACTTTTAAAGTTGGCCGGTGCGCATCGGGTTGGAGGCTGGAATCGCGGGTATTGGAACCCTTGAGAGGTCGCTTAACGTCACGCTGTATTTTTTCCAGCAACGCGACATCTAGGCCATTACCTTTCGCGAGCGTTTTGAACAGGTGAGGTATTTGACCCACCATATCGGCATCAGATGCCCAAGCATCTTTGTGATCGATACGTATACGGCCCTCTGCATTGAGCGCTCGGTCAACAGCGGGCGTCACAGCATAGAACTGGCTTCCCGCTTCAGCAGCACGATTGCGAGCAAAAAGAAGGCAGAAATATGCGGAGTTGCTTGGCCATACAGGAGTATTACGCAGCTCCATGCCGTTCAGAACGTACTTGACATCCAACCCACTGAAAAGCGCCTTGCGCGCATCCAGACCTTGCGGTGTCGTCTTGATCAGCAAACGGGCGTGAAGCGCGAAAGCCAGCACGGCATCGGGCTTCGCCCAACGGGTGGATTGCCAAACGAATGGCAAATCTGGCACCCCATCGGGATTGGCTACCGGTGTGATGCCACGCTCGACCATTGCTTGACGTGAGACTTGGTCAAAGGCTTTCTGTTGCTTGGGCGCAGCAACGGAGGTCCAGGGGGGATTACCGACAACAACATCAAACTGGCCGCACAATAAATCACTAGCGGGACGGCTCAGGCTGCCGAGACACAGACCACTGGTCTCATCCATCCAATTCTCAGCATCAAGCAATACGCGCCCCTGGAGATGGTCAAACTTTAGATCCTGCAACTTGGCGACATCAGGATCCAGCTCCAAAGCGGTCAAATACAACGCCAGAGCGCTCAACTGTCGCGCTGCCGGGTTGATGTCCATTCCAACCAACTGGTTGTTCAGTATGTGCCGTATGACCTTCGTAGTGGGCTGCTTGCCTGTAGCTCGCCAGTAGCCCTGAACCAGTCGACGAAATGCAGCTAGCAGGAACACGCCGCCACCTGCAGCGGGGTCTAGTACTCGAGCCTTGTAGGCTTCTTGTCCCAACATGCCCAATGCCTGATCTACGACATATTCTGCCAAGTGCCGGGGCGTGTAATAGACGCTCTGCGCTCTTGCTGTTTCCGTCTCAAACCGATGGATGTATTCCTCGTACACCTGACTAAGGAGGCCTACGGGGATATAGGCGAAGTGCAGATCATTCCAAGAAAACTGTGTCTGATAAGCACCATCCCCCACAGGCTTGTCGCCTCTGATTATCGCGCTCAGATCGTCCAAAGCCGAGGTGCCATTAATGACGTTCAGGCTCCGAAAATAGACCTCATCACCATTATCCGGAAGGGTCAGCAAATCGCCGTTAAAGGTCTCGTCAAGCCAAGCCGAACTGATCGCGGCAAACTCTGGCGTAGACAAGCAATCCAGAAAACGGGGCACGCCAGGGAACGGATTTTGATCCTCAAGAATTCCCCGGTCATGCAGGAATCGAAGAAAAATCGCCCGTCCGGTCAATGCTAGGGCCTCATTGGCGCTGACGCCTCGAAACCCAATCAGCTCTTCAGTAACGACATTCAGCAACTCGAGCATTAGGTCGTGCGTGCTGATACCGTCGGAGCGCGTCGATACATCCCCGAAAGCCAATTTGGCGAGCAGTCCCGGATGCAGATCCGTAGCCTCCAACAGCGGTGAGGCATTTACATCTCGCGATTGCCCCAATGCGTAGACCTGGACACTGCCAGGACGCAGGAATACGACGTAGGGAGCATCCGCCCTGAGTGCAAGACGAGACATGTCCCGGCATCGATCCTGAGCATGTTGCGGGGGCTCGTGCCTAAGATCCCAGATGTAAAACAGTGGCTGATCATCCTTTAGCACCACTGCATCTGGCGTAGGCTCTTCACGGGCGTGTGCATTGACTAGGCCCAAGAAATCTAGGTGCTCTGGCCGAAGTGCAAATGACGCCTGCGCAAAAGTCACCACCGCCTCAGGCTGTGTGCCCAACGCGGTTGCAATGGATTGGCGGGTTAACTCAGCAGGCAACATCGTCAACATTTCCCTGTTTTTTGCACTGTGCAGACTGGCGTCTCTACTCGCAAGCAAAGTGATGAGCAGCTTTGTTGTGACATCACGCCGGCCTCCCCTTCAACACTTCGAGAGGAGGAAACACTAGATTGGATTGAGGGCTCGCTTCTTCAACGGAGAGGCATTTGTGAAGCTCAGAGATCAACGGGCTAAGCGGAATAACGATGCGAGGACGTTTATCCCATTTCGGATCCGCAGCTACGCTCGTTAACTCAATGGACTCGCCATCGAAAACAATTGCCTTGTCCTCAAGACCAAACCATGCAACTTGAGAGCAGCTCTGGAACAAAGCTTCAGCATGGGGAGCGACATGACGCACTTGAATACCCAGCGCATGCAGTTGAGCCACGACCTTAAGCGAGAGTAGATCGCCTGAGGAAAAACAAGGGCCGTAACCACGCTTCCCTTTTAGAGGCGCTAGTGTCTGTCGCCAATGTCGGAATGTCTCCTCGGAAATTCCGATGGCTTCTTTGGCTTGGGCAGGTACAAATCTCATATTTTGAGTATACCCCATTCTAAATCGTTGCTAACAACGATTTAGAATGTTGCTAACCACATCTACAAATCCCTTCGAATGCAAGAGACAGGGCATCTACTCCCTCTCCCACTTGAGCACTGCATGCCTCAAGCGCTCTAGGACGTCGATAGCTGACCTTATTTTTTCCAAGTAGGGTTCCCTTCATTGATGCTGGTTCCACTGCCGTCAATCCAGTCAGGCGGCTTGGTTGGTGCCGCCCTCAATACATCCCAAAGAGTAAAAAATGACAGAAGTCGAAAACTGCGGCTCGATCTTCATCTCCTACGCATGGGGCACTGGATTAGAAAACAAGGAATGGGTACGTCAGCGCATCGTTAGCAATTTGGACTGGAACCACGACGTATTTTGGGATCGAGACAGCATTGCCTATGGCGAATCGATCGACGGCGTTATTTCTCAGGCGCTGTCCAAGCGTCCGATACTGATCCTCTGCCTATGCGATCAGGATTATGTAAGGGCGGCCCACCAAGAGGGCTCAGGACTCTATCGCGAGCTGCAGATGCTGACCAGGATTGCCGACGAGCCTGGAGTACGGATCGTCCCGCTCATTCTTGAAAGCGGATGCACCGACAAACTTCCTGAGCCTTTGGCTGGTCGCCTATACCTGAATCTGCAGCCTTTACACCAACTGAACATCGATCTCGGAATGGCCGTAATGAGTGTTGCCGAAGGGATGACACCAGCAAAGGTACAAAAAGGCATCAACGCCCAACTGGCCGCCTTCAAATTACGCCAGCGTGCGCTGAACTTCCTGCGCGAGCGCCCAGTGACGATCTGGGGCAATGGCCGCACCCACGAGGTGATGGTTTATCGAGAAGATGCAGCACCCCAACTATTGCTCGCGCCGCAGTGGATGTGGGAAAGCGATAACTGGAACTACATGCTCAACGATGACGGCCCAACGTTCTGCCCAACCAAGGGGCGTTGGCACTGGGAGCTATCCTCCTCATCAATCGACATGCGCCCGCTCGCCACTGCACTGTTGTCGGTTTTCTTTGAGCAACTCACCGGCGAGAACGAACAAAGATTTCTAAACCAGGGAGGCATCGTTCTCGCCAACACGTTCTTCAGAACAGTCTTGATTACCGAGCCATTCACTTTTAACGCGGAAGATATCGTTGGCTTCCTGATGCGGCGCGATGAGGGTTACGAAGCATTGGAAATGCTATTGAATGCGGCAGATACGGATGTCGAAGTCGCTTAGCAACCAGACGCCTTAAACACAGACCAAAAGGCCGTTCAGAAATCACCTGAACGGCCCTCATCGATCAGCACGGCATATTGCATATGCGCTGGTACGCAAAGCGCGAGCGCATTCCCGACGAACGGCAATCTCAAAAAATCATCCATTCGACGGTGACTACTGAAACAAACCGCATCGAATTAATACGAGCGACCAGGTTCCAACTCGTCACCGATCAGCTAATGTCAGAGACGTCACGCACAGACTCAAAGCCCGGTAGGCAGCACTCCCGAAGGAACCTCAGGGCTTAGCTACCCTCTAAAGAGAGCGTCATTCAAAGAGGGGCATACATAGAGTCGTGTTGACGCATGAACTCAAACGAGATAGATCATGGTATGCATGAATAGTGGTGCCACAATAATGGCACTATGACTTCATAAAGTGGTAGAAATAGCGCTGCGCAATCTCTATAATTCGCGCGCTTTTTTCGAAACACGATGATCACCAAGCATCATCACAAGCAGACCCTTTGAGGTCTTATTTTGAACCGCTGACTTTGCCGCTCCAAGGCAGGCGCAATAAGGCAAGTCACAGATGAAGGATCATAGGATGTGGTTCCAGAAGCTCTTGAGAGCGCTTTTCCCTTCACGGGTTGCAATACCCGCTAAATCCTCCAAGGAAGCGGCAGACATTGCTGCTCACAACATCGTGTGCTCGTACGCTCGCGGTAATGTGAATCTTCAGCGTGGCCGATACCTTACTTCGGAACAGCTAGAAATCCGCAAGCAAAAGCTTGCTCAACACGCGTTCTGAGAAAACCTGCCCCGTGACTATTCTTACCCTTCCTGCTGCGCAGGAGCTGGAGTCGCGCACGCAAGCAACTGAGCTCGTGCGCCTATTCCGGCTGGCCGAAGAGAAAATCAAACTGGTTGAGAATCTCAACCAGGCGCTTTCGATTCCCGCCATCAACGAACTGCGATACGCCGGCTTTCACATGTCCCAGTTTCTGGCGGGCGGTGATAAAGCCGAAGAACAGCTGAGCAAGGCCGAAAGCCACTGCAAGCGGGCGATCTATGACGCCGTGGAAGCCGGGGTCACGCACCAGCTGGAAGTCATCGCGAAATTCCAAGACGATTTTCGCTTGCTGATCATCAGTGAAACGATTCCTGACTATCGCAAGATCAAGGAAGAGGCCAACGACGCCAGGGACTTGATCCTAGAGCCGCGCGCTCCGGAGGAGCGAGAAGCCTATTACGAGAAATGCTCCGAGCACCTCGAAAATCTGCGCAAAGCTCAGAAGAAGCTGGATCTTTACCGCGAGGACCTGCTCAAGGCACTCAAACGACAGAGCAACAAGTCCCTCGTTACGTGGCTTACAGCAATTTCTTGCGTTGCCTGCGTGATCGCTGCGATCTACGCCCCCTTGGCTTACTACAAGACAGACAAGACTACCGAACCTACAGTAGCAGCAACACAACCCAGCACTCCCGCTGCACCCTTAGCCGCCACTCCAGCGCAAACGTCGCCTGCCAAGACTGCAAATACACGCTGACGCAGTGACAACCGCTTGCTACATAAAGGTCCTTCGGGGCCTTTTTACGTTTCAGAGCACTACTGATTTTTGCGCTTGAGACCGCTCAGCGCCTCGTCATTGACATCATCGTCATTTCTGACGATGCTGGGTACATGAGATATCCAGGCGGAAAAGGCAAGTGCTATCAGCGCTTGATCAACCTGATGCCACCGCATCAGACATACATCGAATCCCACCTTGGTGGCGGGGCCGTCATGCGCAACAAGAAAGCAGCGCAACGGAATATTGGTCTGGATTTGGACGCCAAAGTTATTGAGCTATGGCAGACGGAGCATCCCGGCACATGTGAGCTGCATCAGACCGATGCCTTGACGTTTCTGCAAAGCTATCCGTTTGAAGGCGAGGAGCTGGTGTACGTCGACCCTCCCTACATGCCGGAAACACGTCGCCGAGAGAAGGTCTATCGTTGCGATTACACGGAGGAGGATCACATGCGCTTGCTACGCTGCCTGGTCGCGTTACCTTGCAAAGTGATGCTTTCGGGCTATGACTGTGATCTCTACAACCGTGAGCTCGACGGATGGCGCAAGGTGAGTTTTCCAGCCAAGACTCATGTTGAAGTGCGAGAGGAAACGGTATGGATGAACTTCGAGCCAGCCGACCGCCTGCACGATAGCCGATACATCGGTGAGACATTTCGGGACCGTCAAACCATTCAGCGTCGACAATCCAGACTTCGTAATCGCATCGAGAGCCTGAACCCCATTGAGCGACACGAGCTACTGCAATGGATGCAGGATCACTACGGCAATGCCGAGGAGGCCGCCTGATGCAACTGGGCGCTATTTTCATGGACCAAGTGGTCTTCAACGTTGAACTGCCGACAGCAGACGAAGAAGTAATTCCAGGCGTTCCTTGGGGAGCTATGGAAGCGTTCCCGACGCCGGCATATTGGGCCTATCAGGTATATGCCCGCCGCCTGACGGGCGATCGAATCAACTACAAGCTCGGAGCGACCCTGAAAGAGGAAGTCGGAGCCTGCCTGCTAGGCGGCCATGGCATCCCTGCCAGCGTTGGCTTGGCTGCCTTTCACCACGTCAAAGAACGCGGTGCTTTCGGTGAGCAACCTCCGACAGAGGAAACCCTGCTCGAGTGGCTGAGAGAGCCCCTGGCCATCGAAGGTCGCTTTGTTCGGTACCGATTCGCCAAACAGAAGGCTCGCTATCTCTGCGCAGCCCTCCAGAAACTGTCCGTGGAACACCCACCACTTGGTACGGGCAAGGCGCTGCGCAACTGGTTACTGGACGTTCCGGGGATCGGCTACAAAACCGCGTCATGGGTTGCCCGCAACTGGCTGGATGCGGATGACGTGGCCATCCTCGACATTCACATTCTGAGGGCCGGTTTGCTGGGCAGATTTTTTGAAAGCAACCTAACTGTCGAACGCCACTATCTCCAGCTTGAAGAGCAGTTTATCCGCTTCAGCAAAGGACTTGGCGTCAGAGCATCAGAACTGGATGCTCTGATGTGGCTGGAAATGATGTCCTCCCCCGCCACCGTGCAGAGCATCATGGGTACGGGGCACCATGCACCCGACTCAGGCTCCCGCAGCCGTACCAAGAAGAGCAAGACCCACTCCGGCCAGCTTTCCTTGATCGGCTAACGCGCTGGCCCAGGGCTCACCAGTGATACCCAGCGGACAGAAATTCAGACCCTGGGCTGTCGCGGTGAGCGCCATCACGGCCAGTAGCGCGCCCGCATCGCGCCAGACAAGACTGCAACCGTCCTGATACTTCCCCAGGGTTTTCCCGGGCTCAGCCAAGAAGAGGATGCGAACCGCATCATCCCCTTCCAATACCTTCAAACTTTGCTCGTAAAGCCCTGCCAGCTTACCGTCACCATGTTTGAGCTCGCGCAACTCGTGAGACCTGGGCTGGTACAACCACCACCGCCCACACCCTGGGCGCTTCAGGACTACATGTATCGGATGAATAGCTCCCGCCGAGGGTGATGCCCGATGCTCAAGATCAAAACCCAACTCCGACGCTCCCACCCAACGTGTTCTGCAGGTATGCCAAAGAAATGCGCTAAGCTGTGAGTCGTTCACAACGCCGAAGTCGCGTCGCGAAACGCGTGCGTCCAACACCTCACCGAACGCCAGGGTCAATCCACTTGAGCAGATCGGAAGCTGGAAGACCTCTCCCACCTCCCAATCAATGGGCCGATACTGCTCAGGTGAAGGTCTAGGTAGAGGATCACCCAGGTCGATCCAAGTCATACCCCACCTCCTGAAACACCTCCATGTACTTGTTACAGCCTCGACAGTTGCCGCAGGCCACGTGCGATTTATGGCAACTGTGGGCCCACGCCAACATTACTGGAGGAATTCCAGACTGACGCACGAGCTGCGCAGTGGACAGTTCAATGGCAGGCGCTTCTACCACCATCGCGCCCTCCTGCAGAGAAAGCAAATGACTGATCGCCGACATGAACTCAGGGGAGCCATCCCTGTGAAAGCCATCTGACTTCACTGTACCGATCCACAGATGCGTTACACCGAACGAGATAGCCTTCATCGCCGCCAAGGTAACCAGCATCTGGTTCCTGTATGGCCACCAATCAGAAGCGGGAGCCAGGTTATCAGCCTGACTGCCCGCCATGTCTCCCGACCCCAACTGGCGGCAATCGACTTCGATCACGTGGTGAGCAATCTCAAGCTCCTGACAGATCGTCCTTGATGCTTGGATTTCAGCCTGTGCTGCTAGCTGGCCGTAGTTCAGAGTGAATGCGATGTCGGGACGCTTCCACCAGGCCAGCGTCAGAGAATCCATACCACCAGACAGCAAAAGTCCCGTCTTCATAGCACCACCGCCTCCCAGACCGTCTGATAGATCGCGCTGACGTAATCATCGGTGATATGGCAATCTGACCCTTCCATCATTTTCACGTCCTGCTTGGACTCGTTCTCAGCGTAGAAAACAACAGGCTTACCCAAAGCCCGGGCGTAGCCGATCTCGTAAATCGTGCCCGAATCGAGCCCATCACCGATCGCAAACAAGACATCACAATCACGCACTCCTTCCAGATCCTTCTCCACCACATCCTCGGCTGAACCAAGACCCACATCGTGATAGGGAGAAAAAACCTCCAATCCCATCGCCAGTAAATCTCTACGGGCCTGGCCAACCATCCACAACTGCGCGAGCGTGAAGAATGGGCCCGCAAGATAGACCCTGGGGATACGCCCTTCGCAATACTGCAAAGAAGGTTGCAGCGGCTGCGGATGGAAGCCGGCGAGCAAGACAGGGTCGGGAAATCCTTGATTCTGGCAATAGAAGGCCGTCGCAGTCGAAGCGAGAGCAGCAGCGTCATGAGCCGAAAGGTTGTTGTCCATCCAGCCAAGCGCAAAGTGAGCAGCGAACGTGTCTCCAGAGCCAATTTTCCACACCCGGTCGGTCCGGTACGCGGGGACGGTGGAGATCGCACCGTTGTCATATATCAACGCCCCTAAAGGCCCCATCTTGATGACAACCACCTGTGCGCCCTCTTGGGCTGCAAGCGTAATGGCTAGCTCCTGCGCAGACAGCCCACGAGAACCAGAAACCAGCAGGTGAGCTTCATGACGGTTCAGCACCAATGCCAGGTGCTCAGCTTTGGAGCCGTTTGCTCTAAAGGACTCAGGCCCTTCGGCATTCTGCGGGTCAAACACAGCGTACTTAGCGTCAACGATAGCCGTCCCATCGATCATGCCGAAGCGCAGGACCTTCTCAGCGCTGGCCTGCAACACTGAGCTGAGCGGAGCCTCACGCCGAATATCCGGAGTGGCGAGCCCATGAATGTATTCGAAGGTCACCCCCGCCTGGATGCCGGCAGCGTTGAACTGAAAACCTTCTGCGCCGGCGCGGGCACCCATGACGATTTGGCTGCTGCTATCGACATAGGCTTGCAACTCAGCCTGTCCGCCGAAACGTGCGATTGCGGTAGCCGCCCGCCCGGCGGACCCAAAAACATCATCCCACGCTGGGCGCATGCAACGCTCGCGGTAAACACCTCCCACGATGGTGATCATGGAGCTCTCCTTGCTCTGAAATTAGACGTGATAAACTCGAACGCGCACCTGCCCGCCGCCAAGGCGCAACACGCGCGCAATGTATTGTTCGCCCTGACTCATGCAATTGCGCAGTTGATTTAAGTGAGGATCGACAATTCCTCCCGCCTCAGCCCCATTCCACAACGCAGAAACAATCTGCTGATTGCCCGGCAGCGCAAACACGATGTCGAGGATGTCGCCGACACTCAGCTGCGCGACTACCGGCGCCTTCGGCGAGGCAAGCTGCGTATCGAACTGGAGAGCCGTACAGGAAGTGGTCGGCGTGGAGGGACCCAGGTAGCTACCACCGGAACCAGACATAAGCATTTCCCTTTGCGAGTCGATTGAATTTTTAGCAATACCACAGAGTAAAGGCAGAATGCCATACCACCTTTATTCAATTGCCAATTATTCAACACCCTTAACCATGCCAAAACACAACATTAAATTATTACAGATCAATTACGGCAATTTGTATAAAGCTAACATCATCCATAATCATGGCTGGTAGCTTGTTTCAATCAGTGAATAATTAAGATAAATATTTTTTACGGTTGACGACCGAGTGAACCGCTTATCGCAATTTAATGCTTCGCACCATGCCGTGGCTCTTTTATTCCATGACAGAAGTCATTACACGCGCGAGCATATGGAACCCTCTCTCGCTGACGGCCTATCGGGTGGATGACATGGAGAATGACGGACGCTGGTTTGTTCAACCACTGGCAACCAATGATGGCAGCGGCGATGTCATCGTCGAGTTACCAGCGGTTCTGTTGCAGGAATTGGGCCTGGGAGTCGGGGACAATTTGGCACTCAACATCGCCGGCGATACGATCACTCTGACACCGATCCGCTCTCTTGAGCCTGAATACCCCAAAGGCACTGACGTCTTACGCGCTCAAGCCGATGAGAGCTATCGAAGCCGCATGAATGTATTGCTCGGGATCCCCACCGATGCAACTGATCTGCAAATTCACGAAATTATCGATGCCGGATTTGAGGTAACCGCCCTGACGGCACTGGGCCATCTAGGACTGATTGCACCTGGTACGTTGGAGGCGATCGTTCCCCTCCAATCGCTCAAAATGAAGCAGGCCAGTGGCGAGCGACTAACCGCCAGTGAAAGTGATGATCTGTTCCGGCTGGCACACGCCATTGCGTTAGCCGAGTTTTTTTTTGGCGACACTAAAAAGGCTTTGCGCTGGCTGTCCAAACCAAAATCTGAATTCTCGGGAAAAAGCCCGATTGATCTGCTCTCGACTACCGTCGGACTCCGTCAGGTAGAGGATCTGCTCGTTCAAGCAACCGAAGGGATGCCGTTCTGATCCTCGCTGCTCAATGAGCTGAACCTCAGCAGTGAAGGCACCATTGATTATGTCAGCGGTGCTTTGAGTGAACCTTCCCATCAATCAGTGTGACCATCATGTAGATGTATAGCTCGTTGCCCCAGGTATAAACGAGGACATTGCCGTTACTGGACGACTCGCGCCCTGGAATCTTCACAATGTCCAAGACCTGTTGATACGACATTCCTGTCTTGATCGCGTCGTATTGTTCGTCACTGATGTTTGGCCGCTGAGCCTGAATGGTTTTCAGATCAGGAAATCCTGAAACGTAATTTACGCTGTTTCCGTTGCCAGAGATCGCAGGGCTATTAACGCCAGTAGTACTCTGCGAGGACGCACTCGTCGGCAAGAGCAACGTCCCAACTGATGCCAGTGCGCCAACGATCCCCGCGTACAACGCCACTTTTTTCATATTCGCCATATGTCACTCTGATTTTTACTAAATATCACGCATGATTGGTCGTGCAGGTTTTGACGCTGACCAATCTTTTGCGGCCAAACCGTGCCATTGAGTATCCAATATCAGCAAAGCTCGACTGCGCTGTCGCTACAGTCGCTCCCACTCAGCCGGATCATCTGGAAGGCCCAACACGGATGTGTCTACCAGCTCAAATGTGTCGGGATGAAGCACGGAATCGGTTGCGTCATTTACCAAATCATCAATGGTATGAGTGATTCGCCGGTAACTGCCCAAACTCACCTGATCGAAGATAGGGTGAAAAGTGCCGTTCGCTGCCTGGGCAATGTAAAAAGTGCCAATCCCAGTCCTGTGCCTCAGTATTGCTCGCATGATTTGCTCAGCAGCAGTGCGCTCGATATTTACCGAGCAAAAGAAGGAACAACACGCTAGCAAAATGCCATCAAGCAGTCCAGCTATCCTACTTTACGTCCCCCATCGATGTGCCGTCATCTAGCTCAACATCCAATCGTGCAGGGCGCCCAAGCCTAATGAAATGAACCGTCGGGATAGGTAACATGCTTAAAAAGCTTCAAATGCGGCTCGGCTCAATCCGATGCTTCTCGCTCGAAGGGTAACGGTGGCGCGGAGGAGACTCGCTGCCGATGCGGTCATTCCCCATAGTCAGCCGTGGTCAGAAAGATTGGTTTGTTGGATTCAAACTTCCCTGTCGTTGAGAGACACGATCGAGCCTCTTGGCCCATCCGGATGGCGAAAGGAACCGCTGCAAACCGCGTTTCTAGCTGAAGCACGGACAAATTTAATGGGTATAAGAATCGCCCGTCTGCTGCCCAACAGGTCGGAATTTTCAAGGAAAAGAGCTGAACAATTGGACGGTTATTTGAACCTGCAGAGCACATCGCCCCTCGTTTTACGCCCCTCAAACCCCTCCGTTGCTCGAGTCAGGTTTGATAAACAGCTGCAGCAAATGAAAGGGCGCTGGATCGTATGGTGGTACGGCGCGCTTTCAAAGAATCGGCAAGAAGGGACCATTCCGCTCAACTCGGTACTCTTTCGAGAACTCCTTCCAGACAACACTTTAGGCCAAGTTGCGCGAGTGCCGGCAGCCATGACCCATCTTGGGAATTTGCGGTTTGGCAGCGTCTGGTCGGGCGGAGTGAGCGTCGGAAATCTTGCACTGGCGTATTTGGCGCAGAGAACGGTCTCCTTCAGTCGCGGCGATTGGAATTTGGTGTCCGCCGAGGACGTGGGGCTTGTCCGTTTATTGAACCTTCACTATGCGGACAGGCGCAGCATGCTCGTCGAATTGAAGAGCGCTGACGATTTGACAATCCTCGTACCCTGCACAGAGTTTTTTGTGCGCGGCTATGGCAGGAGCACGGAAACCATACGGACGCTTCTTCGTTCACCTTGGAAAGAAGCGAAAAAAAGGTTCTTCTTTGATGATGAGGACAATGCCTCTAATAGCGTTCGACTCAATCATCACGTCAGATCCAGCGAAGCGGTCTTGCTGCATCACGCGCTTTACGATGATTATACGAAAAGCATCATCGAGCGGCTCTACAAAGATTTGCGAGTCGGATTTGATAAACAAAAAAATAGAAAGGGCTCCCTTCCCTGTCTTAATACCGGCCCTTGGTTTGAAGGTTCGGCACTGATAGAGGGAAAAGGCATTTGGATCGACGCCGAGACGTTCTTGATGTTGGACGTCAAAGGGATGAGCGAACCCGCTGGGGATCTGATCGTCATAGAGCGCCAGGGTACGGACGCAACAGGCGGCATGGCGGGCGAGCGTATTTACACCAAGTCAGCCAAGGACATCCCAATCGACCAGCAACTGGATCTGATTGACTCTGCAGCCCCAGACAGCAATGCAGCTACCATTTTTTATGACCCACCGTTTAAGCGTCTTGGTAAAAAACGCAGGCGGATGACCGTACGCACCAAGATCCCAGGGAAGCGCGGTATCGCTCTTCCGGGTCAAAACAATCACCAGCCGCTGTCCACCGGCGACGCTCGTGGCTCGGGTAAGGGAATAGGAAAAGGCGAAGGCAATGCGCCAGAACACGTTCTGCACGGCGCCCTGGCACAAATGTGGAAAAGCTGTACCGGTCTGGGTACCAAATACCCAACATCGATAGCAAAGGTCGAATGGTTCACTTTCGCCGATGAATTTGTCGAAGGAGGAACTCCTGAATTCGAACCACTGAGACCTCACATCTCAGAAAAGGACATACCTATCGGCATCAAGGACTGGACGTATATGCGCCAAAAACCTCGGATCCTTCGAGGTGCGTTGATCATACGTCTGACCTGCCGCACGAGAACCTTTTACCTGTTTGAGACACAGCGTAATCGGCCATTGGGGGAAGCCTCTGAAAGCGCATCTCCTGACAAGGAGAGATATCGGGGATTGATTGTGGAACTACCAAACAATGGTGACGCCGCGATGGACGAGATCCGACTCATTTTGAAAGCGGTGTGCTTGCACATGGGGCGCATTTATAAACAGACCATGTCTCAGTACCCCCATACTACTTTCGATCACCACCGGAATGCTCCACCTATCATTTTCGAAAATGTGCTCGTGAGCAAACTTCAACAGCTGGGTATGTTTTTGGAGTAGTTCGTTCAAGCAGTCAACGGTGCGTCAACCCCATGGTGGGGGATGGAATCCAGTACTCGGTTCCATCGGCGGTCACCAGTAAGCCCTCTACGTCATCACGGACACTCAGGTCTGACTGCCTCAACCTCGATACGCCATGGAAATACCTGAGCGCAGCAGGAACCCACTGCTTGGAAACGTCCTCCCCCTCTCGAGCCTGACTGGCTAGGGTGATAATCATCTGTTCCTGTTTTTTGCGCTTAAGCTTCTGCGTTTCGCTGTAATTGGGAAGCTGAATCGACAGGTTGTAGCTTTCGTTGAGGAAGGTGACGAAACCCTTCAGGGACGCTGCAAGCCCTGGCGTCCTAACCAATAACTCTCGCAATCTCTTAGATGACGGTTTGGACCCATGGGCCGTGGAATGTATTAGCAAGTTTGCGGCGCTACGAAGAGCAATCCGACTGGATCTTAGGGTAGTGGTCTGTGCAGCGGCACGAGTGAGCAGGACGTCGCGGTAGCCAGCCAGCATCTGCAGAGGCAAACCCGGCCCAACCGATGTCAATATCTCATTGATCCGACGTTGCTCTGTCGCTCGCTGTTTTAGCGTCTCATCAATCACCAATCCGTGGCGTGCAATCAACCATCTCACCGGATACTTGGCCCGACGCAACCAATCAGCACCAAACGTGCTGAGCATTTGCTCGTAGCCTGGCAAGAAATCCCACCGTTCCTCCATTTGAACGAAGAATGCCATGTGCTTGTTGACCAGCAGAGCCGCCTCTTTATCACCGACCTGACCGATAAGCCAAACGCCATAGGCATAGAACTCCTCCTGATACAGCAAACTGCTAAGCCGCTCTTTAATCTCGATGCTCAGTCGCTTATGCGCGGCCTTCTTCCAGTAGCACGCCAAACACTCGCTACCCAGTCCGGCAGGCATACTCTGGTTGCAGGAATTGCAAGCGACCTCACCCATCTCAGCGCAGAGCTTGCATTGCATGCTTCCATCCGCAACTTTGCTCAAGATTCGGTGGCGGCGACACTTTGAACATGTCGCAGACGTAGTCCTTGCGCAGCGGGTGCAGCAGCGGCGGACATGTCCTTCGACGGCGCTGTTGGCGAGCCGTGTCCGAAACTCACCACAAACCTCACAGATCCCCGACGCATTTACGTAGTGAGAGCAGGAATTACACACGGGTCCTTCAATCGTCAGCTTGCCAACCGGGCGGCCGACTCGATGACACCGAATACATGGGCGACTGTTTCGGCATTTCGTGCATGAGGCAGTGAAGTCAAAGACGGGCAGGCGCGCGCTATCCCCGCATTCCGGACAAAGGCGCTTTTTAAACAGCCGGGCGTAGCATGTTTCGCAATAGCGCAGGCCATCATGAACCTTTTTAGCTTTTATCATTCTTCGGCCGCAGCCAGCGGCATCGCAGCAGGGCAAGTCGACTTCAGGATTAACCATTGCGCAAAATTTTTCTCTTTAGTCGAGACCACTTTTTCATCACTACAGCTCGCGACGTAGCTTGCTTCGTCGTAGGTGGATGAGTTTTTGTGTAAGGCCGTGCCAGGGGCAGTGAGTCAATCACTGTTCGCAACGATGCTGGGCATTCACCAACGGGCAGACACGTAGCAGTGCGGGTCAACGAGCTTTCCAGGATGGCGTCATAAATAGCACCAGGTTCAAATGCCATGACTTTCCAAACGGCACTCAAAAATCTCATACGCTCGGAGACTGGAAGCATCTCCATAGGGAGACCGGATATCGGAGCTCTCAAGTCTCCTATCCCAAAATACTCGCGAAACCGGCTTGCCGCGCGCGTACTCCGGTTTGCAGAGGCGCGTAGCATGCCCCACACAAAGCGCGAATGGTAAAACCACTGTGGTGGCTCACCAAACTCGCCGGACATGCGTGAGTCACCGCCCAGACAGTCATCAGCCTCAATTTGGAAAGCTAACGCAGCAGGCTCGAAGCTCAAAGTTTCAAGTTCTGGGAGTAACCGCTGACCACAGCAAAAGCACTTTGCCAAGTCGGCACCTATCAATTCGATACGATGGGGTTGAAGAGGGACGCCGCAAAATGGGCAACTGTCCATGAGGCTTACCAAATGCTTTTCGCAGCAGGTATGCCATGCCAACCGCCATGACAATCGATAGTAAGGAATCCCCTCCTCAAGACAAAGCGGACAGCACTGAAGCCCTCCGGCATGGCGGCGATTACGCTGGCCCACGCTAAGAATCCAAGGCCAGATAGCTGCCTTATCAATCAACCAAGGCGAAATATCGTGTGCAATATTCCGCAAGGTACACGAAGCGATCTCGGACTCTGAAAGGCCCCCTGCTTTTGATAGGCGCTGCGCATGCTCCAACGTCAGCCCCCGGTCGATGTCCACCGTCCAGCATCTCCAGCGGGGCCAGAGATGACCGGTCAACACCAGTGGCGGGCAGTAATGTGCGAACGCGTTGCGAACAAGCCATGAGGATAATAGTTCGTCCTCCATCAGGTTACGCGCGAGTGGCCATCTCGCGTTCGCTACATCAACTCGCGGATGCCACGTGTAGGCTGCAACCATGATTTACTCTTGATGATATCCACGTCGATCTTTTCCTTACCGGATTTGATTGCTTCCGTGGCGCACTCAATGAGAAGCCTATGAAGATTTCCTGTATTACCTTCGCAAATCGAATGCAACAGATACGCTACCTCCGGACGGTGTAGGCCAGATGCTTGTTTCAGAGGCAGTACGGACTCGAACCCCTTGAGGAACCGCTGAAAATCCACTCCGACAGTCCAAGGTTGAAGAGTCAGCACGTCGAACCGGCTAGCATGCTGAGGATCGGTGTGAAGAACTCGCACCGCATCAGCCGTTCCGACGCCAACCACTGGAATTGCGAGCTCATTACAAAGCATTTTGATCACGTTCATCATTTCGCGTTGCTTGATGGCAGAACCACTCAACAACGAGTGAATTTCATCGATGATCAAGATCTTTACATTGCACTCGCGCATTAAATGAATCACCTGATAGCGCAGCTTGATCACAGAATCAGTAGCTCGATAAGGGTCCCAAAATTCCTCAAGTATCGACACGTAGAACGCTTTTTCGTCTGATGTCGGTGGAGATTGAACGAGCATGACGGGCTTAACCGCCTCGGCATCTGCGCTCACATAACCTTGGCCGTGCAACTCTTTAAATCGCTGCACAATAGTGGTTTTACCATTGTTGGAGTCGCCAACAATTAGCAGGTTTGGCATCCGCGAACGCTTTGGCAGCGACATCATGTGTCGGAGCAGTTCAACAACCTTCTGCGCTGCGGGGTAACCGATCCAGCGAGGCTCAAGCAGAAATTGAATACGCTCGACGCCTGAGTGACTCAGTATCGAGCGAAAGTCGGGATGAATGTGCGGGTATTCGGTCATGAGATATCTCCGAAATCATCCACATCCCCTTCCAGCATCCTGGCGAGCTCCATGTAGTGAGGCTGCATCGGTGCTTCAGGTTGAGGGTTGGGCTGCGCAGGTGTCCGGCCTTTTGAGTGAACACGCTGGCGTTGAGCTTCTCTGCGGGCTTTCTTGGTCTGGGTTTCCGAGTGGTTCACAAGCGCGCGGTTCTCAAGGATGTACCGTTTGATCAGTGCCTCGTTTATGTTCGCATGCCCTTCCTCGACAGCCTTCTTCTTCGCAGCCTGAAACTCCCACACGCTGGCAGCGGGAAAAGCCTGGTTAGAAACAGGAATCTTGTAATACTGCTTGAGCACAGGATCGAAGAACCACAGAAGGCTGATGTCGCGGGGATCGCGCCGGAAAATGAAGGTACGCGTTTTTCCCGTCGCTTCGTCCTTGGCGTTGATCCATGGGCGCAAGGCTTCCGAGTAATAGAATACGTCCAGCTGAACACCGTAGTGCTGCACGGTACGCTCGAAAGAGGGAAGGAAATCACGCTGTATTGTGTAAGGATCAGTCGGTCTGGGTGGCACGCCGACCAAGGGATCGAGATCGGCGTTGCCAAAAATGCCGAGTTGCCATTTCCTGCTAGGACTCATGTAGATCCCGGAGTGATACGACTCGTTGTAGATCAGAATCTCTCGAACTAACCACCGTTCAAATTCGCTGAACGTCAACGCAGCATTTGCATCGGAATCGTAGCCTTCGCGTGCTTGTTTATTGCTGTATGTTTTACCAGGCAAATCCTTCAGAGTCTGAGCAAAGGTCCCCATCAACCGTTCGATATGCCCACCAAATTTTGGACGTTTGACAGGCCGGAAACGGTTTTCGATACCGTAATTGGAGCAGGATTTCTTCAAGTCTTCAGATTGGAAGTCAGGCCCATTGTCAGAATGCAGAACCTTGGGAATACCCCAAACCGGCCATTCACCATCAATACCGTGTGCAACCAACCATTCCTCTTTTGGAAGGATCGAATGAGCCACACACATCGCGACGGAAATGCCTGCCGGCGCATCCAATGCCAAGTAGTAACCCGTGATCATACGGGTGTGAACATCGATCGCTAACGTTACCCAAACTCGACCAATCGATTTCCTGTGAACATCGTCAACCAGCAGAATGTCGAGAGGGGTGTGGTCAATCTGGACGACCGCGAGTGGATAAGAAGCTCCGGGAAAGGAACCAGGGGACGCCGAGTATTTGTTTCTCGCTTTCTCAGCAAAGCCTCTTCCGCGCAGAAAATCCCTGTCGGGTATCCCCTTCAACCGTTCTCGAATGGTCGATACACCAGGGGCTTTGACTCCTTGAGCCTCACAGTCCTCCTGTATACGTTTGATTGTGGCTTGCACGCTAGGCCGGTGCTTTTTCAGATAGAAGTTCTTGATCGCCTGTTCGATGATTTGACCGGCCTCTGCAGAAATGCGGGCTTCACCCTCGCGCCATCCGCGCTTTCGTGGAATCAGTGCTAGTAGCTCACCCCATTCCTTGTATCGCTTTATCCACCGGTAAATAGTCGCGACATCCACACCAACCGCTGCACTTCTCTCCTCAACATCGCGTCGCCCAACAATCGAATTACCCAGCAAAGGCTCAATCACTGCATAACGTTCGCGCGCGGTCGCCCACTCTTTTGCGCCGATATCCGCCACGTCATAATTAACGTACAGCCCATCTATCTTGTCTTTCTTGAGTGCTTTCAATCCACCAATCGGCAAGGCAACAGCTTTTCCGGACTCGACCTCAATCCCGACAACAGTCTTGAAATCCAGGATCTGGGAAATCCTGTAAGCGTGATTACCCGAACCGACCATTGCCCCAATTTCGATAACCATCTGTTGGCGATTCGGCTCATAGGGCACTAGCTCATCATTGGTTCTCATCTCTTTGCTCATGGATTGGGAACCCATAATTCCAGGTGATCGTTGAGGGGTAGGCGAATGTCACATTCCAACCGGCGAGTGGCGATAAGGTGCCAAAGGTGGCTGATAGTCTGCCCGCGATAACGGTCACAGGAATGCGTCGCCAAAATGTAGTGAACCGGTGCTACACCCATCTCACGCACAGAATCGATGATCCACGTACTGTCTTCCGGTGCGAACACCATGCGGGCGTACCGCTCCAGAAACTGAATGTTGTAGAAAGCGCTGTCACGAATACGTGTTTCGTCGTGGATATGAAATTTCCAGCCCTGGTCTTTTGCGTAACGCCAAGCGGCTTTCCATTTTGGAAGCCACTCCCTCCAGTTTTCAGACCATGCATCTTGGGGTTTCACCTCGACGAGCATGGGCTTTGGATAATTTTCGAAATGTCTGCTTCCTAAGCGGTAATACACCAGAAAGTCAGGAGTGTAGGTATATGGGCGACCATTTTTCTCGAATGGAATCATCACTGGCTGCGGGATG
The DNA here is from genome assembly GCF_058245595.1 of Pseudomonas sp. UF-293. Taxonomy (NCBI): domain Bacteria; kingdom Pseudomonadati; phylum Pseudomonadota; class Gammaproteobacteria; order Pseudomonadales; family Pseudomonadaceae; genus Pseudomonas; species Pseudomonas sp. UF-293. The sequence goes on along the minus strand of NZ_JBSICA010000001.1, from coordinate 355,348 downwards.
ATCTCTAGGACCTCCCTGGAGAATTCAGTTCGAAAAAGAAAGTCGCGCTCGAGCATGGACTCATAGGGAATCCCCCCTTCACCGCGAAAAGGAAAGACTCCAGATACGCTCCGCTTCGTAGGTTTGATCGAGCGAACCGGCCTTGGTTTAGTTTTGTCGCAGCTATTTCTATTCATTTGTAGGGCCGTCGCAGCTATTTCTGACATATGGCGCAGCTATTTCTGAAAAAGCATACCGGAATGAAAGGCCTAGCGGGACTAGTCGTCGCATCTATTTTTACGCCCTACAGCAGCTCGAAACCGCAACCCGGCGAGATCACCCTCGCCCACCATGGCGTGCTGTTTCTCGATGAGTTGCCGGAGTTTGATCGCAAAGTGTTGGAAGTTTTACGCGAGCCTTTGGAGTCGGGACATATCGTCATCGCGCGGGCCAAGGATCGCGTACGTTTCCCCGCGCGATTCCAATTGGTTGCCGCGATGAATCCGTGCCCCTGTGGATACCTTGGCGAACCCAGTGGCAAATGCTCGTGCACGCCGGACATGGTCCAGCGCTATCGCAACAAGTTGTCAGGGCCGCTGCTGGATCGAATCGATCTGCACCTGACCGTGGCGCGGGAGGCAACCGCGTTGAATCCGGCAACCAAGGCCGGCGAAAACAGCGCCAGCGCTGCGGCGTTGGTGGCCGAAGCGCGGGAGCGTCAGCAGAAACGTCAAGGCTGTGCCAATGCGTTTCTCGATCTGCCGGGGCTGAAGCATCACTGCAAGTTATCCACAGCCGACGTGAAATGGCTGGAAGCGGCCTGCGAGCGACTGATCCTGTCGCTGCGCTCGGCGCATCGCCTGCTCAAGGTCGCGCGCACGCTGGCGGATCTTGAACAGGCCGACGCGATTAGCCGCGAGCATCTGGCCGAGGCACTGCAATACCGGCCGGCGACACCTTAATGCTCCGTCAGATCAACCAGCGGTGCCTGACGCACTTCGGTGTCGCGTCCGGCCTGAATCTCGGTCACGCGCTTCAAGGCGTTATCCACCGCCCCTTTGTCGGCCAGCAGGCTATAGCTGATCTGGAACTGTTTATGTTCTTTTGGGGCAATGGTCGGCACCAGATTCAACGGCCGCTGATAGCGACGGTTGTAGGAAAAACTGGTGCCGGGCTCGAGGCCGGTGACGTAGCCCTGCCCTTGGGTGTCGGTGTTTTTCCACAGCGAAAAAACTGGCAACTGCTGAGTATTGAAGCCAACGGATACGCCGAGGCTACCGGCCTTGTTGTGCAGCACGGTGAGGGTGTCACCCTTGGCGTCCGCATAAGGCACGACGTTGTAGACCGTTTCGTCGTAGTCCTTGGTTGGCCCGCGATAGGTCTGCCAGTCGGGCAGATCGCCCTTGGCCTTGTCGTTGAACGGCGACACCTGCTTCACCGGCGCGGCGAACTTCGCGCCTTGCTCAAGGAACGGCGTGCTGAAATTGCTGTGATACAGCGCCTGATATTCCTTCGCATAGTCGCCGTTGTTGGTCAGGGTATCGTTGAGGGCGAAGCTGGCGCTGCCCGGTTCGGTGACCAGTTCGGTCGCTACCGAGAAATCGACTTTCTTGAATGCCTGCTCTTTCAACTCGCCACGCAGCGTGATGGCATACGGCGGCTTTTCATCGATGTGCAGGGTGACGGTGCTGGCCGGGATGTTGGCGGCCCGACCGTGCAGGGTCAGCAGTTCGCCGTTGTCCATGCCGGGATGGCCAACCCACTCATAACCGCAACGGGTGACCAGCTCATTGAAGCCTTCCAGCCAGCCCAGACCACCGCGACCGTTGAGCTCGATGAACGCCGGGTTGACCACGTCCTTGACCGGCGAATCCCAGCCCATGCGCACGTCGCCCACCGAAGCCTGCAACACGTTCATGCCACGGGTCGGCACGACCGACAGCTTCATCGTGCCGTTATCGATATCGACAATGCTGACGCCCTCCTGACGACCGCCATGCAGGGTACGCAGGGTCACGGAAAACGGTTTGGCGGTTTTTACACCGAGTTGTTCACTGGTGATCGTCAAGCTTTTTGCCGGAGTGTTGGCGTCGAGCAGGACATAGTCCCAGGCCATGGCGTGGGAAGCGGCAGAGAACGCGCCGAGGGCGACGAGGAGTTTGAGCGGGGTCATGGCAGCAGCCTTTATTGGAGTTGTGCCATTTTTATAGCGCTGCGGAAACGTTTCAGCAAGTGCAAAGAAGCGGTGGGAGAAAAGCATTCGCGAGCAGGCTCGCTCCCACTGGGGTTTCCGGATTTCACAACCTTTGTGAATCACACCGAAAACTGTGGGAGCGAGCCTGCTCGCGATAGCTATTTCAGAGACGCATCAACGAAAGCGGTCAACCTCGGAACGCAGATCCGCCGCCAGCTTCTCCAGCTCTTTAGCGGTGACAGCCAGGTTCGACACCACCTCACGCTGCTCGCTGTTGGCCAAGGCGATGCTTTGCAAATTGCTGCTCAGCAACGTGGCAGTGCTGCTTTGTTCCTGAGTGGCGGTGGTGATAGCAGCAAACTGCTGGCCTGCCGAACGGCTCTGCTCGTCGATCCGCGCCAGCGCCGAGGCGACATTGGCGTTGCGCGACAGGCCTTCCTGCATCAGCACATTGCCCTGCTCCATGGTGCTGATCGCGTTGCCGGTTTCCTGTTGGATGCTGTGGATCATGCTGGAGATTTCGTCGGTGGCCTGACGGGTGCGCGAGGCGAGGCTGCGCACTTCGTCGGCGACCACGGCAAAACCGCGACCCTGCTCACCGGCACGCGCGGCTTCGATGGCAGCGTTGAGTGCCAACAGGTTGGTCTGCTCGGCGATCGAGGTGATCACACCGACAATGCCGCCAATTTCCTGCGAGCGCTGCCCCAGCGTGTTGATCACGCTGGCGGTGCTGTTCAGCGCGCCGGCGATCTGCTCCAGCGACGACGACGCTTCTTCCATCGAGCTGCGGCCGATCTGGGTTTGCTGAGCGTTTTCCTGCGCCAGGCGCTGAGTCGCGCCCATGTTGTCGGCGATATTCAACGAAGTCGCGCTGAACTCTTCCACGGCACCGGCCATGCTGGTGATTTCGCCCGACTGTTGCTCCATGCCTTCGTAAGCACCACCGGACAAACCGGACAGCGCCTGCGCACGGCTATTGACCTCTTCCGAAGCGCGGCGGATGTGCTCGACCATGGTCGACAGCGCCTGGCTCATCTGGTTGAACGCGCGGGACAGCTGACCGATTTCATCGTGGCTCGATACGTTCAGCCGCACGCTCAGATCACCAGCACCCAAGGCCTCGGCCTGGCGCACCAGATCGCCCAGCGGCGCGAGTTTGCTGCGCAGCAGCCAGACCACGGAACCGACCGCGAGCAACATCGCCAGCAGGCTGCCGATCGCCAGTTGTGTACCGACGCTCCAGGTCACCGCGCGGATCTCGGCTTTCGGCATGCTCGCCACCACCGACCACGGGCCACCTTCGAACGGCACGGCGATGCTGTAGAAGTCCTCGCCCTTGTCGCTCCAGAACTCACCCTTGCCCGGGGTTTTTACCAGGTTGTTGATGGTCGGGGCGGCTTGATCCAGGTTTTCGACGCCGGCAATCGGCACCAGCCATTTGTTCTGCTCGTCGAGGAGCGCCAGCGAGCCGGTCTTGCCAATGCGGAAGCGCTTGAGGTTGGCGAACTGCGCGTTCTGCGCGTCGGTGTAATCGAAGCCGACGTACAGCACGGCGATGATCTTGCCGCCCGCATCGCGCACCGGGGTGTACTGCGACATGTAGTAGCGCTCGAACAGCAGCGAGCGGCCGACGTAACTCTGCCCCGCCATCAGCTTCGCGTAGGCCGGGTTGGCATGATCGAGCACGGTGCCGATGGCACGGGTGCCGTCCTGCTTGCTGACATTGGTGCTGACGCGAATGAAGTCTTCGCCGCTGCGCACGAACACCGTGGCAACGCCGGCGGTCATCTGCTTGAACTCGTCAACTTCCTTGAAGTTGTTATTCAGCACCTCGTTGCCAAGGTGCAGGCCCGGGGTCTGCACGCCGGCCACGGTCACTGGCTGATCGGGGTGCACACTCAGGCCACTGCCGAAGCGCTTTTCGAACAGCCCGCTCAGACGCAGGGTGCTTTCGCGCAGCGTACCGTGGAAGGTACTCAGCTGATCGGCCAGCAGCCGGGCCTCACTGGCCAGATGCTCTTCACGGGTGGCGAGGTTGGCGGAATCCAGCGAACGCAAGGCGAACACCGTACTGCCGCTGATGACTATCGCCAGTATCACAGCAAGGGCAAGGCCCAGCTGCGAGGCGATCCGAGCACGAGGTTGAGACATGAACAGCTCCTGGCCGAGCCACCGAATCCTCCTTGATCGCGGTAATTGCCCGGAAAATATTCTAATAATGGGAGTAGCGCGGAACCGGCACGACGGTTCCACATGCTCGTAGTCGGCGGAAAATCCGAATACTTGAGCGGATTGCGTGGGTATGGCGCGGTAGTGGCATTGTGCCGGCTCGAACGTTTCAGCTCAAGCGCTGCACCGCCGGCAATTGCATGGCGCGGACTTCGCCTTGGAGAAAATCGCTGAGGCGGCGCAAACGTTCACCTCCCGGGCGCGGTTTTGGCCACACCAGGTAATAATTCAGGCCACTGGCGACCGCCGTCGGCCAAGGCAGGCTCAAGCGCCCTTGCGCGACATCTTCGGCGACCATCAACAGATCACCCATCGAAACGCCGTAGCCGCGTGCAGCCGCGATCATGCCCAGCTCCAGCGTATCGAACACCTGACCGCCCTTGAGCGAGACCTGATCGGACAGGCCCATGCGCTCCAGCCAACTGCGCCAGTCGCGGCGATCCGGAGTCGGATGCAGCAGTTCAGCAGTCGCCAGACGCGCCACGTCCCAAGGTTGATCGTTGAGCAGGTTCGGCGCGCCGACCGGGATCAGTTCCTCCGGAAACAGCAGGCTCGCTTCCCAGTCCGGCGGGAAATGCCCGTCACTCAGCAGCACCGCGCAATCGAATGGCTCATTGTTGAAGTCCACCGAATCGATGTCCATCCACGCACTGGTCAGTTGCACCTCATTGCCCGGCTGCAAATGGCGGAAGCGACTCAACCGCGCGAGCAACCACCGCATGGTCAGGGTTGAAGGCGCCTTCATGCGCAGAATGCCGTCCTCGGCGCGCAAGGTATTGCAGGCGCGCTCAAGGGCGGCGAAGCCTTCGCGGATACCGGGTAACAGCAGCCGCGCCGATTCGGTCAGTTGCAGGTTGCGCCCGCTGCGATGAAACAGCCGGCAGGCGAAGTGCTCTTCAAGAGTGCGCATGTGCCGACTGACCGCGCTTTGGGTGATCGACAATTCTTCCGCCGCGCGGGTGAACGAGCTGTGTCGCGCTGCCGCTTCGAATGCGCGCAGGGCATACAACGGCGGAAGGCGTCGGGACATACACAAAGCTCCAGTAGCGGGGATATGGCCAATTCGGCGGGCACGTTTCAGCATGAGTATTAATCATGTCACCCATCCTTTTTATCCCTTTGTGCAAAGCCTGCCAAGCGCCGAGAATCGACGCTCTTCTGTTCCCTCTTAAATCAGGTGGTGATGACCATGCGGCATCCTGTGCGTACCGAACTCTGGGCCATCCTGCGGCTGGCGGGGCCGCTGATTGCTTCGCAGTTGGCGCATATGCTGATGGTGCTGACCGACACCCTGATGATGGCGCGCCTCAGTCCCGAGGCGCTGGCCGGTGGCGGCCTCGGTGCGGCCAGCTACTCATTTGTATCGATTTTCTGCATCGGCGTGATTGCAGCGGTCGGCACACTGGTAGCGATCCGTCAGGGTGCCGGCGATATCATCGGTGCCGCGCGCCTGACACAGGCCGGACTGTGGCTGGCCTGGCTGATGGCGCTCGGCGCCGGGTTGTTGCTGTGGAACCTGAAACCCGTATTGCTGTTGTTCGGCCAGACCGAAACCAACGTCAACGCCGCCGGGCAATTTCTCATCGCCCTGCCCTTCGCCCTGCCCGGTTATTTGAGTTTCATGGCCCTGCGCGGTTTTACCAGTGCAATCGGCCGGGCGACGCCGGTGATGGTCATCAGCCTCGCCGGCACCGTGGCCAACTTCCTGCTCAACTACGCGCTGATCACCGGCATGTTCGGCCTGCCGCAACTGGGTCTGACCGGCATCGGTCTGGTCACGGCGATTGTCGCCAACTGCATGGCCCTGGCGCTGGCCTGGCACATTCGCCGGCATCCGGCATATAACGCTTATCCCTTGCGCGCCGGCCTGTCGCGGCCGAACCGGCAATACCTGAAAGAACTCTGGCGCCTGGGCCTGCCAATTGGCGGCACCTATGCGGTGGAAGTCGGGTTGTTCGCTTTCGCTGCGCTGTGCATGGGCACCATGGGCAGTACACAGATGGGCGCGCATCAGATTGCACTGCAGATCGTGTCGGTGGCGTTCATGGTCCCGGCCGGGATGTCCTATGCCATCACCATGCGCGTCGGCCAACACTACGGCGCCGGGCAACTGATCGATGCACGGATGTCCGGGCGTGTCGGCATCGCTTTCGGCGCCGTGGTAATGCTCGGCTTTGCCCTGGTGTTCTGGCTGTGGCCGAACCAGTTGGTCGGCTTGTTCCTCGACCACAACGACCCGGCGTTTGCCGAGGTGATCCGTCTGGCGGTGAGCCTGCTGGCCGTAGCGGCGTGGTTCGAGCTGTTCGACGGCACGCAGACGATTGCCATGGGCTGTATTCGCGGGCTCAAGGATGCCAAGACGACGTTTCTCGTGGGGCTCGCTTGCTATTGGCTGATTGGCGCGCCAGCGGCGTGGTGGATGGCGTTTCACCTGAACTGGGGACCAACCGGCGTCTGGTGGGGTCTGGCGCTGGGGTTGGCGTGCGCGGCGGTGAGCCTGACGCTGGCGTTTGAATGGAAGATGCAGCGGATGATTCGGCGCGAGCCGCAATCTCTAGGTTTCAACATCCCCCAGGCCGAATGAGGGTTTCCTTTGTGGGAGCGAGCCTGCTCGCGGAGACCGAGCGTCAGGCACAGATCATTCAGCTGACAGAACGCCTTCGCGAGCAGGCTCGCTCCCACGGGGATTTGTGCCGGCCGCAACAATCGTGATCAACCGACGATTTCCAAAGCCGGCTGCTGGTTCGATCCAGACGCCAGATATTCCACCAACTCATCCAGCGGCAACGGTCGGCTAATCAGGTAACCCTGTACCTGATCGCAGCCGAATCCGCGCAACAGATCCAACTGCTCCGGCGTCTCGACCCCTTCGGCAACTACTTCCAGGTGCAGGTTGTGCGCAAGGTTGATCATCGCGTGCACCAGTTTGCGGTTCTCTTCGCGCTGTTCCATGCCGCCGACAAAACTCTTGTCGATCTTCAACAAGGTGATCGGCAGGCTGTTGAGGTGCACGAACGACGAAAAACCGGTGCCGAAATCGTCCAGCGAGAAGCGCACGCCGAGGCGGCCGAGGGCGTCCATGGTCTGCTTGACCAGATCGCTGCGCCGCATCACCGCGGTTTCGGTCAGTTCGAATTCCAGCCACTGCGCTTCGACGCCACGCTCGGCAATCAAGCGGCTGAGCGTCGGCAGCAACTGACTGTCCTGAAACTGGCGGAACGACAGGTTGATCGCCATGTGCAGCGCCGGCAGACCCTGCTCGCGCAAGGCCTGCATGTCGCGCAAGGCGCGAGAAATCACCCAGTAACCCAATGGCACGATCAGCCCGCTCTGCTCGGCCAGCGGCACGAACTCGCTCGGTGGCAACAGACCGCGCTCGCCATGACGCCAGCGCACCAGCGCTTCGAGGCCGACAATCTGACCGTCCTCAAGATTCAGGCGTGGCTGGTAATGCAGTTCCAGTTCATCGCGGCGCAACGCCCGACGCAGCTCGCTTTCCAGATCAGCCATGCTCCGCGCATTGCGATTGATGCGTTCGTTGAAGATATGAAAGGTGCAGCCCTGTGTGCTCTTGGCCTGCTGCATGGCGATGTGCGCGTGCCACATCAGCGGATCGGCACCGCCATTGGCGCGGGCATGGGCGATGCCAAGGCTGGAACCGATCAGCAGACTCTCGCCGTCGACCCAATAAGGTTCGGCCAACGCCTCAGTGATGCGTTCGGCCATCCACTCGGCGCGTTGCGGCGCGCGGCGGGTATCGATCAGCAGAGCGAATTCATCGCTGCCCAGCCGTGCCAGTTGATCGCCGGCCTCCAGCTGACTTTTCAGCCGCGCGACGACCTGCAGAATCAGACGATCCCCGGCCTGATGCCCGAGGGCGTCGTTGGCATGGCGAAAATTGTCGAGATCGAGATGGCCGAGGGCGAGACCGCGCCCGTCGCCTTCGGCAAGACGCGCAGTAAGCAGGGTCTGAAAGCCCTGGCGATTGGCGATGCCGGTCAGCGGATCCTGTTCGGCGAGGCGCTGCAGGGTGTTTTCCAGTACGCCGCGTTCGCGCACATGGCGCAGGCAACGCTGGAGCATGCCAGCGTCGAGGGCGTCGAACACCAGCCAGTCGCTGACACCGACCGGCGCGGTGGCCGGCTCGTGTTCCAGCAGCAGAACGGTCGGCAGGCTGCAACGCCCCGGCGCCGGTTGCAACGCTGGCAGAGTCAGCAGCACCGCGTGGCGGTTGTCCTCGAACAGGCGGCTGACCGAATCCCAGTTCGGCGCGCTGATCAGCACCGCCGCGCTCCCCATCGGAGCCAGACACTCACGCAACAACGCTGTCCACGCTGGCTCTTCGGCCAGTAGCAGCAAACGCAAGGGTTCGACAGGCGTAGACAAGCTGACTCCCTAGACTCTGCAATGATGTAGGCGGGGCATTATGCCGGTGTGCTGAACAATGACCAATGCGTTGTCTGATGACAACGGCATCGAAACGTTATTTTGTGTCACGAATGAGAACATTAGCCGCAAAATCCCCGCGTATCCTGCGTGAAAGTAACAAAACCGGCAAATCTGAATCGCGTGCTGCGTCACAAGTCGGACAGAGCAGCAGAAATCGCTGAGCCTGTTAAAATGCCGGCCCATTTCGTCAACGACTCCCGAATTTTCGTATGTCCCGACTCAATCCCCGGCAGCAAGAAGCCGTGAACTATGTCGGCGGCCCTCTATTGGTGCTCGCCGGTGCTGGCTCCGGCAAGACCAGCGTGATCACGCGCAAGATCGCGCACCTGATCCAGAACTGCGGCATCCGCGCCCAGTACATCGTCGCCATGACCTTTACCAACAAGGCCGCGCGCGAGATGAAAGAGCGGGTCGGCACCCTGTTGCGTGCCGGCGAAGGGCGCGGCCTGACGGTCTGCACCTTCCACAACCTGGGCCTGAACATCATCCGCAAGGAACATGCGCGACTGGGCTACAAACCCGGTTTCTCGATCTTCGACGAGACCGACGTCAAAGCCCTGATGACCGACATCATGCAGAAGGAATACGCAGGCGACGACGGCGTCGACGAGATCAAGAACATGATCGGCGCCTGGAAAAACGACCTGATCCTGCCCGCCCAGGCCCTGGAAAACGCGCGCAATCCCAAGGAACAGACCGCCGCCATCGTTTACACCCACTATCAGCGCACGCTCAAGGCGTTCAATGCGGTGGACTTCGACGACCTTATCCTGCTGCCGGTAAAGCTCTTCGAAGAGCACGCCGACATTCTCGAAAAGTGGCAGAACAAGGTCCGTTATCTGCTCGTCGACGAATATCAGGACACCAACGCCAGTCAGTATCTGTTGGTGAAGATGCTCATCGGCAAGCGCAACCAGTTCACCGTGGTGGGCGACGATGACCAGTCGATCTACGCCTGGCGTGGCGCGCGCCCGGAAAACCTGATGCTGCTCAAGGACGACTATCCGTCCCTGAAAGTGGTCATGCTCGAGCAGAACTACCGCTCCACCAGCCGCATCCTGCGCTGCGCCAACGTGCTGATCTCGAACAACCCGCACGAATTCGAAAAACAGTTGTGGAGCGAGATGGGCCACGGCGACGAGATCCGCGTGATCCGCTGCCGCAACGAGGACGCCGAAGCCGAGCGCGTGGCCATGGAAATCCTCAGCCTGCACTTGCGCACCGACCGCCCGTACAGCGATTTCGCAATTCTCTATCGCGGTAACTACCAGGCCAAGCTGATCGAATTGAAGCTGCAACACCATCAGGTGCCGTATCGCCTGAGCGGCGGCAACAGCTTCTTCGGTCGCCAGGAAGTGAAGGACCTGATGGCCTACTTCCGCCTGATCGTAAACCCGGATGACGATAACGCCTTCCTGCGCGTGATCAACGTGCCGCGTCGCGAGATCGGCTCGACCACCCTGGAAAAGCTCGGCAACTACGCCACCGAGCGCAAGATCTCGATGTACGCCGCCACCGACGAAATCGGTCTTGGCGAACATCTCGACAGCCGTTTCACCGATCGGCTGGCACGCTTCAAGCGCTTCATGGACAAGGTCCGCGAGCAGTGCGCCGGCGAAGATCCGATCTCGGCGCTGCGCAGCATGGTCATGGACATCGACTACGAGAACTGGCTGCGTACCAACAGCTCCAGCGACAAGGCTGCCGACTACCGTATGGGCAACGTCTGGTTCCTGATCGAGGCATTGAAAAACACCCTCGAGAAAGACGAAGACGGCGAAATGACCGTCGAGGACGCCATCGGCAAACTGGTGCTGCGTGACATGCTCGAGCGCCAGCAGGAAGAAGAGGACGGTGCCGAAGGCGTGCAAATGATGACGCTGCACGCCTCCAAAGGGCTGGAATTCCCCTACGTGTTCATCATGGGCATGGAAGAGGAAATCCTCCCGCACCGCTCCAGCATCGAAGCCGACACCATCGAAGAAGAACGTCGCCTGGCCTACGTGGGCATCACCCGCGCCCGCCAGACCCTGGCCTTCACCTTCGCAGCCAAGCGCAAGCAGTACGGTGAAATCATCGACTGCGCGCCGAGCCGCTTCCTGGATGAACTGCCGCCGGACGATCTGGCGTGGGAAGGCAACGACGACACCCCGACTGAAGTCAAAGCCGTGCGTGGCAATAGCGCATTGGCCGATATACGCGCGATGTTAAAGCGCTAGAATCGACTACTTTTTAATCTACCTTCGGCGCCCATCGCGCCAACAGAGGAAGCTGTTGTGGAAGCACTGCACAAAAAAATCCGCGAAGAAGGCATCGTGCTTTCCGATCAGGTCCTGAAAGTCGACGCTTTCCTGAACCATCAGATCGACCCGGCCCTGATGAAGCTGATCGGTGACGAATTCGCCGCACTGTTCAAGGATTCGGGGATCACCAAGATCGTCACCATCGAGGCTTCAGGCATCGCTCCGGCGATCATGACCGGTCTGAACCTCGGCGTACCGGTGATCTTTGCCCGCAAGCAACAGTCCCTGACCCTGACTGAAAACCTGCTCTCGGCGACCGTCTACTCGTTCACCAAGAAGACCGAAAGCACCGTGGCCATCTCCCCGCGCCACCTGACCAGCAGCGACCGCGTGCTGATCATCGACGACTTCCTGGCCAACGGTAAGGCCTCGCAAGCACTGATCTCGATCATCAAACAGGCCGGCGCCACCGTTGCCGGTCTGGGCATCGTCATCGAGAAATCGTTCCAGGGCGGCCGCGCCGAACTGGACTCGCAGGGCTACCGCGTTGAATCGCTGGCTCGCGTGCAATCGCTGAAGGATGGCGTCGTCACCTTCATCGAGTAACCAGCGGCACCGAGTTACCCCTGTGGGAGCGAGCCTGCTCGCGAATGCATTGTGTCAGTCACCCTGTTGAGTGACTGACACACCGCTTTCGCGAGCAGGCTCGCTCCCACAGTGGGTTCTGGGGGTGGTCAGTTATTGCGCGGTAGCTTTGAGGCCTGTGAGCAGCAGGCGTTGGAAAAGGTCCTCCTTCAAGCCTTCCGGATTCGTCAGCTGCATCCGCTCAAGATGTTCCGGGAACGCCGATGCCTCGGGTGCATCCAGCGCTGCCTTGCCCAATTCCAGAATCTCGGTCAGCTTGAACTTGCTCTTCAGCCAGTTCAGCGCCCGCAGCAGATCCCGTTCGATCGCGGTGAAATCACAACCCAGCGGATACTCCGGAAACAGGTTCGGATGCCGCGCAGCAATCGCCTGCAAGCGTTGCGGTGTGTTGTCGGCGAAACGTGGATCGAGACGAAAATCCTTCGGCAGTTTGCCAACCTTTTGCGCCTGCTCGATCAGCCCCGGCTGGAACCGCGAATCGCTGATATTGAGCAGCGCTTCGATCACCGCCGCGTCGGATTTACCGCGCAGATCAGCGATGCCGTACTCGGTGACGACGATGTCACGCAGATGCCGCGGGATCGTGCAGTGACCGTAATCCCAGACGATATTGGAGCTGACCTCACCGCCGGACTCGCGCCAGCTGCGCAGGATCAACATCGATCGTGCGCCGTCCAGCGCGTGGCCCTGAGCAACAAAGTTGTATTGGCCACCGACACCGCTGAGCACACGTCCGTCTGCCAATTGATCAGCCACGCCGGCGCCGAGCAGAGTCATGGTAAACACGGTGTTGATGAAGCGCGCATCGATGCGCTGCAAGCGCTTGAGTTCTTCCTGGCCGTACAGCTCGTTGATGTAGCTGATGCGGGTCATGTTGAAATCAAGCAGCCTGCTTTGCGGCAACTCGCGCAGCCGCTCATAGAAACTGCGCGGGCCAAGGAAGAAGCCGCCGTGCACCGAAATACCGTCGGGCTGTGCGGCTTCGTCGAGGGTGCCGGCGTTAGCCTGCTCCTGGGTCGGCACATCCGGATAGACTTTGCGCCGGATGATCCCGGCATCCGCCAAAACCAGCAGGCCGTTGACGAACATCTCGCTGCAACCGTAGAGGCCTTTGGCAAATGGCGTGGTCCCGCCCTCGCGCTGGATCAATTGCGCCCATTGGCTGAGGTTGATGTCATCGAGCAACGCCTGATAACCGGCGTTATCGGCCTGACGGGCAAGCAACGCAGCGGTCAGGGCATCACCCATCGAACCGATGCCAATCTGCAACGTGCCGCCATCGCGCACCAGCGCACTGGCGTGCAAACCAATGAAATGATCCTGAAAGCCTACCGGCATGTTCGGCGTGGAAAACAGCGTGCTGCTGTCCTTCTCGTCGATCAGCAGATCAAAGGTGTCGATGTCGACTTCAGCATCGCCGGGCATGTACGGCAGATCCGTATGCACCTGGCCGACCAGCACAACGGTCTCCCCCGCCTCGCGGCGCTTGGCGATCATCGGCAACAGGTCGAGGGTGATGTCCGGGTTGCAACTCAGGCTCAGACGATCGGGATGTTCGCTGCTGCTGGCCAGCAGTTGCGCCACCAGGTTCAGACCCGCTGCATTGATGTCGCGGGCGGCATGGCTGTAATTGCTGCTGACGTAATCCTGCTGCGCCGGCGCGCTGTTGAGCAGACTGCCCGGCTGCATGAAGAACTGTTGGATGCGGATGTTGGCGGGCAGGCTGTCATGCTGGAGATCCGCGAGAAAATCAAATTCCGGATAATCACCAAACACGCGCTCGACGAAGGGCTCGATAAAGCGCCTCTGCAAGCCATCGCCCAGATTCGGCCGACCGAGACATAGCGCGGTATAGATCGTCAGCTGCCGCTCGGGCATCTGCTTGATGCGCCGGTACAGCGCGTTGACGAAGTGATTCGGCTTGCCCAACCCCAGCGGCAGGCCCATGTGGATGTGCGCAGGCAAGCGCGCCAGTACGTCGTCCACCGCCTGTTCGATCGAACACAACTGCACCATCTGAAGCCTCCCGCCCGTTCCGTTGATAGGGGTAGACCGAGATTGCCGGGGAATTACTTCCGAGGGAAGGTGATTAAAAAGAAAAACCGCGAAATTTCTTGATGGGTCGAACCTCAAGTCAGGTTGCAAATACCTAAAAAAAATATATAGCAATAACAATGAATTGTCCGCGCCCAATGAATCACCTCACAAACTTCTAGGTATTTTTCCTACATCGAACCGAATTTAATCATGCATGACTACAGGAAGCGTCTGAATTGAAGTTATTTCAATCCTCGCTAGGATTCATAACGGAACACTCCAGAAACTTATGCCATCAAGGCAAACACTAATTCACGTCAAGGCTCAATTATGGAAATCGACTTCTTAGCAATCCGTCGTGCCCGAGCACGCGTTCTAAACTCAACGACACCAATCTCAACTTTGGCGATTCAAGCATTCAGTAACTTGAGCGCAGCAAGCAGCGGTTCACGACCATGCACTAGCTGCTGTTCACAGTGTTGGCAAGGATGCTGCTACGCGACCTATATGTAAATAAAATTGGGCGGCACTCGAACCGAGTGGCCGCCCTCACTATTTAAGGATAAAACAATGAAAAATCCTAAAGATTTTTTAAGCGGAACAACGCCCATGAAACGCGGCTACGCTACTGACTGTCCAGTCTGGCCATACCTGTCTTATTACATCTTCCATATCGAAAAACAATTTCCGAAATCATGTAAAAACAACGAAGCATTGAAATTAACGGTCATCAATGGCTTTGTAACCAACCTTGCAGCACGACTTACTAACGCGGCAAACAATGTCTTGATAACGGAAAAAATAGTGTTTGAAAAGACCACAAGCAGCAAAATGGAGACTTCTGCATATTTCAAATTGGTTGGTGAAAATAGGAACTACCTCCTCGACATTATTAGCGCCTACCCTGAAATGGATCGAGTCCTGACCAAACTTTCAAATAATTTTATCGAATTCACGACACAGTTAGTCCTCGCTCTCATCGAAGACAGACAAGATATAAACAAACAATTCGATATACCGACCGGATCCACACTTTCCTCCGCTGATGTTTCATCCAGCGAAACTCACAATGGATCTAGGACCGTTTGTATACTTTCTTTTGGTTCCATTAAGATAATTTACAAACCGAGAAACTTGGAACTTGAAGCCGAAGCATCTGATTTACTACTGCATTTGAGCAATGCTGCCGGAGATGATTACGAAAACTGGAAATTACCAAGGTATCTTGTAAAAAAAGAACACGGCTGGTCAGAGCATACACCTCAAACTCAGGCAGAAAACGAAGCCGAAGTTTCTTCTTATTTTAAAAGAGCTGGATTTCTTTTAGGTTACTGCACCACTTTTATGGCCGCCGATATTACCTCTGACAATTTGATTGCACATGGCGCCAGCCCTATCCCAATTGATCTCGAAACCATTTTCTATAGCACCCTTAATATTGAAACCATTCCAAAAGAAGTACGCTGGAATGTCACCCAAACAAGCATACTTCCAAACTGGACGTGGAAAGGCACCGACGGCATAGGTGTAGACCTGAGTGCGTTAGGTGGACTATCGGAGCAATATGTCAGCTTAAATCTGTATCAACATCTGGAAGACGAGATTGGACAGAGCCAGTTTGGCATGGACGGAGTGAAAATATTTCCAAACCAAAACGTTTTGTATATCGATGGAAAAGCGGCGCAGCCGTGGCACTACGAAAAAGAAATCATTGAAGGCCTGAACAAATTATTCTCCATTGTGAATAGTAACCAGGCTTCAATCATCAAAATTATTGGTTCTCTCCGAGGAAGAAGAAATAGGTATATTCCGAGGCCGACCGCCACATATCACTACGCTATCCAATGCTCCTTGCATGCGACTTTAATGCGATGCACTAAAAAACGTAGAGCCTTCCTAGAGAACATTCTCAATAACGACACCGCCCCTGCCATAGGCTTTCTCAAGGCAGAGATCGCCGCTTGCTTGGATTTAGACGTACCTTTTGCTCAAGGACAAACTGGGGCGCTTGAATTCTTTGAACCAAGATACGATGGCAATGGGCACCTGGATAGCAATGACTATATAAACGGAATCGATAACAGCCTCCAATACGTTCAAACCATGAGCAAAAATAGAATCGCTTTTGAAGAAAAACTGACTGCGAATACTTTATTAGCAATGAAAAATATGTATGAACATGGTGATAAGCTGACGGACCACACATTCAGACAATACGACGACCTGAACGACCCTCGGTATTCAAACGTAGATGAGATCATTAACAAACTCAGGTCATCATCAGAGGTCAATGCGAAGTTGATCAATGAGATGTTAGGCAGTGAAATTTCCAGCAATGGACTTTGGTTGGGATTTCATTCATCACCTGGCGGTTACATGGAGTTCTCAGAGTTAGGGGACGATTTCTACTACGGACTGTCCGGCATTCTCTACGGCTGCGTGGTCGCTACTAGCCGCAGCAGCGCTATAGATAAAAAGCTGGTAAGCCAACTGCTAAATATTTGTTACAGCAGAGTAATCCAAAAACTTTCGAATAAAGGTACGCATTTAGGTGGTTTTCACTTCGGCTTATCCTCTGCAATTATACCGCTATTGATAAGCCTAGACTATTTTGATGATGAAAGGGAACACGAACTACTACAACTCTACAAGAGATATGTTGAAGAGGTACTCATTGAGCCTTGGTGGCAAAAATACTTTTGGGGCTCGGACTTTCTATCAGGTATGTTCGGAACTTTAAACGTACTGACTCATCTCTTCAGCCTCACGAAAGACAAATGCTTTTCTGATTTAGCGAAATCCTTATACGATAAATTAAAAACAGAACTCACGCCTATAGCCGGCCGCAAACTAGCGACATTTGATAATGCAGTCACTACTAGAAGCGATGCTCTATTGAGCGGATTGTCCCATGGCATTATGGGGTGCGCATATTCGTTATTTTATTTCAACGATCTGATCGCAAGAGACGACTCAGTCAAGAATCTATTCTTAGGATTTCTATCTTGGGAGCTCGACCAATATGACGAAACGATTGAAAACTGGCATGACTATAGAAAACGTTCAACATCAAGTGCGGGCGAGTTCTCATGGAGTCACGGCTTACCAGGAAACTTCTTGGCAATAGATTATTTCGCTAGAAAGGGAGTGAAGCCGGCAACAGAGTTCTTGGAGAAACATCCGCCTAAAACTGCATTCTCTTACTACGATCTAGAAAAAAGAAAGCGCCCTATTAACGACTCTTTATGTCATGGCGCTTTTGGGATTCTTAATATAATTAAAAAGCTTTCACCAGAATCGCTAAGTGACCCTAAGATATTTCTATGGTCAAACATCATCAACCTCAGTGAGCAAAGCAGTCGAAACCTAAGAACAAAGACTGCAGATCCCTTGGGCTTGTGGATTGGACGAGTGGGATCGCTAATCGGATCAATTGGACTAATCGAGCATGACTATGAATTTCCATTCCTCCCCCACCAAATGGAATTTTTAGAATCATGAAGAATAATCTAGTACTTTGCTACTTTGGTGTAGGCATTGCGATTCTTACAAGCGCATCACCCTATTTAATAGGCAACTCAATCAATCTGTACTTGGCAAGCGACAGTTTATATTTATACGCGCTCGCGGGCGCTTCGCTTTTTCTTATCGCTACCCCCCCATTAAAGCTGGCTGCCAATATCTATCTACAAAAAACCGCGTCCAAAACAAGATTTATTCTGAAGAAGGCAATCCTGAATCACCTACTAGACAGAAGCTTTGAGCATACGCAAAAACCAGGCGAGCGGATCGAACTCATCGATGGCGACGTTGATGGCTCGATATACTTATATCACTCAATTTATCTGGATGTATCATTGAACTGCGGCATCATTATCGGTGCGCTCCTGATGACGGCCCACTATCATCCACTTCTGGCACTCGCACCACTTAGCGGCCTCGTTTATGCTATTGCGGTATATATTCTAAATCGAAAAAATAGCAACTCACTGTTTGCTGAGTACGTTCAAGAAAACACCGTAACAATAGGCGCCATCTGTGAGCTTTTGCTTAATGCAAAGCCATACACCAACAGAATCAAGATCGATATAAAAAATATCGAGCGCCTCGCTTTTCGCTCAAGCCTCAAAGCCACAACATTCGAATCAATGTCAGGCACATGTTATCCGGTAGCGATAGTGGTTTTATTATTGGTATCGGCCCATCTGCTAAGCGTTGGCGAAACGAATATAGGCTCAATTTTTGCCTCAGCCATCTATCTTGAACGCGTTCTGAGCCCCACGATGTCACTGATATCTATCTACTACTCGAGCAGAGAGGCATCTTATAGACGTAGTCGAATTCGTAGCTACGAACTGCAGCACGAGGGGCATTGAACTATGTTTATATGCTTGCGAAATAACCTGACCGTTTTTCTGCTTTCGGTTATTTGCCTTACCGTAGCAAGTATATGTCAATTGTTAATACCATCAGTCGTCGCAAAGAGCCTGTCGGCTCTTACTACTGGCTCCATTAACGCTGAATTTTATTTCACTCTTATCGCTGTTTTTCTAACCAAGCTATCAAGCCAAGCTCTGGGCAATTCCTTGGCAACGCTCATGGAAGCAAGATCCCGTTTTCTACTTATCAACTTCATTGTGCATGATAAACGCCCCTCTCCATTATGTTCTCGGGTGACATTGATAAAAGAAGACGCGGAAAAAATTGCTTCCGTCATTCATGACACAATCCATCTCATGGGCTCTTGCATTTTGACGGTTTCCGCAGCCTATATCCTGCTCCGGGAAAACATCTATTTCTTCCTGCCCATCGCTTTAATTATTGTGTTGACGTGCGTGCAGTTGAGATTTGCCAAGCCTGTAATTCAGCGGCTATATGCAGCGGAAATGTCGAAGGAGGATTTTTACAAGGAGTCGCTTATCAGCGCTTTCAACGCTTCCAGCGATGGCAAGCAAAGTAAAATGCAACTTATTAGAAGCTATGGATATTTGAAGGACACGGTAAGAGCACGCTACAAGTATCTGAAAGCAAGCGCCATACAGTCCTTCTGGCCGGAAATGGCTATCTCGGCAGGTACGGTTTCAGTCATTTTCTTCAGCGCCGCTGCCACGCCGGAATTATTTGGCGAGCGTCTTATTGCCTGTCTCGGTTATATCGGAATTTTTACCATGGCCAGCACGGGTTCGATAAGACTCGGCATCACGATGATTGGCGTGAAGGTATCCGTCGATAGAATCTTCAGAGGGCATCGATATGAATGATCTGTTTATCCAGCAAATAAGCCTGAAGCCAGACATGACGGTGGGTGACCGGCTACAAAACCTCTTCCCGCTTGAGCTCAGCAACTCGATAACGGTTTTTATCGGCGAAAATGGCGCTGGGAAATCCACATTACTTGAAGCTATTGCCATCAAAGCAGGTTGCAATCCAGAAGGCGGTGGGAAGAATTTCAATTTCTCGACTGAGAACACTCATTCAAAACTGCACGAAAGCCTGACGCTCTCAAAAGGCTACCGAAGGGAGAAGGACGTTTTTTTTTACAGGGCAGAAACCTTCTACAACTTGAATACTGCAATTCGCAAGCTTGATGCAGAGGCGAGCTTTGATCCCGAAATAAAGACCTATTACGGCGGCGTGGATATGCATTGCCTGTCGCACGGTGAAGCCATGGAGGCGTTGTTTCAACATCGATTCAAAGCCCAAGGTCTGTATGTGCTCGACGAGCCGGAAGCATCGTTATCCCCGTTGAGGCAATTGGTATTTATCCACCGGATCCTAGAGCTTTCGCGCGGCGGCGCGCAGTTCATCATCGCTACTCACTCTCCCCTCATCATGTCGATCCCGGGATGTGATCTGAGGCAGATATCGGGAGGGCGCTGCGAGCAAATAGCGCCCGAAGATACCGATGCTTACGCCGTGTACAAAGCGGTGCTCAATTCTGCCGGCGCCTACATCACGAAAAACATGCAGTGAGATTGCGGGCACAAAAAAAACCGTCCTGAGACGGTTTTTTCGAAGGCGAAGCTGATTACAGACCGGACATCTCTTTGATCGCGCCCTTGAGCTCTTCATCGGAGCAATCGGCGCAGGTGCCTTTTGGCGGCATGGCGTTGATGCCGGTGATGGCCTTGGCGAGGATGCCGTCCAGACCACCCTGATGATCGGCGCGCTCCTTCCAGGCTGCCTTGTCGCCGATCTTCGGCGCGCCGAGCAGGCCCGTGCCGTGGCAAGCGTTGCAGTGTTTGGCGATCACGTCTTTAGGGGCCTTTGCGCCACCGCCACCGCCAGCGGTAGCAGCCACTTCCATACCCTTGCATTCCTGCCCTTGAACACACACCTGGCCGACGGGCTCGAGGCGTTTGGCGATGTCGTCATTCGTCGCAGCTTGAGCGCTGACAGCCCAGAGGGCCAGTACGGTTGCTGGTGCGGCCAGCATTTTCATAATTAGGTTCACGCGTTCACCCTCAATGGTGGCTATTCACGCCTGCGGCCACGGTTCGCAGGCGGGCGCAAGTATAGCGGGTAGGCCGCTGTACTGAAACAACCCCATGGTTAGAGGGGTCTTGTAGCGCATCGGTAAAGCGGTTCGGGCACCTTCGCCGCCATGGCCTGGCGCCTTCTGTTTAAAAATTCGCTGGCGTGGCTGCGCTGATTAGTCGCGCCGGCACGTCGAACGGGTTACGGAAACGATGCGGCTTGGTACTTTCAAAATAGTAGCTGTCGCCAGCTTCGAGGATAAAAGTTTCCAGCCCTACCACCAGTTCGAGGCGGCCTTCCACCAGAATCCCGGTTTCCTCGCCTTCATGGGTGAGCATTTCTTCGCCGGTGTCGGCGCCCGGCGGGTAGATTTCGTTGAGGAAGGCGATGGCGCGGCTGGGGTGAGCGCGGCCGACCAGTTTCATGGTCACGGCGCCGTCGGAGATGTCGATCAGCTCGTTGGCCTTGTAGACAATTTGGGTCGGTTGGTCCTGCAGGATCTCTTCGGAAAAGAACTCGACCATCGACATGGGGATGCCGCCGAGCACCTTTCTCAGCGAACTGATCGAAGGGCTGACGCTGTTCTTTTCGATCATCGAAATGGTGCTGTTGGTGACGCCCGCGCGTTTGGCGAGTTCACGCTGGGAAAGCCCTTTGAGCTTGCGGATCGATTGCAGTCGTTCACCGACGTCCAAGGCGGGAGCCTCCTGATGTTGTAAGAATATTGAGCGTTATCATGGCGACAGCGTTCAGTATTTACAACACTTGGCCCCTGCAGCGGCGTCAACCCTCGGAATAGAGCCTTGGCATACGTTTCAGGTTGCAGAAGATCTGATACGGGATGGTATCGGCCCACTTCGCCACGTCACTGGCGAGGATGTTCTTGCCCCACAACTCGACGACAGAACCGAGTCCCGCTTCCGCTACGTCGGTCAGGTCGATGCAGAGCATGTCCATCGACACGCGCCCCAGCAGGCGGCTGCGTTGGCCGGCCACCAGCACCGGCGTGCCGGTCGGCGCCTGGCGCGGGTAGCCATCGGCGTAGCCCATGGCGACCACGCCAATGCGCATCGGCTTGTCGGTGATGAATCTGGCGCCATAGCCGATCGGTTCGCCGGCCGGCAATTCACGCACGCTGATGACTTTCGACTCGAGGGTCATCACCGGTTGCAGGCGTTCAGCGACGGCGTTGGCTTCTTCGAACGGGGTCGCGCCGTAGAGCATGATGCCCGGGCGTACCCAGTCGCTGTGGATTTCTGGCCAACCAAGCACGGCTGGCGAATTGCGCAAGCTGACTTCAGCCGCCAGCCCCTGACGCGCCGCCTCGAACACCGCGACCTGCTCGGCACTGCTTTGCGCGTGCAGTTCATCAGCGCGGGCGAAGTGGCTCATCAACACGATTTTCGCGACTTTGCCGCTGGCCAGCAGACGTTGATAGGCCGCTGGATAATCTTTCGGATGCAGGCCGACGCGGTGCATGCCGGAATCGAGCTTGAGCCACACCGTGATCGGTTTGCTCAGGACTGCCTGCTCGATCGCTTCGAGCTGCCACAGCGAATGCACCACGCACCAGAAATCATGTTCGACGATCAATGCCAGCTCGTCGGCTTCGAAGAAGCCCTCCAGCAGCAATACCGGCGCACGGACCCCGGCAGCGCGCAGCTCGAGTGCTTCCTCGATGCAGGCCACGGCAAAACCATCCGCTTCGGCTTCCAGCGCTTGGGCGCAACGTACCGCGCCATGGCCGTAGGCGTCCGCCTTGATCACGGCGAGCGCCTTGGCGCCGGTGACTTCGCGGGCAATTCGGTAGTTGTGACGCAGGGCTTGAAGGTCGATCAGGGCACGGGCAGGACGCATGGCGGCAACTTCTGGGCGGTCATGGGAAGAAAAACCGGCGCTGACTGACGACGTGAACCGCCAACAGCACCGGGAGAGGGATCTTGGAAACGTTATGGCAGCGCGGCGACGATGGAGATCTCCACCAGAATGCTCGGCTTGGCCATCTTCGCTTCGACGGTGGCGCGGGCCGGCGCGGCGCCTTTGGGCAGCCACTGGTCCCACACCGCGTTCATCCCAGCGAAGTGCGCTTCGATGTCGTTGAGATAGATCGTCGCCGACAACAGATGCTGTTTGTCCGTCCCGGCCAGATCGAGCAGACGTTCGATATTGGCGAGCACATCGCGGGTCTGCTGTTCAATTCCGGCGTCGAAGTCGTCGCCGACCTGCCCGGCCAGATACACGGTGCCGTTGTGGCTGACGATCTGACTCATGCGCTCATTGGTGAGCTGGCGCTGGATTGACATGTTTTGCGGACTCCTGGGTCTGGTTGCCGTAACGGGAAATATCGAGGCCTTCGGCGCTGATCTGCGGCTTTTTCTTCGCCATCAGGTCGGCGAGCAAACGGCCGGAACCGCAGGCCATGGTCCAGCCGAGCGTACCGTGACCGGTGTTGAGGAACAGATTCTTGAACGGCGTGGCGCCAACGATCGGCGTACCGTCCGGCGTGGTCGGACGCAGGCCGGTCCAGAAGCTCGCTTCGGCCAGATTGCCGCCCTGAGGATAAAGGTCGTTGACGATCATCTCCAGGGTTTCGCGCCGACGCGGATTCAGCGACAGGTCAAAACCGGCGATCTCGGCCATGCCGCCAACGCGGATGCGGTTGTCGAAGCGGGTGATCGCGACCTTGTAGGTCTCGTCGAGAATGGTCGACGTCGGCGCCATGGCAGGATCGGTGATCGGCACGGTCAGCGAGTAGCCCTTGAGCGGATACACCGGAGCCTTGATGCCCAGCGGCTTGAGCAGTTGCGGCGAGTAGCTGCCGAGCGCCAGTACGTAGCGATCAGCGGTTTCCAGCTTGCCGTCAATCCACACACCGTTGATGCGATCACCGGCGTAGTCGAGTTTCTGGATGTCCTGGCCGAAACGGAATTCCACACCGAGCTTGCGCGCCATTTCAGCGAGACGGGTGGTGAAGATCTGGCAGTCGCCGGTCTGGTCGTTGGGCAGACGCAGCGCGCCAGCGAGAATGTCGGTCACGCCTGCCAGCGCCGGCTCGACGCGGGCGATGCCGGCGCGGTCGAGGACTTCAAACGGCACGCCGGATTCTTTCAGCACGGCGATGTCTTTGGCGGCGTTATCCAGTTGCGCCTGAGTGCGGAACAACTGCGTGGTGCCGAGGCTGCGGCCTTCGTAGGCGATACCGGTTTCGGCGCGCAATTCATCGAGGCAGTCACGGCTGTACTCGGACAGACGCACCATGCGCTCCTTGTTCACTGCGTAACGGCTGGCGGTGCAGTTGCGCAGCATTTGCGCCATCCACAGGTATTGGTCGATATCAGCGGTGGCCTTGATCGCCAATGGCGCGTGGCGTTGCAGCAACCACTTGATGGCCTTGAGCGGCACGCCCGGCGCGGCCCACGGCGAGGCGTAACCCGGCGAGACCTGGCCGGCGTTGGCGAAACTGGTCTCCATGGCCGCAGCAGGCTGCCGATCGACCACCACCACTTCAAACCCGGCACGGGCCAGATAGTAAGCACTGGCGGTACCGATGACGCCGCTACCCAAGACCATGACGCGCATTTTCAATCCCTCATCGCGGCTTTTCGCCGAACTGTTTGTTAGAGCAATGATGGGCGCAGTGTAAAAAAGAAATGCCAGTGCTTTTCACTATATAAGCGCCTATATTTGGCGACAATTCTCGGCAAAAACCCTTTTCACGGAGGCGCATCCCCTATGCGTACCAACACTCAGACCAAACGTGAGCTGGATAAGATCGACCGCAATATCCTGCGCATCCTGCAGGCGGACGGGCGGATTTCCTTCACCGAACTAGGGGAAAAGGTCGGACTCTCGACCACGCCCTGCACCGAGCGCGTGCGGCGCCTGGAGCGCGAGGGGATCATCATGGGCTACAACGCCCGGCTCAATCCGCAGCATTTGAAGGGTAGCCTGCTGGTGTTCGTCGAGATCAGCCTCGACTACAAATCCGGCGACACATTCGAAGAATTCAGACGCGCGGTACTGAAGCTGCCGCATGTGCTGGAGTGTCATCTGGTGTCAGGAGATTTCGACTATCTGGTGAAGGCGCGGATTTCCGAGATGGCCTCGTATCGCAAACTGCTGGGCGACATTCTGTTGAAGCTGCCACATGTACGTGAATCGAAGAGCTACATCGTCATGGAAGAAGTGAAAGAGAGCCTCTGCCTGCCGATTCCGGATTGAGATGTGTGCTGAGCCCTTCGCGAGCAGGCTCGCTCCCACAGGAGATGACATTTCAATTGTGGGAGCGAGCCTGCTCGCGAAAGAAGTCGACTCGGTCTGAAGTGAACGCAACAGCTAAACCAACACCTGCCGATTCGCCGCCATGTAATCGAATATCTGCTTCTCCACCCGTGGATGAATCAACTCCACCGGCCGCCGCTCGTTCGGGCATGGCAAGGTCTTGGTGGTACCAAACAGTCGACAGATCAGCGGCCGCTCTTCATACACCGTGCAGCCATTCGGCCCCAGGTGCACACAGTTGAGTTGTTCCAGCGCGGCATCCTGTTCGGCGCGGGTCTTGCGCGGTAGCCGGGCCATTTCCTCGGGCGAAGTGGTCACCGGTCCGCAGCAGTCGTGGCAGCCCGGCACGCAGTCAAACGTGGGAATCTGCTGACGCAGGGTGCGGATTTTCTGACTGTTGCAGCTCATCGAAACGGTGACCAAAGTGGCGGGCTGATGATTGTGCCGCAAAAGCCCGGATCCAGACACCGCAGGCCGACCGATGTTGCCCACGTTTGGGCGCGCGGCTTATGCTCCGTCAAATTTTCTCGACACTCAGCCGTTGGATGATGCCCATGACCGCCCGCGCCCCGACCACCGCGAGCCAACCCCACGTTGCCTCTTATTACGCCGCCAGCAGCTTGCCGCAGCCGGACCATCCCGTGCTACAAGGCGAGGTGGTGGCGGATGTCTGCGTGGTCGGTGGTGGATTTTCCGGGCTGAATACGGCGCTGGAACTCGCCGAACGCGGTTTCAGCGTGGTGTTGCTGGAAGCGCACAGGATCGGCTGGGGCGCCAGCGGTCGCAACGGCGGGCAACTGATTCGCGGTGTCGGTCACGGCCTTGATCAGTTCGCCAACGTCATCGGTGCCGAGGGCGTGCGCGAGATGAAACTCATGGGCCTGGAAGCGGTGGAGATCGTCCGTCGGCGCGTCCAGCGTTTCGGCATTGCCTGCGACCTGACCTGGGGTTACTGCGACCTCGCCAACAAGCCTTCCGATCTCGACGGTTTTGCCGAAGATGCCGAAGAATTGCGCAGCCTCGGTTACCGCTACGAAACCCGTCTGTTGCAAGCCAGTGAAATGCACACGGTGGTCGGTTCCAAGCGCTACGTCGGTGGTTTGATCGACATGGGCTCCGGGCATCTGCACCCGCTGAATCTGGCGCTGGGCGAAGCGGCAGCGGCGCAGCAACTGGGCGTGCAATTGTTCGAGCATTCGGCGGTGACGCGCATCGATTACGGCACCGAAGTGAAAGTGCACACCGCGCAAGGCTCGGTGCGGGCGAAGACGCTGGTGCTGGGCTGCAATGCCTATCTCAATGACTTGAACCCGCAACTGAGCGGCAAGGTCCTGCCCGCCGGCAGCTACATCATCGCCACCGAATCGCTAAGCGAAGAGCAGGCGCACAACCTGCTGCCGCAGAACATGGCGGTCTGTGATCAGCGGGTAGCGCTGGATTACTACCGACTCTCGGCGGATCGACGTCTGTTGTTTGGCGGAGCGTGTCATTACTCGGGACGCGATCCGAAAGACATCCGCGCTTATATGCAGCCGAAGATGCTTGAAGTGTTCCCGCAACTGGCCGGGGTGAAGATCGATTATCAGTGGGGTGGGATGATCGGCATCGGTGCCAACCGCTTGCCGCAGGTCGGCCGACTAGCCGACCAGCCGAACGTGTATTACGCCCAGGCGTATTCCGGGCATGGGGTGAATGCCACCCACCTGGCCGGCAAGCTGTTGGCCGAGGCGATCAGCGGGCAGCATGGCGGCGGCTTTGATCTGTTCGCCAAGGTGCCGCACATCACCTTCCCCGGCGGCAAGCACTTGCGCTCGCCGTTATTGGCGTTGGGGATGTTGTGGCATCGGCTCAAAGAGTTGGTCTGAGGGTATTTCGGCGGCCCTTGATCCGCTTTCGCGAGCAGGCTCGCTCCCACAGTAACCGCGTTTATTCAGGCAGAACGCAGTCACTGTGGGAGCGAGCCTGCTCGCGATGAGGCCCGCAAGAACAATACAGATCTCATATCCGCCAAAACGGCTTCAACCCCTCCTCCCTTGCCTGCTCTCGCGTCAGCCCGACATCCCTGAGCTGCTCCGGTGTCAGTCCGAGCAACGCCTTGCGCGTGTGCAGACGATGCCAGAACAGATCCCAGCGACTGAGGCCGGACGGCGCATTGCGCAGCAGATTGCGCGCGTTGTCCTTCTGCCCCGCCGCCAGTTCCTGACTGTGTAACGTCAGCCGCACATCGCTCAAGCCGTTCATTTTCGTTGCTCCTGTTTACTTGGGTAGCCAGAGATTCCATGATGCGCGGGCGAGCAAAACCATTACAGACTCAAAGAACCTG
The DNA here is from genome assembly GCF_058245595.1 of Pseudomonas sp. UF-293. Taxonomy (NCBI): domain Bacteria; kingdom Pseudomonadati; phylum Pseudomonadota; class Gammaproteobacteria; order Pseudomonadales; family Pseudomonadaceae; genus Pseudomonas; species Pseudomonas sp. UF-293. The sequence continues at coordinate 328,491 of NZ_JBSICA010000001.1, read as the reverse complement.
TATTAACTCCATACAGATTTGCCGATTCGCCGACTGAATGATTGATTTTTGCCGCATCTGTACTGGTTTTTACCAATGTGCACCGAGGCCACCATGACTCTGTATGTAAACCTCGCCGAATTGCTCGGCACCCGCATCGAACAAGGTTTCTATCGGCCCGGTGATCGCTTGCCGTCCGTACGTGCCTTGAGCGTTGAACACGGAGTCAGTCTGAGCACGGTGCAGCAGGCCTATCGCGTGCTCGAAGACAGCGGTCTGGCCACGCCGAAACCCAAGTCTGGCTACTTTGTGCCAGTCGGCCGCGAATTGCCGGAGCTGCCCGCAGTAGGCCGCCCGGCGCAGCGGCCAGTCGAGATTTCGCAATGGGATCAGGTGCTGGAGCTCATTCGCGCGGTGCCACGCAAGGATGTCGTGCAATTGGGCCGTGGCATGCCCGATGTCGGCTCGCCGACCATGAAACCGCTGCTGCGCGGGCTGGCGCGTATCAGTCGCCGACAGGACATGCCGGGTCTGTATTACGACAACATCCACGGCAACCTCGAACTGCGCGAACAGATCGCACGACTGATGCTCGATTCCGGCTGCCAATTGAGCGCCAGCGAGCTGGTCATCACCACTGGCTGCCACGAAGCGCTGTCCACCAGTATTCATGCGATCTGCGAGCCGGGCGACATCGTCGCGGTGGACTCGCCGAGCTTCCACGGCGCCATGCAGACCCTCAAAGGCCTGGGCATGAAAGCCCTGGAAATCCCCACCGACCCGCTCACCGGGATCAGCCTCGACGCCCTTGAACTGGCGCTGGAACAGTGGCCGATCAAAGCCATTCAGCTCACCCCCAACTGCAACAACCCGCTCGGCTACGTGATGCCCGAGTCGCGCAAACGCGCGTTATTGACGCTCGCCCAGCGTTTCGATGTGGCGATCATCGAAGACGATGTGTACGGCGAACTGGCCTATACCTACCCGCGCCCGCGCACGATCAAATCATTCGATGAAGACGGCCGCGTGTTGCTCTGCAGCTCGTTCTCCAAGACCCTGGCGCCAGGGCTGCGCATCGGCTGGGTGGCGCCGGGCCGATATCTCGAGCGGGTGCTGCACATGAAATACATCAGCACCGGATCCACCGCGCCGCAACCGCAGATCGCCATCGCCGAATTCATCAAGGCCGGCCATTTCGAGCCGCACTTGCGGCGTATGCGCATGCAGTACCAACGCAATCGTGACGCGATGATCGACTGGGTGACGCGCTATTTCCCGGCCGGCACCCGTGCCAGTCGCCCGCAGGGCAGCTTCATGCTCTGGGTGGAGCTGCCGGAAGGTTTCGACACGCTGAAGCTCAATCGCGCGCTGCACGATCAGGGCGTACAGATTGCTGTCGGCAGCATCTTTTCCGCTTCGGGCAAGTACCGCAATTGTCTGCGGATGAACTACGCTGCCAAACCAACAGCGCAGATCGAAGAAGCGGTGCGCAAGGTCGGCGCTGCGGCAATCAAACTACTCGCTGAGACCGACTGACCTTTTCTGCGCGCCCGGCGTCCAAATTGCCGACCTCAGCCGCCAACCGGAACGATCCTACGTGAGCTTCAGACAGCCCCTATTCGCTTTACTGATACTCGCCTCGTTCCTCAGCGGCTGCGCCAGCCTCGATGTGCCGCGCGAACCAAGCCAGGCATTGCCAGCGTCGGACTCCAGTTTCGGCCGTTCGATTCAGGCTCAGGCCGCGCCCTATAAAGGGCAGTCGGGGTTTCGTCTGCTCTCGGACAGTGGCGAGGCGTTTACCGCCCGCGCCGAGCTGATTCGTCACGCCCAGGTCAGCCTCGACTTGCAGTACTACATTGTCCATGACGGCATCAGCACGCGGATGCTGGTGGAAGAAGTGCTCAAGGCGGCCGACCGTGGCGTGCGCGTGCGCATCCTGCTCGACGACACCACCAGCGACGGCCTCGACCAGATCATCGCGACGCTGGCGGCACATCCGCAGATCCAGATTCGTTTGTTCAATCCGTTGCACCTGGGGCGCAGCACCGGCGTAACACGTGCGGCTGGGCGACTGTTCAATCTGTCCGTGCAGCACCGACGAATGCACAACAAACTGTGGCTGGCGGACAACAGCGCGGCGATCGTCGGCGGGCGCAATCTGGGCGATGAATATTTCGACGCCGAACCCAACCTGAATTTCACCGACATCGACATGCTCAGCATCGGCCCGGTCGCCGAGCAGCTCGGGCACAGTTTCGACCAGTACTGGAACAGCGCGCTGAGCAAGCCGATCGACGAATTCCTTTCCAGCCAACCGACCGCCGCCGACCTGCAAAACACGCGCACGCGCCTGGAAGAATCGCTGGAAGAAACCCGCAAGCAGAACCACGCGCTGTATCAACAGTTGATGAAATTCACCACCGACCCGCGCATGGACATCTGGCGAAAGGAGCTGATCTGGGCCTGGAACCAGGCGTTGTGGGATGCGCCGAGCAAGGTGCTGTCCAAGGGCGAACCCGATCCGCATCTGCTGCTGACCACGCAACTGGCGCCGGAACTGACCGGCGTCAGCAAAGAGCTGATCATGATTTCCGCGTACTTCGTGCCCGGCCAGCCGGGGCTGGTTTACCTGACCGGGCGCGCCGACGCCGGGGTCTCTGTAAGCCTGCTGACCAATTCACTGGAGGCCACTGACGTGCCGGCGGTGCATGGTGGTTACGCGCCCTATCGCAAGGCGTTGCTTGAACACGGGGTGAAACTCTATGAACTGCGCCGCCAGCCTGGGGATAACTATGGCAGCGGGCCGCGGGTGTTCTATAGCAAGTCGTTTCGCGGTTCGGATTCGAGCCTGCACAGCAAGGCGATGATCTTTGATCGGCGCAAATCGTTTATCGGCTCGTTCAACTTCGACCCGCGCTCGGTGCTGTGGAACACCGAAGTCGGCGTGCTGGTCGACAGCCCGGAACTGGCCGAGCACGTGCGCGCACTGGCGCTGCAAGGCATGGCGCCGACCCTGAGTTATCAGGCGAAACTCGAGGACGGCAAGGTCGTCTGGGTCACCGAGGACAACGGCCAGATGCATACCCTGACCAAAGAACCGGGGAGCTGGTGGCGGCGCTTCAACTCGTGGCTCAGCACCAGCGTCGGCCTCGAGCGGATGTTGTAAGTCCGTCTGTTGGTCATGCCTTGTGGGAGCGAGCCTGCTCGCGATAACGGTTTCACTTCCAGCAAATGAGCTGACTGGTGCACCGCTTTCGCGAGCAGGCTCGCTCCCACAGGGATGCGCTCAGGCTGCTTCTGCCGTTGTGCCAAAGGCCCCCTGGCGCAACAACAAAAGCACCAGGCCAAACGCCCCCGCCGCCATCAGCAGCGGCAGCGCATGTCCGTTGATCCACTGACTGCCCGCCCCTGCCGCCAAAGGCCCGACCAGACAACCGACACCCCACAACTGGGCGATATGTGCGTTGGCGCGGACCAGCGCATCGTCACGATAACGCTCGCCAATCAGGATCAGCGACAGGGTAAACAAGCCGCCGGCACTGGCGCCGAACAGCACCCACAATGGCCAGATCAACAGCGTGTCGAGCAACATTGGAATGGCCAGACTCGACAGCATCAACACCGCCGCGCACCCGGCGAACAGCGTGCGCCGCGACAGATAATCGGCCAATGCGCCGATCGGCAATTGCAGCAGCGCATCGCCGACCACCACCGTGCTGACCATGGCCAGCGCAATTTCGGCGGTGAACCCTTGTTGCAGACAGTACACCGGCAGCAGCGTCAGGATCATCGCTTCGAACGCGGCGAACAATGATACCGCCCAGGCAATCGCCGGCAGCTCTCGGGCAAAGACCCATAGATCGCCGAACGTCACGCTGTTGGCTTCACTGCTCGGCGCACCGCTGCGCCCTGAAAGCAAAAAGGGCGATAGCGTCAGCAGACCGACCCCGACCCAGAAACCGTAATCATGTTCGGTACCGAGCGCCCCCAGCAGCAATGGACCAGACAGTTGGCTCAACGCATAGCTGCTGCCATACAGCGCCACCAGTCGCCCACGCCACTGTTCGACCACCAGCTGATTGATCCAGCTCTCGCCGAGGATGAACACGATGGTCAGGATCACGCCGATCAGCAGCCGCAGCAGTAGCCAGATCGGATAACTTGGCAGCAGCGCCAGCAGGCCGATCGACAGTGCCCCGGCCCACAGGCACAGTCGCATCAGGTTCGCCGTGCCGAAATACGCGGCGAGGTGGCTGGAAATCTTCGCCCCCAGCAGCACGCCGATTGCCGGCATGGCCGCCATCACACCGATGGCGAACGAGCCGTAACCCCAGCCCTCCAGACGCAACGACACCAGCGGCATGCTGACCCCCAGGGCCAGGCCGACACTCAAGACAGACGCCAACACGGCGAAATACGTCGCCCACCGCATGTTCCACGCTCCTGTGGATATTTTATGTGCACCACAAAATCACTGTGGGAGCGAGCCTGCTCGCGAATACGGTTTCACATTCAGCTGTTCTGCTGACTGATGCACCGCCTTCGCGAGCAGGCTCGCTCCCACAGGGGATCTCTGTTTGGTCAGGAAGCCCGGAGTGAGCGGGCTCCCGTCAGCGCCTTACAGCTTGATCCACGTCGCCTTCAGCTCGGTGTACTTGTCGAAGGCGTGCAGTGACTTGTCGCGACCGTTGCCCGACTGTTTGAAGCCACCGAACGGCGCGGTCATATCGCCGCCGTCGTACTGGTTGACCCACACGCTACCGGCGCGCAAGGCTTTGGCGGTCAGGTGTGCCTTGGAGATGTCCTGGGTCCACACCGCTGCGGCCAGACCGTATGGCGTGTCGTTGGCGATCTGGATGGCTTCTTCGGCGCTGTCGAAAGCGATCACCGACAACACCGGGCCGAAAATCTCTTCCTGGGCAATCTTCATCGCATTGCTCACACCATCGAAAATGGTTGGCTCGACGTAAGTACCACCGGTCTCCTGGAGGATGCGCTTGCCGCCGGCGACCAGTTTGGCGCCATCGCTATGGCCGGATTCGATGTACGACAGCACGGTGTTCATCTGCTGGGTATCGACCAGCGCGCCAACGTTGGTCGCCGGGTCCAGCGGATTGCCCGGCTTCCAGGATTTCAGCGCCTCAATCACCATCGGCAGGAATTTGTCCTTGATCGAACGCTCGACCAGCAGACGCGAACCGGCGGTGCACACTTCGCCCTGGTTGAAGGCGATGGCGCTGGCGGCGGATTCGGCGGCGGCCTGCAGGTCCGGCGCATCAGCGAAGACGATGTTCGGGCTCTTGCCACCGGCTTCCAGCCAGACACGCTTCATGTTCGATTCGCCGGCGTAGACCATCAACTGCTTGGCGATCTTGGTCGAACCGGTGAACACCAGTGTGTCGACATCATTGTGCAGACCCAGCGCCTTGCCGACGGTGTGGCCGTAGCCCGGCAGCACGTTGAGCACGCCTTTGGGGATACCGGCTTCAATGGCCAGCGCAGCGATGCGGATGGCAGTCAGCGGCGATTTTTCCGACGGCTTGAGGATCACCGAGTTACCGGTCGACAGCGCCGGGCCGAGCTTCCAGCAGGCCATCATCAGCGGGAAGTTCCACGGCACGATAGCGCCGACCACGCCTACTGGCTCACGGGTCACCAACCCCAATTGATCATGTGGAGTCGCGGCGACTTCATCGTAGATCTTGTCGATCGCTTCGCCGCTCCAGCTCAACGCCTGCGCCGCTCCCGGCACATCGATATACAGCGAATCGCTGATCGGCTTGCCCATATCGAGTGTTTCCAGCAGCGCCAGTTCTTCGGCGTGCTGTTTCAGCAGACTGGCGAAACGGATCATGGTGGCTTTGCGTTTGGTCGGCGCCAGGCGCGACCAGACGCCGGAATTGAAAGTAGCGCGGGCGTTTTCTACAGCACGGTCAGCATCGGCGGCGTCACAACTGGCGATCTTGCCGAGCAGGCGGCCATCGACCGGGCTGATGCATTCGAAGGTTTCGCCGGAGACGGCGTCGGTGTATTCGCCATTCAGGAAGGCGCGGCCTTCGATTTTCAGATCGCGGGCGCGTTGTTCCCAGTCGGCACGAGTCAGGGTGGTCATTCGGGTGTCCTCCTCTTATTGAATACGAGCACCGCAAGCGCTGCGGCACTGTTCAAGAATTCTGCCCGGCCAGCCTGCACTTTCGGCCCGAGGCACCCGCCACCCTAAACCAGCGACCGGGGTTGTTTCAATATATTTGACATAAGCTGGCCATACGGCCTTGCGGTGTTCATTTTAATAAACATAGACTTTGGCCCATTCCAGCCAACGCGCCGTCATTAGCGGAGAAAACAACAATGAACATCCAGAACGTCGTCGACATCAGCCTTGCCAGCAGCGAAGCCGAGCGCTATCGCCCGGACCCGGCGAAGGTGCTCAAGGGCGATCCTGAGCAGGCGGTGTTTCATCAATACGACAGCCCTTGTGGGCAAATGGGCGTAGGTGTTTGGGAAGGCGCGGTGGGTCAGTGGACGGTGAATTACACCGAGCATGAGTACTGCGAGATTCTGCAGGGGGTTTCGGTTTTGCGTGACAGCGACGGCAATGCCAAGACCTTGCGCGTTGGCGATCGCTTCGTGATCCCGGCAGGGTTTCGCGGAACCTGGGAAGTGCTGGAGGCTTGTCGCAAGGTTTACGTGATCTTTGAACAGAAGGCTTGAGATGTTTGCTGGCTGATCGGCCCTCATCGCTGGCAAGCCAGCTCCCACAGGTTTTGTGCATGACACAGGTTCTGTGAAGACCGGCAATCAATGTGGGATCTGGCCTGCCAGCGATGAGGCCCAACCGGTCACCGCAGAATCCAAGGCAAACAAAAAAGGCCCGCATCTCTCGATACGGGCCTTTTTCGCAGTCAGGAAAAATCAATTACTTGATTTTGCCTTCCTTGTACATCACGTGCTTGCGAACAACCGGATCATATTTCTTGATCTCGATTTTGTCCGGGGTAGTACGCTTGTTCTTGTCGGTAGTGTAGAAGTGACCAGTACCGGCGCTCGAGATCAAACGAATCAATTCACGCATGATTAGCTCCCTTAAATCTTGCCATCGCGGCGAAGTTCGGCGAGCACGACAGTGATGCCACGCTTGTCGATGATACGCATGCCTTTGGCAGATACGCGCAGACGCACAAAACGTTTCTCTTCTTCAACCCAGAAGCGGTGATGCTGCAGGTTCGGCAGGAAACGACGACGGGTTTTGTTGTTTGCGTGGGAAATGTTATTCCCAGTCACCGGACCCTTACCGGTAACTTGACATACTCTCGACATGCCTCAGCCCTCTAAAACCACATGCCCAACCCGGCATGGGTTGGCCGCTTAATCTCTCAGTCATTTGGCGCCAGGCGCCGCGTTTCTTTAGAGGTCTTACCGGCTACACCTACAGTGAAGGAACCGGGCCCCTAGAAAAGAGCGCTGCTTTATACCAGAAAGACCGGGGTGCAACAACAATCGCTGTGCAATGAATCAATAAAAAGCCGCTTTTTCGGCCTGCGGACGCCTTGAACAAAGGCCGCGACTGGTTTTGACCACTCGTCGCAGAAATCCCGCCCTACAGGCGATTCAGACTTTTCATCCCGCTGCTCAAGCTCGAAACCGCGCAAGACTGCGCCTGAAAATGCAAAAAGGGGATAGTCATTTGCAATTCAGAGCTCTAGGGTAGGACTTTTCCAGACTGCACTTGCAGATGGGCCTTCGATCTGTAAAGGAAACCGACCATGCGCCTCGCTGCCCTACCCCTGTTACTCGCTCCGCTGTTGCTGAGCCCCCTCGCCCAGGCCGCCGCGTTGAGCGTGTGTACCGAGGCCAGCCCCGAAGGGTTCGACGTGGTGCAGTACAACTCGCTGACCACCACTAATGCCTCGGCCGATGTGCTGATGAATCGTCTGGTGGATTTCGATACCGCCAGTGGCAAGGTCATCCCTAGCCTCGCCGACAGCTGGGAAGTTAGCACCGACGGCCTGACGTATGTATTCAAACTGCACCCGCAGGTGAAATTTCATACAACCGATTACTTCAAGCCGAGCCGCGAGCTGAGCGCTGAAGACGTCAAATTCAGCTTCGACCGCATGCTCGACCCGGCCAACCCGTGGCACAAAGTCGCCCAAAGCGGCTTCCCCCATGCGCAGTCGATGCAACTGCCGACCCTGATCAAGAAAATCGACGCCCTCGACCCGCTCACCGTGCGTTTCACTCTTGATCATCCGGATTCGACCTTCCTCGCCACCCTGAGCATGGGCTTCGCCTCGATCTATTCAGCCGAATACGCTGACAAGCTGATGAAGGCTGGCGCCACCGACAAACTCAACAGTCAGCCGATCGGCACCGGCCCGTTCGTGTTCAATCGCTTCCAGAAAGATGCAGCGATCCGCTACAAGGCCAACCCGGATTATTTCCATGGCAAGCCTGCCGTCGACCCGCTGATCTTCGCCATCACCCCGGACGCCAACGTGCGCCTGCAAAAGCTGCGACGCAATGAATGCCAGATCGCCCTGTCGCCGAAACCATTGGACGTGCAGGCTGCGCTGAAGGAACCGACGCTGAAAGTGGAAAAGACTGACGCGTTCATGACCGCTTTCGTGGGCATCAACAGCCAGCACCCGCCACTGGACAAGCCGGAAGTGCGTCAGGCGATCAACCTTGCGTTCGACAAGGCCAACTACATCAAAGCCGTGTTCGAAGACACCGCCGAGGCGGCCAACGGCCCGTACCCGCCGAACACCTGGAGCTACGCGAAGAACCTGCCGGGCTATCCGCACGATGTGGCCAAAGCCAAGGCGCTGCTGGCCAAGGCCGGCTTGAAGGATGGTTTCCAGACCACGATCTGGACGCGACCATCGGGCAGCCTGCTCAACCCGAACCCGAGCCTCGGCGCGCAGATGCTGCAATCGGATCTGGCCGAGATCGGCATCCAGGCGGAGATCCGCGTGATCGAGTGGGGCGAACTGATTCGTCGCGCCAAGGCCGGCGAGCATGACCTGCTGTTCATGGGCTGGGCCGGCGACAACGGCGACCCGGACAACTTCCTCACGCCGCAGTTTTCCTGCGCAGCAGTGAAGTCCGGCACCAACTTCGCGCGGTACTGCAACGCCGATCTGGACAAGCTGATCAGCGCCGGCAAGACCACCAGCGAGCAAGGCGTACGGACCAAGCTTTATGAACAGGCACAGGCGCAGATCCAGCAGCAGGCGTTGTGGCTGCCACTGGCGCACCCGACGGCCTACGCTTTGACGCGCAAGGATATTCAGGGTTATTCCGTCAGCCCGTTCGGCCGACAGGATTATTCCAAGGTCAGCCTCAAATAACCTGCCTGACATAAAACCTGTGGATGGAAACAGTCTGTGGGAGCGAGCCTGCTCGCGAAGCGGTCTTTCAGCAAACAATGATGCTGACTGATACAACGCCTTCGCGAGCAGGCTCGCTCCCACAAGTTCCAGAATTGGCGCCGAGAACTACATCCAGCCACACTCCGCCATCGACAGCGGTTCGCCGTCACCGACGATAAAGTGGTCGAGCACTCGCACGTCAATCAGCTCCAGCGCTTTCTGCAGGCGCTTGGTCAGCAGCCGATCTGCCTGACTCGGATCGGTATTCCCGGACGGATGGTTATGACACAGGATCACTGCCGCCGCGTTATTGGCCAGCGCGCGCTTCACCACTTCCCGAGGGTGCACGCTGGTGTTGTCGATAGAGCCGCGAAACAGCGCCTCGAAATTCAGCACCTGGTGCTTTGAATCGAGAAACAGGCAGCCGAACACCTCGTGCGGCTCATGCCGCAGCATTGCCTTGAGGTAATCGCGTACGACCTGAGGGTTTTCCAGTGCCGGTTTCTGTCGTGAGCGCTCGGCCAGATGGCGTTTGCTCATTTCCTGCGCGGCTTGCAGTTGGGCGAACTTGGCCGGGCCGAGGCCCAGTTGTTTGCTGAATGCGCCCTGATCGGCCTCGAGCAGCAAACGCAGGCCACCAAATTGCGTCAGCAGATGTCTGGCGAGGTCGACTGCGCTTTTTCCAGGCAATCCGGTGCGCAGAAAAATCGCCAACAGCTCAGCGTCTGAAAGACTCCCTGCCCCATGCTCCAACAGCCTTTCCCGCGGCCGTTCCGCCGCCGGCCAATCGCGAATACTCATAGCACCTCCTTGTCTGTGGGCGCCGCTGTTCCGTAGCGGTCGCTGTGATATCGTAGCCCATCTTTTTGGCGGTCGATTCAACCCTGGGGAGGGGCATCGCGCCGCCGTCATCAACGAAATGAAAGGCAGACCTATGCAGCGGCTGTATCGGAAACGCATCGTTCTGGGCGTCGGCGGCGGCATTGCGGCCTACAAGAGCGCCGATCTGGTTCGCCGCCTGATCGACCAGGGTGCCGAAGTGCGCGTGGTCATGACCCATGGCGGCGCCGAGTTCATTACCCCGCTGACCATGCAGGCCCTGTCGGGGCACCCGGTTCACCTCGACTTGCTCGACCCTGCCGCCGAAGCCGCCATGGGCCATATCGAACTGGCGAAATGGGCCGATCTGGTACTGATCGCCCCGGCCACCGCCGACCTGATTGCTCGTCTGGCCCAGGGCATTGCCAATGACCTGCTGACCACACTGGTGCTGGCCACCGACGCCGTGGTTGCTGTCGCGCCAGCGATGAATCAGGCGATGTGGCGCGATCCGGCGACCCAGGCCAACCTGCAACTGCTGGAAAGCCGTGGCTTGAAGACTTTCGGCCCAGCCTCGGGCAGCCAGGCCTGCGGCGACGTCGGCATGGGCCGCATGATGGAAGCTACCGATCTGGCGCTGCTCGCCGCCGATTGCTTCCAGCGTCTGGCCTTGACCGGCAAGCATGTGGTCATCACCGCCGGCCCGACCCAGGAAAACATCGACCCGGTGCGCTACATCACCAACCATAGCTCCGGCAAAATGGGTTTCGCCCTCGCCGAAGCAGCAGTCGAAGCCGGCGCCCGCGTGACTTTGATCAGCGGCCCGGTGCACCTGCCGACGCCTGATCGCGTGACGCGGATTGACGTGGTCAGCGCCCGCGACATGCTCGCCGCCTGCGAATCTGCCATGCCTTGCGATGTGTTCATTTCGTCGGCAGCGGTAGCGGACTACCGCCCTGAAGTCGTCGCCCCGCATAAACTCAAGAAAGATCCTACGAGCGGCGACGGCTTCGTCCTGCAAATGGTGCGCAATCCGGACATTCTCGCCACCATCGCGACCCGCCCCGATCGTCCGTTCAGTGTCGGCTTCGCCGCCGAGACCGAACACCTGCTCGACTACGCTGCACGCAAGCTGAAGGACAAGAATCTCGATCTGATCGTCGCCAACGACGTCGCCAACCCGAGCATCGGTTTCAACAGCGAAGAAAACGCCTGCAGCGTCATCGACCGTGAGCTGCACGCCACGGTTTTCGCCCAGACCAGCAAGAGCAAGATTGCTCGCCAACTGGTCACTTTTATCGCCGAACGTCTGAACCAGGTTTAATTTACATGCACGCTTTGCAAGCCAAGATCCTCGACCCACGCATCGGTACCGAATTCCCGCTGCCGCAATACGCCACACCGGGCTCCGCCGGCCTCGACCTGCGCGCCATGCTGGAACAGGATATCGTGATCAAACCGGGTGAAACCGTACTGATTCCCACCGGCCTGTCGGTATACATCGGCGACCCGAATCTCGCCGCGCTGATCCTGCCGCGCTCGGGCATGGGCCATAAACATGGCATCGTGCTGGGCAATCTGGTCGGCCTGATCGACTCCGATTATCAGGGACCGCTGATGGTCTCCTGCTGGAACCGCGGCCGGAGTGACTTCACCATGACCGTCGGCGAACGTCTGGCGCAACTGGTGCTGGTACCGGTGGTACAGGCGCATTTCGAGATGGTGGAAGAGTTCGTCGAGACCGAGCGCGGTACCGGAGGCTTTGGCCACACCGGCACCAAATAACCGGAGTCACCTCCTGTAGGAGCTGCCGAAGGCTGCGATCCTTTGATCTTGATCTTTAAAAAGCAAAATCAAAAGATCGCAGCCTTCGGCAGCTCCTACAGGGGAAATTTGTGCAGATTCACCAGAACGGTTAAGCGCGGAAAATCAAGGTTTTGCCGGCCGCAAGCCCGGCCAGGCGAGGCGTCATGGCCCTTTCATAGCACGAACTCTCTGTGGAAAACGCCGTCATACCCTTCAGTTTGAGCCTGCCGTCGAAGATTTCGCCGGTCTGTCCCGCCCTTTTCGAGATGGAGCATTTCCGCAGATGAATACCCCCGCCAAGATCGCCCCGAAACTGCCTGACAGCATTTTCCGCGCCTACGACATTCGTGGCACCGTGCCGGAATACCTCAACGGCGAAACAGCCTACTGGATCGGTCGCGCCATCGGCTCGCAGAGTCTGGCCGAGGGTGAACCGAATGTGTCGGTCGGTCGCGACGGTCGCCTGTCCGGCCCGGAGCTGGTCGCGGAACTCATTCGCGGCATCGCCGAGAGCGGTTGCCACGTCAGCGATGTCGGCCTGGTGCCGACGCCGGCGCTGTACTACGCCGCCAACGTGCTGGCCGGCAAGTCCGGGGTGATGCTCACCGGCAGCCATAACCCGTCGAACTACAACGGCTTCAAGATCGTCATCGCTGGCGACACCCTCGCCAACGAGCAGATTCAGGTGCTGCACGAACGCATCAAGAACAACGACCTGAGCACCGGCCAGGGCAGCGTCACCCAAGTCGAAATCCTTGACCGCTACAACACGGAAATCGTCAAGGACATCAAACTGGCCCGGCGCCTGAAAGTCGTGGTCGACTGCGGCAACGGCGCGGCCGGCGTGATCGCCCCGCAACTGATCGAAGCGCTGAACTGCGAAGTCATCCCGCTGTTTTGTGAAGTCGACGGCAACTTCCCGAACCATCACCCGGATCCGGGCAAACCGGAGAACCTTGTCGACCTGATCGCCAAGGTCAAGGAAACCAACGCCGATATCGGCCTGGCCTTCGACGGTGACGGCGACCGCGTCGGCGTGGTGACCAACACCGGCAGCATCGTCTACCCGGATCGTCTGCTGATGCTGTTCGCCCGCGACGTAGTGGCGCGTAACCCGGACGCGGAAATCATCTTCGACGTCAAATGCACCCGTCGCCTGGTGCCGCTGATCAAGGAATACGGCGGTCGGCCGCTAATGTGGAAGACCGGTCACTCGTTGATCAAAAAGAAAATGAAACAATCCGGCGCGCTGTTGGCCGGCGAAATGAGCGGGCACATCTTCTTCAAGGAACGCTGGTTCGGTTTCGACGACGGCATCTACAGCGCCGCACGTCTGCTGGAGATCCTCAGCAAGGAAAAATCCACAGCCGAAGAGCTGTTTGCGACCTTCCCCAACGATATTTCCACGCCGGAAATCAATATCCATGTGACCGAAGAGAGCAAATTCAGCATCATTGATGCACTGCACGATGCTCAGTGGGGCGAAGGCGCCGACCTGACCACCATCGACGGCGTGCGGGTTGATTACGCCAAAGGCTGGGGCCTGGTGCGCGCATCCAACACCACACCGGTGCTGGTGCTGCGCTTCGAGGCCGATGACGCGGCTGAATTGCAGCGCATCAAGGATGTGTTCCACGTCCAACTGAAACGCGTTGCACCTGATCTCCAACTACCGTTCTGATCCACCCGGAGCCCTGAATGACCCTCGAACGCGAAGCCGCCGCCAACACTGCCAAGGTCCTGTCCGAAGCGCTGCCTTACATCCGACGCTATGTCGGCAAGACCCTGGTGATCAAATACGGCGGCAACGCGATGGAAAGCGAGGAGCTGAAAACCGGCTTCGCCCGCGACATCGTGCTGATGAAAGCCGTGGGCATCAACCCGGTGGTCGTGCACGGTGGCGGCCCGCAGATCGGTGATCTGCTCAAGCGCCTGTCGATCGAAAGCCATTTCGTCGACGGCATGCGAGTCACCGACGCGGCGACCATGGACGTGGTGGAAATGGTCCTTGGCGGTCAGGTCAACAAGAGCATCGTCAACCTGATCAACCGCCATGGTGGCAGTGCCATCGGCCTGACCGGTAAAGATGCCGGGCTGATCCGGGCGAAGAAGCTCACTGTCTCCCGCCAGACCCCGGAAATGACCCAGCCGGAAATCATCGACATCGGCCACGTCGGCGAAGTCGTCGGCATCAATACCGAGTTGCTGAATCTGCTGGTCAAAGGCAATTTCATCCCGGTCATCGCGCCGATTGGCGTGGGTGAGAATGGCGAGTCGTACAACATCAACGCCGACCTGGTGGCGGGCAAGGTTGCCGAAGCACTGAAAGCTGAAAAGCTGATGCTGCTGACCAACATCGCTGGCCTGATGGACAAGTCGGGCACCGTGTTGACCGGCCTGAGCACCCAGCAGGTCGACGATCTGATTGCCGACGGCACGATCTACGGCGGCATGCTGCCGAAGATCCGCTGCGCACTGGAAGCGGTTCAGGGCGGGGTGGGCAGTTCGTTGATCATCGACGGTCGTGTGCCGAATGCGATTCTGCTGGAAATCTTCACCGATACCGGTGTGGGCACGCTGATCAGTAATCGCAAGCGTCCTTGATGGCTGATCGCTGAAAGCAAAAGATCGCAGCCTTCGGCAGCTCCTACAGGGATTTCGCACATGCGAGAATCCGCTTTTGTAGGAACTGACGAAGGCTGCGATCTTTTTTATGCGCGCAGGAAACGCCTGACTCCACACAGCGAAACGTCCGACATCCCTTCAGAATAAATCTCCCTAGGATCTTCCCCTCATCCAACGGAGATTCACTCATGCAGAAAGATTACGTTCCCTACGGCAGCGATGTTTCAGCAGGCACCTACGAATGCGTGGACTGCGGCCATCGTTATTCCAATCAAGCCAAAACCTCTATGCCGCCCTGCCCGCAGTTCAGGAAAACGGCGCATGTCCTGAACGGTTGGAAAACCCTCACCGGCCAAGGTGACGCCCCACAAGATCCGTACCCGGAAAAATCCGAAAAGCCGGCTGCCAGCAAAAAATAATCCCGGAGCGCCTGAGCCATGCAGATCTCGTTCACGATCGACGCCGACGCTTTCGAGCAGGAACAGAAGGAACCGGTGAAAAAGACCCTGCGCATCGGCGACGCCGAAATCGCCCATGCGCTGGAGCGCATCGCCAAGGCCAGCCTGACCGAATACCTGAAAATGCTGGTCGAGGGCGGCATGCCTAGCCGGGCAGACGAGGCCAAGCAGGATCGCCTGCTGTATCTGATTCAGAGTTACTTCGGGCAAACCCTGCCGACCGAATCGCAGATATCGACGATCTTTCAACTGACCCAGAGCCAAAGCAAAACCCTGCTGAAGAACACCGTTTCGCGTTTTCGCAACCAACTCGACGACATCCTGCAGCACAGTATGCGCGCGGTGATCGAGTCCGCCGAACACGCGCAAAATGTGTATCTGGTGGTGATCAGCTCGGACGTGATTCGCGACGAACTGAACATGCTCATCACCCAAAACGAGCCGACCTTCAAACCCATCACCAAACGTAAGGGCAGCGCCGGACAGTTCGAGATCAGCGAGGATTCCCACGCATTGCTCTGCGCAACGCTGGGCCTGAATGTCGTTCAGTGACATCGTCGCGGTCAGTGGCTTGCTGCTGACCTTGACCACGTTCATGTTCAACCTGGCGTGGCCCGCACTCAACGAAGCGTTGGCTGAGGATGAATATCAAAAGGGTTTGCAGGGCCGCAAGCGCAGTCGAGACAAGGTGATGGCTGCTTTCTACTGGCGAGCACTACCACTGACGTGTGCTTTTGTGGCGCTGTTTTACGTTAACTTGCCGGCAGCAGTCGGGATCATGCGCAGCAGCACGCTGGACCTTTGGGATTTCGATGTGGATCGCACGCTGTATGTGATGGTGGTGGTTGCGCTGCTGGTGTTTGCGCTGGTCAACGTCGGACTGGCGCTGAGGCTGCTCCTCAAATGGCGAAATCTGCGTTAATCGCTAACAAAATGACCCAATTCAGCAGCCTGAACTGGGTCTTCTTTTTGTGGGAGCGAGCCTGCTCGCGAAAGCGGTATTCGCCTCACATCGTTCAGTGTGGCGGTCATTCGCGAGCAGGCTTCCCACATTGGTCAAACGCCAAATTGCGCGCGGTACGCTTCCACGGCTGGGAGGTGTTGCTTGAGCTGCGGATCGTCGGCGAGGAATTCCAGCACCTGATTCAGCGAAACAATGCTGATCACCGGGATGCCGAAGTCGCGCTCGACTTCCTGGATTGCCGACAACTCGCCGTTGCCACGCTCCTGACGGTTCAGTGCGATCAATACGCCGGCGGCCTTGGCGCCGTCCTGGGAAGCGATGATCTGCATCACTTCGCGAATGGCGGTGCCGGCGGTGATGACGTCGTCAATGATCAAGACCTGGCCAGTCAGCGGGGCACCGACCAGGCTTCCGCCTTCGCCGTGGGCCTTGGCTTCCTTGCGGTTGAAGCACCATGGCAGGTCACGGTCGTGATGCTCGGCCAGCGCAACGGCGGTCGTGGCCGCCAGCGGAATACCTTTGTAGGCAGGGCCAAACAGAACGTCGAAAGGGATGCCGCTTTCGGCGATGGCCGCAGCGTAGAAACGTCCCAGTTGCGCCAGGGCCGAACCCGAATTGAACAGGCCGGCGTTGAAGAAGTAGGGACTGGTGCGCCCGGACTTCAGGGTGAACTCACCGAAGCGCAAAACGCCGCGATCGATGGCAAAACGAATGAAATCGCGCTGATACGCTTGCATGAAAAAAACCCCAAATACCACGGATTTAGCTAATTAGCTTGACGCCGTGTATCATACACGCACGCGATTTTTGGGGCCATTTATGCGGATCATCAGTGTGAACGTCAATGGTATTCAGGCGGCAGTCGAGCGCGGTTTGCTCAGTTGGCTGCAAGCCCAGAATGCCGACGTCATCTGCCTGCAGGACACCCGTGCCTCCGCCTTTGAACTGGATGACCCAGCCTTCCAACTGGATGGCTACTTCCTTTATGCCTGCGATGCTGAAGTCCCTGCCCAAGGCGGCGTGGCTTTGTATTCGCGGTTGCAACCGAAGGCTGTCATCAGCGGTCTCGGTTTCGAGACGGCCGACCGCTACGGGCGCTACCTGCAAGCAGATTTCGACAAAGTCAGTATTGCCACCTTGCTGTTTCCTTCGGGGATGAACGGCGATGAGGACTTGAACCAGAAGTTCAAGCTCATGGACGATTTCGGCAAGTACCTGGACAAACAGCGACGCAAACGTCGCGAGTACATTTATTGTGGCTCGCTGTACGTTGCGCAGCAGAAACTCGACATCAAGAACTGGCGCGACAGCCAGCAATCTCCAGGCTTCCTGGCGCCGGAACGCGCCTGGATGGACGAGATTGTCGGCAATATGGGCTATGTCGATGCGCTGCGTGAAGTCAGCCGCGAAGGCGACCAGTACAGCTGGTGGCCGGATAACGAACAGGCCGAGATGCTCAATCTGGGCTGGCGTTTCGACTATCAGATCCTGACCCCAGGCCTGCGTCGCTCGGTGCGCAGCGCACGCCTGCCGCGTCAGCCACGGTTCTCGCAGCACGCGCCGCTGATCGTCGACTACGACTGGACGCTGACCATCTAAGCGTTTTATCGCAGCCAAAGAAAATGCCCGCATCGAGAGATGCGGGCATTTTTTATGCGCCGTGCGCCCTAGACCGCCGCGAAGAATGGCAAGGTCAGATACAACTTGATCACGATGACGTTAACGATATCGATGAAGAACGCTCCTACCATCGGCACCACCAGAAACGCGATTTGCGAAGGGCCATAGCGCTGCGTCACCGCTTGCATGTTGGCGATGGCCGTAGGCGTAGCACCCAGCCCAAAGCCGCAATGTCCCGAAGCGAGCACCGCGGCATCGTAGTTACTGCCCATTACCCGGAACGTTACAAAAATCGCAAACAGCGCCATGACCAGCGCCTGCACGGCCAGAATGATGAAGATCGGCAATGCCAGCGCCGCCAGATCCCATAGCTTGAGCGACATCAACGCGATCGCCAGAAACAGCGAGAGGCTGACATTGCCGAGCACAGAAACTTCACGCTCGAATACTTGATACAACCCAAGCGCTGAAAGTCCATTACGTAACATCACGCCCACAAACAACACGCAAACAAAGGTCGGCAGCTCGAAAGCAGTGCCATGCAGCAGGCCATTCAAAAGATTACCTGCGAGCAGGCTGACGGCAATCAGCGCCAGTGTTTCGACGAAAGAAAAGGGCGTGATCGAGCGCTCCTTGTTCGGCTGCTCGAAACCTCGTGGCAGTCGCGGCGCTTGCTGGGGGCTGCCGGGCACTTGCACACGCTTGATCAGCAACCGCGCGACGGGCCCACCGATCAGACCACCCAGCACCAGACCGAATGTCGCCGAGGCCAACGCCAGTTCCGAAGCCGAGGCCAGGCCATATTTCTCGCTGAACACCGCGCCCCATGCAGCGCCAGTGCCGTGGCCGCCGGCGAGCGTGATCGAGCCTGTCAGCAAGCCCATCAAAGGGTCGAGCCCGAGCAAAGTGGCCAGTCCGATGCCCATGGCGTTCTGCACCACCAACAAGCCAATGACCGCCAACAGGAAGATACCGACAATGCGACCGCCCTTCTTCAGACTGGCAAGGTCCGCGCTCAAGCCGATCGTGGCAAAGAAAGCCAACATCAGCGGTGTCTGCAGTGATGTATCGAAGCGGACTTCAATATCAAAAGTGCGCAATACCAACAGGAGCACGGCGACCACCAAGCCACCCGCTACCGGTTCGGGAATATTGTAACTTCGCAGAAAGCCAATACGCGTAACCAGTCCGCGTCCGAGCAGTAGTACTAAAGAAGCGGCCACGAGCGTGCCGTAGAAATCGAGCTCAATCATGTGGATTATTCTTGGCTAAGTATTCACGAGGCGAGCGCTAACCTTGGCCCGACGGGTGAACCGGCTGATTTTATCAACACTGATTACTGGGGAATTCAAGTGCCATCGATGGCTTGAACATATCGAAATGTTTCAATCAAAACATTACATCGGGCAACTTTAACAACCTGCTCACGCCAATAACAAGGGCGGCAACACGCACTTCACCGATCAGTTGTGACCAAAGATTTAAATAAAAAAAATATCCGTAAACAAATGCCAAACCGCACATCGACAAAAGATTAGTCCTACAATAAAACCAAACTTTTTAGTTGCACAAATAAAAACACCCCGGTAGCGGGGTGTTTTTTTATACTGCAATTAAGCTGACCGTTACTTGATCAATCGCCAGGTGAACGGATATCTGTATGGGAAACCTTCGTTGGCTTTGACACCTGCAATGATCGTCAGAACCAATGCCGCGATCGCCAGCAAGCCAAACAGGAAGAAACCGATGATCAGTAGCATGAGCAGGAAGCAGATCATCGAGGCAATGGCGACAGTGATCTGAAAATTCAGCGCCTCTTTGCCCTGCGCATCGATGAAGGGGTCCTTCTCGCGTTTCATCTGCCAAAGGATCAGCGGCCCGATCAGATTGCCGAACGGAATCCAGATCCCCAGCAAGGCGGACAAGTGACAGAACATCGCCCATTGGCGAACCTCCTGGCTCGGTTTGGGCAGCAACGCTTGCTCGTCACTCATCATGTTCTCCTTGTAGTCAAGAACCTCAGTCGGCCAGTGCGGCCTTCTGCAATTCGAAGATCTCGTTCATGCCCTGCTTGGCCAGTTCCAGCATGGCATTGAGCTCGTCAGGCTGGAACGGCGCGCCTTCAGCGGTGCCCTGCACTTCGATGAAACCGCCGGTGCTGGTCATCACTACGTTGAGGTCGGTTTCAGCCGCGGAATCTTCAAGATAGTCCAGATCCAGCACCGGCTCGCCCTGGTACATGCCCACAGAGACCGCGCCGATCATCTGCTTGAGCGGGTCACCGCCTTTCAGGCCGCCGCGCTTCTTGATCACTTTCAAGGCATCGACCAGCGCAACCATGGCGCCAGTGATGGAGGCGGTGCGAGTGCCGCCATCGGCCTGGATCACGTCGCAATCGACGTACAGGGTCACGTCGCCGAGCTTGGACATGTCCAGCGCTGCGCGCAGGGAACGGCCGATCAGACGCTGGATTTCCAGCGTACGACCGCCCTGCTTGCCACGGCTGGCTTCACGCTGGTTACGCTCGCCGGTGGCGCGTGGCAGCATGCCGTATTCGGCAGTCAGCCAGCCCTGGCCCTGACCTTTGAGGAAACGCGGCACGCCGTTTTCGACGCTGACGGTGCAGATGACTTTGGTATCACCGAATTCGACCAGTACGGATCCCTCGGCGTGTTTGGTGTAGTTGCGGGTGATGCGGATCGAGCGGAGCTGATCGGCAGCGCGACCACTTGGACGTTTCATAGGGATACCTGTACTGAGGACGGAAAACTGCCGAGCATTATAGAGCGCTGCACCGCGAGTGGGCACTGGTTAAAACCGCCGGCCGACGACCGAAGCCCCTCAAGCGCGCATAACCGACGGGCTGCAGCGCTTTGTCACACCGTGTGTTTGGGCGCATTCGCCGCACTGCGCTACAATCCTGCGCCTTTGCTGCCAGTCGGCTTAAATTCATTGAAATCGCGCCTGCGAAACAGCGTTTCGCGCCGATCTGCATTGCGAGGTCACCGCCATGGTGCACAGCATGACCGCCTTCGCCCGCGTCGAAAAAGCCGGCGCCCAGGGCACCCTGAGCTGGGAACTGCGCTCGGTCAACAGCCGCTATCTGGAACCGCACCTGCGTTTGCCCGAATCATTTCGCGACCTCGAAGGCGCCGTGCGTGAAGCGCTGCGCCAGGGCCTGTCGCGGGGCAAACTGGAGTGCACGCTGCGCTTCACCGAGGAAAGCACCGGCAAGCCGCTGCAAGTCGATCGCGAACGCGCCGCGCAACTGGTTGCCGCTGCGGAAACCGTAGCCGGGCTGATCAAGAATCCCGCTGCACTGAATCCACTGGAAGTGCTGGCCTGGCCCGGCGTGCTGGTGGCCGATGCGACCGACCCGCAAGCGCTGAACGCCGAAGCCCTGTCCCTGTTCAATCAGGGTTTGAAGGACTTGAAAGCTGGCCGCGAGCGCGAAGGCGCAGAGCTGGCTCGCTTGATCAATGACCGCCTGACTTCCATCGAAGAAGACGTCGTGACCCTGCGTGAACTGGTACCGCAGATGCTCGCTACCCAGCGTCAGAAAGTCCTCGACCGCTTTGCCGACATGAAGGCCGAACTCGACCCGCAGCGCCTTGAACAGGAAATGGTCATCCTCGCGCAAAAAAGCGATGTCGCCGAAGAACTGGATCGCCTGAGCACTCACATCATCGAAGTTCGCCGGGTACTCAAATCCGGTGGTGCCGCCGGGCGGCGTCTGGACTTCCTGATGCAGGAGCTCAACCGCGAAGCCAACACACTGGGCTCCAAAGCCTTCGACCCGCGCAGCACCCAGGCCGCCGTCAACCTCAAGGTGTTGATCGAGCAGATGCGCGAACAAGTGCAGAATATTGAGTAAGGCTACCCTGACATGACCCAACATACCGGCACCCTGTACATCATTTCTGCGCCGTCGGGCGCGGGCAAGAGCAGTCTGGTCAAGGCGTTGACCGACGCCAATCCGGAGATTCGCGTTTCGGTCTCCCACACTACCCGCGCCATGCGCCCGGGCGAAGTGGACGGCGTTAACTACCACTTCGTGACCCGCGAAGAGTTCGTGAAGATGGGCGAGCACGGCGACTTCCTTGAACGCGCCGAAGTCTTCGGCAACTTCTACGGCACCTCGCAAAGCCGCCTGCAGCAGACACTGGACGAAGGTCACGACCTGATTCTGGAGATCGACTGGCAAGGCGCCGAGCAAGTGCGCAAGCTGATGCCGCAGGCGCGCTCGATCTTCATCCTGCCGCCGTCGCTGCAAGCCTTGCACCAGCGCCTGACCAACCGCGGCCAGGACAGCGACGAAATCATCGACGGCCGCATGCGCGAAGCGGTCAGCGAGATGAGCCACTACGTCGATTACGACTACCTGATCATCAACGACGATTTCGCCCACGCGCTGGACGATCTCAAGGCAATTTTCCGGGCCAATCAGTTGCAACAGAAACGTCAGCAAGTGCGTTTCGGCAAATTGCTCGCTGAATTGCTCGGTTGAATCAGTACTTCCCAAAACGCCCGCAAGCGCTTTACATTGGTGCTTGCAGCGCGTTGAAGGGTCTGGTCAAAAAATCAGCGCTTCCCTAATCGCTGGTGATTTTTTAAACTGTTCAGTCCGCTCGCCCAACCGGGCAGCGCGCATATTGCATTCGCTCCGAGGAATACCATGGCCCGCGTAACCGTTGAAGACTGCCTAGAACACGTGGAAAACCGCTTTGAGCTGGTCATGCTCTCTACCAAGCGTGCCCGTCAACTGGCCACCGGCGGCAAAGAGCCACTGGTTCAGTGGGAAAACGACAAGCCGACTGTTGTCGCGCTGCGTGAAATTGCTGAAGGCGTGATGAGCTACGAGTACATCGCCGAGCAGGAAATCGTCCAGGATGAACCGCTGTTCGCAGCGTTCGAGGACGAGTCGAACGAGGCCGTCTAAGCCTATGCCTGGTCGACGTAGCACGGCGCGGGGTCACAGCTTTCGGCAGGATTCATCATGCCGAGCATAGACGCCCTCGCCGACCGCTTATCGACCTACCTCGGCAATGACCAGGTCAACCTGGTCCGCCGAGCGTATTTCTACGCCGAACAAGCCCATGACGGTCAACGCCGTCGCAGCGGCGAGGCGTACGTCACGCATCCTCTTGCGGTGGCGAATATTCTTGCCGACATGCACATGGACCATCAGAGCCTGATGGCCGCGATGCTGCATGACGTGATCGAAGACACCGGTATCGCCAAAGAAGCGCTGCAGGCGCAGTTCGGTGAAACCGTGGCCGAACTGGTCGACGGGGTCAGCAAACTGACCCAGATGAATTTCGAGACCAAGGCCGAAGCCCAAGCCGAAAACTTCCAGAAGATGGCCATGGCCATGGCGCGCGACATTCGCGTGATCCTGGTCAAACTCGCCGACCGCCTGCACAACATGCGCACGCTGGAAGTGCTGTCGGGTGAAAAACGCCGACGCATCGCCAAGGAAACCCTCGAAATCTACGCGCCCATTGCCAACCGCCTGGGCATGCACGCGATCCGCATCGAATTCGAAGACCTCGGTTTCAAGGCCATGCACCCGATGCGTTCCGCGCGGATCTACCAGGCGGTAAAGCGCGCCCGGGGCAACCGCAAGGAAATCGTCAACAAGATCGAAGAATCCCTTGGCCATTGCCTCGCCATCGACGGCATCCAGGGCGAAGTCAGCGGTCGGCAGAAACACCTCTACGGCATCTACAAGAAAATGCGCGGCAAGCGTCGGGCCTTCAACGAGATCATGGACGTCTACGCGTTCCGGATCATCGTCGACAAGGTCGATACCTGCTACCGCGTACTGGGTGCTGTGCATAATTTGTACAAACCGTTGCCGGGGCGCTTCAAGGATTACATCGCGATTCCCAAGGCCAACGGCTATCAGTCGCTGCACACCACGCTGTTCGGCATGCACGGCGTACCGATCGAGATCCAGATCCGCACCCGCGAAATGGAAGAGATGGCCAACAACGGCATTGCCGCTCATTGGCTGTACAAATCCAGCGGCGACGAGCAGCCGAAAGGCACGCACGCACGCGCACGCCAGTGGGTCAAAGGCGTGCTGGAAATGCAGCAACGCGCCGGCAACTCGCTGGAATTCATCGAGAGCGTGAAGATCGACCTGTTTCCGGACGAGGTCTACGTGTTCACGCCAAAAGGCCGGATCATGGAGCTGCCGAAAGGCTCCACGGCGGTCGACTTTGCCTACGCGGTACACACCGACGTCGGCAACAGCTGCATTGCCTGCCGGATCAATCGTCGTCTCGCGCCGCTGTCCGAACCGCTGCAAAGCGGCTCCACGGTCGAGATCGTCAGCGCTCCCGGCGCCCGGCCGAACCCGGCATGGCTCAACTTCGTCGTTACCGGCAAGGCACGCACACATATTCGTCACGCGCTGAAGCTACAGCGACGCTCCGAGTCGATCAGCCTTGGCGAACGCCTGCTGAACAAGGTCCTCAACGGTTTCGACAGCTCGCTGGAAAAGATCCCGGCCGAGCGGGTCAAGGCGATGCTCACCGAGTACCGCCTCGAACTGATCGAAGACCTGCTCGAAGACATCGGTCTGGGCAATCGCATGGCCTACGTGGTCGCACGTCGCCTGCTTGGCGAAGGCGAGCAGCTGCCGAGTCCGGAAGGCCCGCTGGCGATTCGCGGTACCGAAGGCCTGGTGCTCAGCTACGCCAAGTGCTGCACGCCGATCCCGGGCGACCCTATCGTCGGCCACCTGTCGGCGGGCAAAGGCATGGTCGTGCACCTGGACAACTGCCGCAACATCAGCGAAATCCGGCACAACCCGGAAAAGTGCATCCAGCTCTCGTGGGCCAAGGATGTCACCGGCGAATTCAACGTCGAGTTGCGCGTCGAACTGGAACACCAGCGCGGCCTGATCGCTCTGCTGGCAAGCAGCGTCAACGCCGCCGACGGCAACATCGAGAAAATCAGCATGGACGAACGCGATGGTCGCATCAGCGTCGTGCAGTTGGTGGTCAGCGTTCACGACCGTGTGCACCTGGCCCGCGTGATCAAGAAACTGCGCGCCTTGACCGGGGTGATCCGCATCACCCGCATGCGTGCATAACCTGCCTATTACAAGGAGTCCTACATGACCAAAACCGTCATCACCAGCGACAAGGCCCCGGCCGCCATCGGCACTTACTCCCAGGCGATCAAGGCAGGCAACACCGTTTACATGTCGGGCCAGATTCCTCTGGACCCGAAAACCATGGAACTGGTCGAAGGCTTCGAAGCCCAGACCGTCCAGGTCTTCGAGAACCTCAAAGCCGTGGCCGAAGCCGCCGGCGGTTCGTTCAAGGACATCGTCAAACTGAACATCTTCCTCACCGACCTGAGCCACTTCGCCAAGGTCAACGAGATCATGGGCAAGTACTTCGACCAGCCTTACCCTGCCCGCGCCGCCATCGGCGTGGCGGCCCTGCCAAAGGGCTCGCAGGTTGAAATGGATGCCATTCTGGTCATCGAGTGATGCGCACGGCGCGGCCTCCACGCCGCGCCGACTGCTGCAAGAAAAGGTTTTGAAAGGATTCCACCATGCGCAAAGCGCTAGCTCTCTCGCTGCTCGCCCTGTTTCTCGGCGGCTGCGCCAGCGACCCTGCCGACCGTGACATCAGCGGCACCTGGATCAATCAGGTGGCGATCGATGCCGCCGCCAAGGGCGGCCCCCTGCGTGAAGCGCTGCAGGCTTACGGCCCGAATCTGGAATGGGACGTCAACACCAAGGCCGGTCAGGCCCGCTACACCAACGGTTTTGAGAATGTCGAAGGACGGCTGCTGGGCGAAGAGTCCGGCGCCTGGAAAGTCGACTTCTATGGCAGCTCCGCCAGCGAACTGAAACGCGACGGTGGACGCCTGCAGCAAGCTGCCAGCGACAACGAACCCGAACAAGTTTTCGATCGCGCACAGATCCCGGTGCCGGAAGGCGCGCCAATCGGTGCCAGCTTCGAACGTGCGTTGTATTCGGCGTATCTGGGCGGCAACTGGACCATCGCCAGCGGTCAGGGTGAAGGCGGCACGGTGCAGTTCCAGGCCGACGGCCAAGTGACCGGCCTGCCGGGCGTTGATCGTTATGCCTTGTGCCTGGCGGGCGATTGCGCATCGATGAGCAATGGCAACGACAGCATGTGGCTGCAACTCAATGGCCAGGGCAACAACTGGATCTTTGTGCGCAAGGGCAAGGAGCTGGAGATTCTGCAGGCAGTGAACGCTGCGCTGGCGGATGAGCAACCGCAGTTTGCCGCGGGTGAGCGCAAGTGGTTGCTGGAAAAACAGTAACCCGCTGAAAAGATCGCAGCCTTCGGCAGCTCCTACTTTGGAATGCATTTTCCTGTAGGAGCTGCCGAAGGCTGCGATCTTTTGCTTTTAGCGACCTTCAAGGATCGATGCATAGCCTTCGCGGTAACTCGAATACTTCGGCACCCACCCCAACGCTTTCGCCCGCGCATTGCTGCAACGCTTGCTGCCGGTGCGGCGCACACTGGCGTCTTCCGCCCATTCAGTCACACCCAGATATTCGCGCAACCAGCCCACCACTTCGGCCAACGGCGCTGGCGCGTCATCCACGCCGATATAGAGCTGGTCCAGCTTGACGCCCTCGCGGTCTTTTTCCAGCAGAAATGCCAGCAACCCGGCCGCATCATCGGCATGAATCCGATTGCCATACAGCGGCGGCTCGACTGCCACGCGATAGCCGCGACGCACCTGGGTCAGCAGCCACTCGCGACCCGGGCCGTAGATCCCGGTCAGGCGCAGCACGCTTGCCGGGATGCCGCTCTTGAGCGCGACCTGCTCGGCTTCGAGCATCAAGCGACCCGAATATCCGGCCGCGACAGTCTCAGAGGTTTCATCCACCCACGCCCCGTCCTGCTGGCCGTACACGCTGCTGCTGGACACGAAGATCAGCCGCTCGGGCACTTGCCCATAGTCACCCAGCCAGCTCAGCACATTCTGCAAACCCTGCACGTAGGCCTGGCGGTAGCCCTCTTCATCGTGGTCGGTGGCAGCCGCGCAATACACCAGATAATCCACGGCACCCACCGGCCAGGTCGCCGGGCACTCTTCGTTGAACAAGTCGCCGGCGACGCCGATGACGCCCTCCGGCAATTTGGAAACGTCCCGGCGCAAGCCATGAACCTGCCAGCCAGCCGCCAGCAGTTGCGTGGCCAGACGGCTGCCGACATCACCACAACCGGCAATCAAAACAGAAGGCGCGGACATCAGAAAACTCCCATCGGAAAGGCACAGACTAGCTCTGGCACAGGACGAACGGCTAGCAATGCAGGAAAAAAAGATACTCTATTACTTTTGTTAACAAGAATTACTTGCAATAATGCACGCCACTTTTGTTCTCGGCCTCACGAGGCCTGGAAGAGCAACAACGTTTTTCTATCTCAGGTCCGGCCAGCATGACACGTAATCAAACTCCCGCTTCGCCAACCACTCGACCTCGCGCCTGGAGCGCCGTCGCGGCTCTGTTGCTCAGCCTGATGCTGGCACCGACCGCGGCCTTCGCCGACGCTCAAGCGCCAGCCACCCCAGCCGCCACCGAGCAGAGCGCACCCGCTGCCGCACCGGCTGCACCGGCCGCCACCGATCCAGTGCAGGCTGTCGATGCGGCCGACGCACCTGAAGCCCTCGAAGCCGACAACACCTTGGGCATGGCCCACGACCTGTCGCCATGGGGCATGTACCAGAACGCCGACATCATCGTGAAAATCGTGATGATCGGTCTGGCCATCGCTTCGATCATCACCTGGACCATCTGGATCGCCAAAGGCTTCGAGCTGATGGGCGCCAAGCGTCGTCTGCGGGGCGAAATCGCCGCACTGAAGAAAGCCACCACGCTCAAGGAAGCCAGCGCCACTGCCGGCAAGGAAGGCACTCTTGCCAACCTGCTGGTGCATGACGCGCTCGAAGAGATGCGCCTGTCAGTCAACAGCCGCGAGAAAGAAGGCATCAAGGAACGCGTCAGCTTCCGCCTCGAGCGCCTCGTTGCTGCCTGCGGCCGCAACATGAGCAGCGGCACCGGCGTGCTCGCCACCATCGGTTCGACTGCACCGTTCGTAGGTCTGTTCGGTACCGTGTGGGGCATCATGAACTCGTTCATCGGCATCGCCAAAACTCAGACCACCAACCTCGCCGTTGTCGCGCCGGGTATCGCTGAAGCACTGCTGGCCACTGCACTGGGTCTGGTTGCGGCGATTCCTGCGGTGGTGATCTACAACGTCTTCGCCCGTTCCATCGCCGGTTACAAGGCTCAGGTCTCCGATGCCTCGGCAGAAGTCCTGCTGCTGGTCAGCCGCGATCTCGACCACCAGCCTGAGCGCAGCTCGCAGCCGCACATGGTTAAAGTGGGGTAATCGGCCATGGGCCTGCATTTGAAAGAAGGCGCAGACGACGATCTGGCCGAGAACCACGAAATCAACGTCACGCCGTTCATCGACGTGATGCTGGTGCTGTTGATCATCTTCATGGTGGCCGCGCCGTTGGCCACTGTGGACATCAAAGTCGACCTGCCCGCCTCGACCGCCAAACCGGCGCCGCGGCCAGAGAAACCGGTGTTCCTCAGTGTCAAAGCTGACCAGCGCCTGTTCCTCGGTGACGACGAAGTGAAAGCCGAAACCCTCGGCGCCACCCTCGACGCCAAGACCCAGGGCAAGAAAGACACCACCATCTTCTTCCAGGCTGACAAAGGCGTGGATTACGGCGACTTGATGAGCGTGATGGACAGCCTGCGCGCCGCCGGTTACCTGAAGGTCGGTCTGGTCGGTCTTGAGACGGCAGCCAAGAAATGATCACGACGCGCCATAAGCTGACGCGTTACAGCGGTAGCCTGGCCGTGGTGCTGGGCGTGCATGCGCTGGCCATCGCGCTGGCGCTGAACTGGACAGCCCGCCCGCCCATCGAATTGCCGCCGCAGGCAATGATGGTCGAGCTGGCTCCATTGCCTGCCCCGCCACCGCCGGCTCCGCCGAAAGTCGTCACACCGCCGCAGCCACCGGCTCCGGTGGAAGAGCTGCCGATTCCGAAACTGGCTGAAGCACCAAAAGCGGAAATCGCGGTACCGAAACCCAAGCCGAAGCCCAAGCCAAAACCGCCGAAGCCGGTCGAGAAGAAGCTGCCTGATCCGCCGAAGGAAAAACCTTCAGAGGAGAAACCGGCCGATACTCAACCGACTCAGGCGCCAACGGAGAAATCCGCCCAGCCTGCACCGGGTCCATCGCCGGCTCAGTTGGCGGCAAAGGCCAGTTGGCAAGGCACCCTGCTCGCGCATTTGCAGAAGTACAAGAAGTACCCGCAGAGCGCTCAGGCACGGGGCAAGGAAGGCTTGAATCGTCTGCGCTTCGTGGTTGATGGCGAAGGTAATGTGCTGTCGTTCGAACTGGTGGGCCGCTCCGGCAACGCCGATCTGGACCGGGCTACCCTGGACATGATCCGCCGCGCGCAACCGCTGCCAAAGCCGCCGGCCGACATGCTCAACAACGGCTCGATCGAAATTGTTGCGCCGTTTGTTTATTCGCTCGAACGCCGCCGTTAGATACACCGCAACCTGTGGGAGCGAGCCTGCTCGCGAAGAGGTCGTGTCAGTCAGCACATTTGTTGCCTGACCCACCGCTTTCGCGAGCAGGCTCGCTCCCACAGGGTTCAGCGTAAACAGGGAGAGGCACCGAAAGGTGCCTTTTGCGTATCTGCCAGCGGCAAACCGACCTCGACCGGTGTCGCACTCAGCCCGCAGTCTGATAACGTGCGTCTATCGATTGCAGCCGGTATGCTTGGCGCGCATCTTCATGGACGCTTGCTATGACCCTCACAGAATTACGCTACATCGTCACCCTCGCCCAAGAGCAGCATTTCGGCCATGCCGCCGAGCGTTGCCACGTCAGTCAGCCGACGCTGTCGGTGGGCGTGAAGAAACTTGAAGACGAACTCGGTGTGCTGATTTTCGAGCGCAGCAAAAGCGCCGTGCGCCTGACCCCGGTCGGCGAAGGCATCGTCGCCCAGGCGCAAAAAGTCCTGGAACAGGCCCAAGGCATTCGCGAACTGGCCCAGGCCGGCAAGAACCAGCTGACCGCGCCGCTGAAAGTCGGCGCCATCTACACCGTCGGCCCGTACCTGTTCCCGCATCTGATTCCACAACTGCACCGGGTCGCCCCGCAGATGCCGTTGTACATCGAAGAAAACTTCACCCACGTGCTGCGCGACAAACTGCGCAACGGCGAACTCGACGCGATCATCATCGCCCTGCCGTTCAACGAAGCCGATGTGCTGACCCTGCCGCTGTACGATGAACCGTTCTACGTCCTGATGCCGGCCCAGCACCCGTGGACCAAGAAAGAGTCCATCGACGCCGGCCTGCTCAACGACAAGAGCCTGCTGTTGCTCGGTGAGGGCCACTGTTTCCGCGATCAGGTGCTCGAGGCCTGCCCGACCCTGACCAAGGGCAACGACGGCGCCAAGCACACCACGGTCGAGTCCAGCTCGCTGGAAACCATTCGCCACATGGTCGCGTCCGGCCTGGGTATTTCGATCCTGCCGTTGTCGGCAGTGGACAGCCATCACTACGCCCCGGGCGTAATTGAAGTGCGCCCACTGACCGCGCCAGTGCCGTTCCGCACCGTGGCGATTGCCTGGCGTGCGAGCTTCCCACGGCCGAAAGCCATCGAGATTCTCGCCGACTCCATTCGCCTGTGCTCGGTGGCCAAGCCAACGGCGCCGGTTACGGCCGGTTAAGCGAGCGTCATGACGGAGCTGTCGCAAGTGTCGGTGACGGCACTCAAGGGTGTCGGCGAGTCCATGGCCGAGAAACTGGCCAAGGTCGGCCTGGAGAATCTGCAGGACGTGCTGTTCCACCTGCCACTGCGTTATCAGGATCGCACCCGTGTGGTGCCGATCGGTGCGTTGCGCCCGGGGCAGGACGCCGTGGTCGAAGGCACCGTCAGCGGCGCCGACGTGGTTATGGGCCGCCGGCGCAGTCTGGTCGTGCGCTTGCAGGACGGTACCGGCGGGCTGAGCCTGCGCTTCTACCATTTCAGCAATGCGCAGAAAGAAGGCCTCAAGCGTGGCACGCGGGTTCGCTGCTACGGCGAAGCCCGGCCCGGCGCCTCAGGCCTGGAAATCTACCACCCGGAATACCGCGCGATCACCGGCGACGAACCGCCCCCAGTGGACGAAACCCTGACCCCGGTCTATCCGCTCACCGAAGGCCTGACCCAACAGCGCCTGCGCCAGCTGTGCATGCAGACCCTGACGCTGCTCAAACCGAGCACGTTGCCCGACTGGCTGCCGACCGAACTGGCCCGCGACTATCAACTGGCGCCGCTGGCCGATGCGATCCGCTACCTGCACAACCCGCCCGCTGATGCCGATGTCGACGAACTCGCCCTCGGTCATCACTGGGCGCAGCATCGTCTGGCGTTCGAAGAGTTGCTCACCCATCAACTGTCGCAGCAGCGTTTGCGTGAAAGCATGCGTTCACTGCGCGCGCCGGCGATGCCGAAAGCCACAAAGCTGCCACCGAAATACCTGAAAAACCTCGGCTTCAACCCGACCGGCGCGCAACAGCGCGTCGGCAACGAAATCGCCTACGACCTCAGTCAGCACGAACCGATGCTACGGCTGATTCAGGGTGACGTCGGCGCGGGCAAAACCGTGGTTGCGGCCCTCGCCGCCCTGCAAGCGCTGGAGGCCGGTTACCAGGTTGCATTGATGGCGCCGACCGAGATCCTCGCCGAACAGCACTTCATCACCTTCAAGCGCTGGCTCGAGCCGCTGGGCATTGAGGTCGCATGGCTGGCCGGCAAGCTCAAAGGCAAAAACCGCGTTGCCGCGCTGGAGCAGATCGCCAGCGGCACGCCGATGGTGGTCGGCACCCACGCGCTGTTTCAGGACGAAGTGCAATTCAAGAATCTCGCGCTGGTGATCATCGACGAACAGCACCGCTTCGGCGTGCAACAGCGTCTGGCGCTGCGGCAAAAAGGCGTCGGCGGGCGCATGTGCCCGCACCAACTGATCATGACCGCCACGCCGATTCCACGGACGCTGGCGATGAGTGCCTACGCCGACCTCGACACCTCGATCCTCGACGAATTGCCGCCCGGGCGTACCCCGGTCAACACCGTGCTGGTCACCGACACCCGCCGCGTCGAAGTCATCGAGCGCGTGCGCAGCGCTTGCGCCGAGGGTCGTCAGGCCTACTGGGTGTGCACGTTGATCGAAGAGTCCGAAGAGCTGACCTGCCAAGCCGCCGAAACCACGTTCGAAGACCTCACCGCCGCCCTCGGCGAATTGAAAGTCGGGCTGATTCACGGGCGCATGAAGCCGGTCGAAAAAGCTGCGGTGATGGCCGAGTTCAAGGCTGGCAACCTGCAACTGCTGGTCGCCACCACCGTGATCGAAGTCGGCGTCGATGTACCCAACGCCAGCCTGATGATCATCGAAAACCCCGAGCGCCTCGGTCTCGCGCAGCTGCACCAGTTGCGCGGTCGCGTCGGTCGGGGCAGCGCCGCCAGCCACTGCGTGCTGCTCTACCATCCGCCGCTGTCGCAGATCGGCCGCCAGCGCCTGGGCATCATGCGCGAGACCAACGACGGTTTCGTCATCGCCGAAAAAGACCTCGAACTGCGCGGCCCCGGGGAAATGCTCGGCACCCGCCAGACCGGCCTGCTGCAATTCAAGGTCGCCGACCTGATGCGCGACGCCGAC
This sequence comes from Pseudomonas sp. UF-293, assembly GCF_058245595.1. Classification (NCBI taxonomy): domain Bacteria; kingdom Pseudomonadati; phylum Pseudomonadota; class Gammaproteobacteria; order Pseudomonadales; family Pseudomonadaceae; genus Pseudomonas; species Pseudomonas sp. UF-293. The sequence goes on along the minus strand of NZ_JBSICA010000001.1, from coordinate 296,110 downwards.
CTGCTGCCCGCCGTGCGCGACGCAGCCCAGGCTTTGCTGGAGCGCTGGCCGACTCACGTCAGCCCATTGCTTGACCGTTGGCTGCGCCATGGGCAGCAATACGGCCAAGTGTGAGCACCGTCGCAGTTTGTGCAGGATCGTTCCTACAGAGCTGGTTATACTCCTGCCATTGTTTCAAAAACGGATACAGACCATGACCGAAGCTGCTCTCGTCCCCGAATCTCCGCAAGCTCCGTCTGTTATTCGGCTGCTGCTCAACAAGCTGGGCGTTGCCTACGAAGAAGTGCTCGACCACCACGGCCTCAATGCCTCGCGCAAAGTGCAGGCCGTGTTGCTGGACGACGCCGTGGGCGCGTTGATGGTGCTGTTTCCACAGAGCCAGTTGCTGGATCTCAATCGCCTCGCCGAACTCACTGGCCGCCGCCTCACAGCCGTGTCCACCGAGCGCCTGGAGAAGATGCTCGGCAAACACAATCTGAGCCTGCTGCCGGGCCTGCCGGCGCTGACCAGTTCGCCGTGCCTCTATGAAGAAAGCCTGCTGCGCGAGCCGAAGTTGCTGATCAACTCCGGCGAGCCGGGCCTGCTGCTGGAAATCAGCAGCGAAGACTTCAAATCGATGCTGACCAAAGCCAGCGCTGCCAACTTCGGCGAAGCCCTGAGCAGTATCCGCCCGAACCTCGACCGCCCGGACGATGACCGCGAGGAAATCACCCAGGCCGTGCAGGCGTTCACCGCGCGGCGCATTCAGCAACGTCTGGAAGCGACCATCGAAATTCCGCCGCTGGCCGAAACCGCGCAAAAAATCATCAAGCTGCGCGTTGATCCGAACGCCACCATCGACGACATTACCGGCGTGGTCGAAACCGACCCGGCACTGGCGGCCCAAGTGGTGAGCTGGGCAGCGTCGCCGTACTACGCCTCGCCGGGCAAAATTCGTTCGGTGGAAGACGCAATCGTCCGTGTGCTGGGTTTCGATCTGGTGATCAACCTCGCACTGGGCCTGGCCCTCGGCAAGACCCTGAGCCTGCCGAAAGACCACCCGCAACACACCACACCGTACTGGCAGCAGTCGATCTACACTGCCGCCGTCATCGAAGGCCTGACCCGCGCCATGCCGCGCGCCCAGCGCCCGGAAGCCGGCCTGACCTACCTCGCGGGTCTGCTGCACAACTTCGGCTATCTGCTGCTGGCCCACGTGTTCCCGCCGCACTTCTCGCTGATCTGCCGCCACCTGGAGGTCAACCCGCACCTGTGCCACAGCTACATCGAGCAACATTTGCTCGGTATCAGCCGCGAACAGATCGGCTCGTGGCTGATGCGCTACTGGGACATGCCCGATGAGCTGGCCACCGCCCTGCGCTTCCAGCACGACCCAAGCTACGACGGCGCCTACGCCGAATACCCGAACCTCGTCTGCCTGGCCGTGCGCCTGCTGCGTGGACGCGGGATTGGCTCTGGACCGGATGAAGACATCCCCGACGCGCTGCTCGAACGCGTCGGCCTGAGCCGCGACAAAGCCAACGACGTGGTCAGCAAAGTGCTTGAGGCTGAAGTCCTGCTGCGCGAACTGGCCTCGCAGTTCAGCCAGGGCTAAAACAGAACAGGCCCGCTCCCCAGGATTTAAATAGTCCCCTGTGGGAGCGAGCCTGCTCGCGAAGAATCCAACTCGGTCTCCCTGACCGCCCCGGATCGTTCCCACGCCCCACGTGGGAATGCATCCCGTGACGCTCCGCGTCACCAAAGGCTCAAGCCTTAGGCTTAGCCTTCCTCGGCACCAAGTACTTCATCAACCCCTGAAACCACATCACCAGCGCCGGATTACCCTTCAGCTGGATCGACTTGTCCTGAATCCCCTGCATAAACGCCAACTGCTTGTTCTTCGCCTGCATCGTGGCAAAGCCATAACCGGCATCTTTAAACGCAATCGCAAACGCCGGCTCCGCCACCACGCCAGACTTGCTGGTGATGCGCTGATTCTTCACCACAAAATGCCGCGCCACTTTCCCATCCAGCGTCTGCAATTGAAACACCAGATCCTTGTCACCCAGCTGCTGCTGGAACGCAGGATTTGTCCGGCTGGCCTTACCCATCAACAAACCCATCATCCACAGAAGAAAACGAAATTTCATGCGCACAGCCTCAAAAGGAAAATGAACGGCCGGGGCAGTGTAAGGGATTCGGACGATAACGCCAGTATCTGACGCTGTTGGAGGATGATGCAGACCATTTCGCGCACGATGACTGCCAAGTCACGATTCAAGGTTCCACCCCCGATCGTTCCCCCGCTCCGCGTGGGAATGCATCCCGAGACGCTCCGCGTCTCACCACTCACCTTTCCTACACCTGTTGAAACACATCCCTGTAGGAGCTGGCGAAGGCTGCGATCTTTTGATCTTCCGCCCCGCGAATCTATGGGAAATTTCCTGCGAAGTGCGGGGCTGTCCATGAACTAGGCGAGCTCGAAGATCACCGATAGGCTTTCTGCGTCATCGGGTATTCGGTGACCGGATGTGCAAGTCCGAATTCGGGAGCAATTTCTTCTTACTCCAAGGGATTTACACCGATGACCAATTCAACTACCAGCACCGAGGACACCTCCCCCTACGAATCCTTCGATTCAAGAAAACTACACGAAGCCGCCGAACGCGCCCTCGATCACCATTTGGGCAACCCCGGCCATCCACCGGTCCCACGCCGCGAAGGCTTGTTCAGCCTGAACCCGGACATCGACGCGGAAGCCCTCCTGGCCAACGCCTCGGAAGATCTGCTGTCCATCAGCATCATCGCTGCTGATCTTGCGGACGACATAGACGGCTCCCGCCGCTCGGTTGCACTGGCATTGAGCAGAATGGCGGACGGGGTGAGATTGATGGTGGAAGGGACGCTTGATCACATTGAAGTGCGGAACATGGCGGCCAAGTTTTAGCGAGATTCGCGGATGAAAAAGAGGGGGCGTTGAGCCCCCTTTCTCGATGATCCCTGTCTTACCACCGACAGCCTGTCTCTGGAGATGCATCCATGGTGATGTCTTGTTCAAATGAATACTTCTTTCCGGATTTGTAGTTCGTGTAAGTCATCCCGTAAATTCGAGCACCCTGGCTGACCATTTCATATTCGCCTGTCAGCGAGTCTTCGGACACTTCTACCCAAGTTGTCGTGAACTGAGAAGGCCGCCCCTCTGCCATGACTTCCTCTTCGACACTCCGATAGACAAGGGGAATGACCTTTCGGGACTTCGTGTACTTGACCCCTGCTCCGCTCCACCGTGAGACGGTGTCGTAATAGGATCGAAACTCGAAATTGATGTTCTTGCCTTCCAACGAACGGAAGCAGGAAACCTCGGTGGTAACCTCACCTAGGGCAGTCAGCGGTATTAGAAGAAGCGCAGAAATAAACGCAAACGACGATTTCAAACCGATCATTCCTTAGCGACTTATGGGCAATTGAAAGTGCATTTCTGCGAACTTTACGGGAATAGGGCCCGAATCATTTCTTGGAGACTCCAGCACTGCGCTCACCCACCCTCGCTGGGATCTTCGAAACCTTCCCCGCTTCAGACATTCGCGATGCGTATTGCTTGTACGCCGCCACCGCCCGCTCTTTATCGTTCACGGCCCAATAACTGTCAGCGAGATTCAGGTAAGCAACCGTCCTGTTTGGGTGGTTGGCAATCACTGCATTGAGCAACTCAATCGACTCAGCGTAGTAACCCGCCTCGCCCAGTAAAAACCCGAGGTCGTTGGACCAGCCGGGACGCTGCGGGTAGTAGTACTTTGCGACGATATAGCTATCCGGGGGACAAGTGTCATGCGAGCCACCGCCCATCAACGCGTAGCTCATCGTATCCTTGAAGGAAGAGTCATCACCCTTTCGGTAGGCTGCCAGCGCCATATCCAGCAAATCAGCCGAATTGACGGTCATCAATTTCTTTCTAACGCCCTCAATACTGCCAGTACGAGCAACCTGCAGCTTCTGCAGTGCTTCACGCCCATCGAAAGAAGCGAGAGTGATGGGGCCCAATGTCTGCACCGGCAACTCCACTACGCTGACAAGCGACCGATCACAGGAGTCGTTGTTCGCCACTTCCAGCAGAGCTTTCAGCTCAAACTGCTTTGAACCTCTGTTGAAGGCGAACAACAGGTTGAAGTTGTAAACCGCGTTATCTTCTTCGCTGGTTACCAGCGCGATGTAATCCCCATCCTCAACGAACGGCTGCTTGACGACAGCTTCCTCAGACTGCGGATCAATGACAGTCATGACGCCGGGGCGACCTTTGACTACATGGACGCTGAAGACACCCTGAAGAGCGGACGAGTACTGACTCTTGATCAGAGGCAGCGCCTTCGACGTATCGAGCAAAATTTCCTCATTACGTGCCTGCACCGGCGCGATCAACAACCGGTTGGAGGCCTCGTCCGCATCCCCTGTCAGAACAAATACCTTTTGCCGTGATGCATCACCCAGCAAGCTAGCCGGAATTTCCTTCAGGACTTGGGGCGCAGCAAGCGCGCATGAAGTGGTTAGCAGCCCAAGGCTCAACACGATAAAGCGGAAGAACATATTCACTGTTTCAGTCCCTGAATTTCAGATCGCTCAACGACGCGTTGCGGAATCTTCTGCGCTTTATCGGCGGCACTCATCGCGTCGCGGTATTCGCGGTAATAACGCTGCGCTTCTTCTTGCCGATCAAGTCGCCAGAGTGAATCAGCCATGTTCAGCATCAGCACTGTGCGTTTGCCGACAGCTTCAACGCCGCGATAAAACTTCAGCGCCAACTCATCGTTGCCGCCCTCGGCCAAGTAGAAACCAAGGTCGTTGTAAGCCTGAACATTTTGCGCCGGGGGATGGCACGCCATGTAGGATTCCGGGCTTAAAAAGCTCAGGCTCCATTCGATGGACTCTGCTCGGGACTGCGCCGGCTCAATGCTCGAAGCATTTTCCAGCAGGTCCTTGGGTGACTTAGTCACCAAGACAGGATTGAGCACCTCGCCCTCTTCGGAAACCCATTGCTTGCCTACCCATTTACCCTCACAAAACCGCTCGTAACTCTCAGCAAGCACGCAACCGGTTTCCATCGAGATCACATCGCAATGCCCTTGTGATGTCGCTATTTCCTCACCGTTCTCACCTATAACTACGCCGTACTCCACCGCAGTCGCCAGTAGAAATTTTTTGTCAGGGCTGAGCCATTCAGGGTAAGCCTGGGCACCAATGCCGGCATGGAACAACGGGAGCGTTTTTCCATTCGCGGTGAACCAGGCAGTGGTAGATTCCACGACGGGTGAAGTCCATTTTTTTGCCTGGAACGTCACTGTGTTTCCGGCGGCTCCCACTATTGGCGGGTCAACGGCAAAGACATTGGTAGCGCTGAACAAGCTGCTGATCATCAACACCCACTTAAGGCTGGCCATAGACGATCCTCTTCACCGCCGGGCTTTCTGACACTAACTGTCTCTTCGTAACGCCATAGGCCTTGATCAGCTCGTCCCGAGATCCCTTCGAGCCAAACGAGCGCTGGTTATTATCGAAGCTGTATTGCTCCAATCGCCCTGCTGTCGAGTAATACCCATGCCATTCCGCGCAGGCACCACAACCGCCATAGCCGCCTATCGAAACAAGACTGCCCTTGGTGCCTTCCACGCAATCCATCGCCACAACGACATTGCTCAACATCTTCGTCTTCGCACCGTCGGAAGTGAGTTGTGAAACTTTGCTGATATCGCGTCGAAACGCCTTGCTACCGATGTTGATGGTCTGGTCGGAGCAGACCGGGATGACGTGGGTTTGCGCACCATCCACCGTCACCGATCGGCAGGACGACACCAACACCACTTCAACACCGCCGCACTGCATGACATCGCGCTGGGTAAAGGCGTCCGAAGGCGCGGCGAGAGCTGGCAGAGAGAGCAGCAGCGAAAGACTGCCCGCGAGAAGACGGTTCATCCACTCACTCCTCATCCATCGGCGACGATTCCACGTCGGTCATGCTCAGCAGCCGGAATTCGTTGTTCACAAATTCGTAGTAACGGTCCCGGTTACCACTTTCCAAAGCATTCCCCTGCGCATCTTCTTCGCCGTCGAGCGTGATGCCGGAGACGATGATCATGCGGCTGTCGGGCTGATATGCCATGCCGAACGTGCTGCCGTCGTAAGCATTCGGCAGACCGCCAACGACTTCCCCAGTCTGAGCATCCAGCACTTCGCCGCAAATGGCGCTGCCGCCACAGCCGAGCCTGTGCAGGATGTAATGGCCGGCGAAGTTGACCTTGCCTTTCAGGGCTTGCACCCGTGCCTGATCCATCATTGGGCTGCTGTTTTCTTGCGGCACCAGTTTATGGTTGGGGCCGGTGAAAACAGGTGTGACGGTGTAATCCTTAAAGGTTGGTTCGACAGCGAATGCCATGGACGCGGCAGCCAATATCAAGCTGCCGAGAACAATCGAAAATCCTTTCACGTAGTAACTCCGTAAATGCCGTGGGGGACCGTCGGCTTACTCAGCCTGCCCTTCGTAACGCTGTGTCTGCGGGTCGAATTGCCACAGATGTGGCCGGGTCATGGCCTTTTCACCCTTGTAGCGAATCCGCCCGCGCTTGTCCCTGATGTAGGAGTAGATCTCGATGTCCTTGAACTCACCTCCCCCCTTGGCTGGTCCGTCCAGAACTTTGACCCCGGCGAAGTAATCGCCGCCCGAATACCTCAAATAACCACGGCACTGGATCAGGAAGGCGAATGTGCTATCCATTGATGAGCCAATGCCGACGCGGGAATTGAAGATGAAGTCTTCGATGCCATCGCCATTTAGATCGCCGCGAAAAACCACGTGGCCCGGATCGATAGAAAATTCTTTTCCATCGAGACTGGAAAGTATGTCTTCCGGATGTTCACTGCTCTGCGACCATTGCGATAAGAAATATTTTGAGTCAGCTTCCTGATTGCAAACATCTGCCGCCATAACCGCTATCGGCAACCAGCTCACACATAACACCAGCAATCGTTTCACTTCGCATCCTTCGAATTGATCAATTCCAACTCACCATCCCGATACAACACCTCACACCCCACCCACGCCGGATCCACCTGCGGCATCACCGCCGATGGCTTGCGCAATTCGCGCAGCAACGTCGAGCCATGCGACAGCCGCCCCCCCATCCGTGCAATCACTGCCCGCGCCGTTTGGTAATGCGCGTGCCGCCCCGGATCGAGGGTGTCTTCGAGCAAAATATCCTCGCCCAAAATGCCCTGCACCTGCCCCGGATAAATCATGAACCCGGTGGCCTGCTCCGCACCTTCGCGACCGTCCTGCCAAAAGCTGCCATCGCGGGTGCGCACATCCGGATGCGGCGCAAACCAGTGCTCGCGATCCGCCAGTGGCATGGCGTGGTGCAGACGAAAGAAGATGCGCATGAGGTTGTCGCGATACCACTCGCGCACTTGCAGGTAGTAACCGCGCAGGCCCGGCAGGCCAGTCGAATGCGCGAGGCGGATCAGCCCTGGCCATTGCGGGAATGGCTGTAGCGGCAGATCGCTCGACGCGGGCCGAGGGGTGGCCGGATCGGTTTCCCAAGGCAAGCGGTGAGGACTGTTTTCAAGGTTGTCGTAAGCGGTTGGCGGGCGGCCCAGCCAATCACCGCCGCTGCTCGCCAGCGCTGTGGCGATGCACAGATTGCCTTGCACCACGAACACGTAAAACCGGGTGAACCAGTCCGCTAGTTGTTGGCCATCGGCAGCTTGGGCGACGAGTTCGGCCAGTTCCCGATCGAAGCGCTGCAAGCCGTTTTCAAGATTCAGCAAATGGCCGCGAGCCTTGCGTTGCATACGCAAAAACAGCGGCAACGAACGCAGCATCTTCAGCGGTTGCCACGGCAGATGTGGCGTCGCGCCGCCAACTTCACCAGCGTAGTTATCGGCGCTGATGCCCCAGCCGGCCAACCGGGCGAGGAACAAATCATTGTTGATGTAGGACGCGCCGCCGAACACTGCGGTGAACGGCTCGTTGTCCTGCAACACCCGCGCATCCCAACGCGCCATGATCGCCGGAATACTCGCGGCTGCTCGGCGCTGGGCGTATTCCACCAGCACGCTCGGTTGCGGCGGCAGGATCTCGGCGATGTTCGCGGCGGTCAGGTGTCTGCGCCAGCCGTAATCGCTGATCGGCCGGTATTGCAGCAGCCACAGTTGTGAGCCGTCCCAGGCCCATTCGACATCGCCGGGCACGTAGTGGAACACGCGCAGTACGTCTTGCAAAAAGCGCCAGAGCAGGTCTTCGGTCAAACCGTGGGACGGCGTGAACGTGCCGCTGCGCCAGGCATCGCCGAGCCGCGAAAGCGTTGCCCGCGAGGGGCTGACGTGACCGTCGGCCAGCGATTCGAGATGGCCTTCCACCCACTCAAGTTCTACCGAGAGATGGCGCACGAAAGCGATGCCGGAAACGACCGGCGTGATGAAGCGCTGCACCACCACTTCCTCGACACCTTCGGCCGTCAGTTCGGCAATGCGTTTCGGCACATTGGCGGACGGCTCGCGCAGATAGGTGGTGCTCAAACCGGCATTCGCCGAGTCGGCCTGATCTTCACCGTAACTGGAGGATCGCACCGCCCAGGTCACATCAGGTTGGGCGACGAGAAATGCCGGCAGACGCGGATCGGTGCAATCGTTGAGGGTCAGCGCTGCCGGTACCGCTTGCCGGGCCAGTTCAGCCAGGCGCAAACGCCCACCCTTGGTGTGCGCGACAAACCCGCGCTCGCCCGACTCCAGCCACTGCGCGATCTGCGCAGGCGAGTCGATCCACGGGTAATGACCCCAACCAGATTTGAGGCTGATGGTCAGATCAGCGCGCGCAAGAATCGCCGACCACGCCGCCGCTTGCTCGATGCCGAGCACCGCGTCCTGATCGCCCCAGACCAGCTCGACCGGATCGGTGATCCACTCCAGCAGCGGCAGCGCAGTGTCGGCGCGAACCAAATCCCAGTGCGGTACGAACGCACGGCAGCGCGCATAACCGGCGCCCATGCGCTGGTACTGCGCGGGTGTCCAAGTCTGGTTGGAAAACTTGCGCGCGAACAGCGTGGGTTTGTTCGACAGCAACCAGTGGATGGTCTTGCGAATCGGCAGCGGTGACATCAGCGCCGGCAACCGCCGCTGCCAGAGAAACGCCCCCACCGGCGCCAGCAAAACACTGCGGGAAAAGTGCCCGGGACGACGTTGCAACGCATGCAACACCAGCAACGCATTGACCCCGACTGCCATGATCGCGCTGCCCTTCTGCGTCATCGCCAACAAGGTCTGCGCGTAGTCCGCCAGATCCTCGCTGGGTGGCAGCGGATTGGCGCCGAAGCCCGGCAATTCCAGCGGCACCACGTCGTAGCGCTGAAAGTGCGGCAGCGCGTCATCCCACCAATCGGCAGCGCTGCCGTTGCCGGCCAGCAGGTACATCAACGGCTTGCTCATGAGCGATCCTCAGGTCAGATCGCGCAGAGCGGCGTCGAGGGTTGAATAGCGGAATGTGTAGCCTGCCTCGGTCAAACGCTGCGGCACCACGCGCTGACCGTCGAAGAACAACTGCGCCATCTCCCCCGCTATTGCACGCACTGGCGCAGCGGGAATGTGCAACCACACCGGACGCTTGAGGACATTGCCGGCCTGCTCGGCGAACGCCGCCTGACTGACCGTTTCGGGCGCGACCATGTTGTAGGTGCCACGCAGATTTTCGCCGTTGAAAGCCCGCGCGATCACCTGAAGCACATCGTCGCGATGTACCCAGCTCATGATCTGCTGACCGTCACCCATGCGCCCGCCGAAACCCAGGCGGAACGGCAGCAGCAACGGCGTCAACGCACCGCCGGGGCCAAACACCACGCCGAGGCGCAGCACCACCTGACGCACGCCAAATTCCGTGGCCGGTTGCGCGGCGGCTTCCCAACGCGCACAGAGTTCGGCCATGAAACCGTCACCCTTGCTGGCGTGTTCGTCGAGGTTTTCACTGGCGTCGCGCACGCCGTAGAAGCCGATGGCCGAGGCTTGAATCCATAGCGTTGGTTTGTGCTTGGTGTTTTTCAGCCAGGTCATCAACGCTTCGGTGGTGCCGACTCGACTGGCGAGCAGTTGCGCCTGACGCTTGGGAGTCCAGCGTGGGCCGGCGACGGGGGCGCCGGCGAGATTGATCACTACGTCGAATGCTTCGTCGTGGCTGAGTTCGCTGAACGAATGCACACAGCGGACGCGGCCGTTGAATAGATTGGCCGCGCTCCACGGATCGCGCGTCAGTACGCTGACCGAGTGGCCGGCGTCGAGTAATTGATTGACCAAGGTTTCACCGATGAACCCGGTGCCGCCGGTGATTAGCACACGCTTGAAAGCGCCGCCGGCAAACGGGTTGGATTGGCTCGGAGTCTTTTCTGAAGGGGATTTCCGGCGGTCATGCCGATACAGCCAGAATAACGGCGGCACCAACACCAGCAACGCAAAACCGTCGAGCCACAGGTGCGACCAGACCCGTTGTTGCGCTGAAAGCCACATGTCCTGCGGCGCCCATAACAGGATGCCGGCGCTCAACCAGCCCCAGACTGCCGGGGTTTTCAAGCGATTGCCCAAGTGCACCAGCGCGAGCATGTACAGCGAATAACTTTGCAGCGTCGCGCCGAACAGCGCGAGCCACCAGACTTGTTGTTCGTGGCCGGCGGTGGGAACCGCATCGGCATCCCAGAACGACAGTTCGAGGACTTGCAGGTAGCCATCGAGCAAGCCGGAGTCACCGGCCCAGGTCAGGGTAAGACCGGCGAGGATGTGCGTGATCGCAGCGGCATATAGCCAAAGCACCAACGCTGGGCGAAGCGAGGAAGAAGAGGCTGGCATTCCGTGTCCTGAGCGCGTTCCTTGGGGGTGGGGAGTTTAAAGGAAAATCGCGGTCGTCAGATGCTCGAGCGTTAAACGTTTTAGCGTGAGGGATTCAGACAAAACTTTTGCAAAAACCGCCTCAAACAGCCCCTCGAAATTCAAATGCAGTGGCTGGCTTTGATCGGCGCCGTGGCTGACGATCCCAATCGCCCCACGTTGAAGACGCCCAACTGGTCACCTTTGTCAGCCGCCATTTGATAACAGGCTAAAAGAAAAAGAGGACAGACCATAAAAGAAAAAAGGGACAGACCGCGTTTTTCGGGTAATTGCTAAAATCGTGGTCTGCCCCCATTTCACTGTCCCCATTTCACCCATGTCTCCATTTCACCCAAACGGGGCAGATTTACTCATGCTCAACGATAAAATAGCCATCGCACGAAACTAACAAAGCCGAACCCCCATGCGACTTCGAAATTTCATTTATCCTGCGCGGTAAAATATTTTTTAATACTTGCAGCGTCTTTATAACTGCAAACCACCTTCGCTCCAGAAACTAAGTCCTTTCCATCCTTGCAGTTTTCCAAAGCTGGATCAGATGGGTCACCTGTGAAATAGAGCAATGAAGCGTTTTCACCATCGACCCTGAGCGGAAGCTCCATGACTGAATACGAAAAACCATCAAACGCGGAGTCAGACAGCTTGCTCTTCACCAAGACATACATTGATTTACCGCGTCGCTCCGGAGATTTCCAATCGTAGAAGAAGACGGAGGCAATTTGATCACCCTCAACTTTCCAAACATATTTGAAAAATGTTTTATCTGAACCAATCGGAGAATAATATATTTCGGCGTCAGCAACATACTCTCCGTTCACCAGTTTTTTCAGACTATTTTTTAAAAAGAACACTGCAATCTTTTTTTCTCCTACTGAAGCCACGACCGCTGGATGAAACTCACTCAATGTAGGTGCCGCATCTGCTAACACATTGGATACGACCAAGCTTATGACCATCGCAAAAATGCAACGAATTTTAGACAGTTTCAAATATTTTTTCATTTTTATATATCCTCTGGAAATGCTTCCGACGTTCATCATAACTATCAGTATCTCTGTTAATAATACGAGTAACAGCATCTACGTTTTCGTCCGCATCACCCTTATCCGCTTCTACAAAAATATTGTTTTTAAGCCAGAAATAAACACCCGAACGAACAGAGTATTTAAACTGTGTATGCAAGATATCCGGCTGACCAACAAAATCAACTTCTTCATCCCAGAACGTTTTATGATAATCCTTAAAGGCTTGATAGTTTGCTTTACCCGTTAAATGTTTAAGACCTCTACCACGATATTTCCACCCCTCACCAGACGATATATTGCCGTTACCTAATTTCCCGCCATATGCTCGATTCGCTATCGCGATCTGATTTTCGTGAGACACATATTTATTAGATCCTGGATATCCATAAAGTGTTGCTTCATCAGGGTGATCCCTAAAATACTTAAATGTACCCTTTAGGCCAGGCACTCCATAGGTAAAGTCCTCTACCACCGCGCACTTCGATCCAATTTCCTGCCTTACCTGAGCAAAAAAGTGACTCAACCTCAACGGAGTATCTAATTTATATCTTTCACAGTTTTCATTTAGCTGGGTGGCAACTTCCGCCAATAAGACATCTTGTTCAGAGGTATTTTTTAGTCCTTCAAATACCCTTTTTAACATCTCGACGGTGATCTTTATTTTTCCGCGACTACCGATCTGATTACCAAGAAATGCAATTGGATGAAAATGCCATAAAACGCCATCACCTAAGCCTTTAGACTGTATAACTGAATCATCCCAAAATATTAAACTATCTATTCGTTCTTTTTCGTGACTTAGAACAGATGGGTAATTCTCCAGCAATGTATCCAGCCGCGCCCATTTGGAAGAGTCCGACTTAGATTTCCACTCCGTAGGGTGATATGCAATGAGCTTTGACCAATGATCCCTGAACTCAATATTCTTGAGTGCAATCGGGAAATCTTCGGGAGTGACTTTTTGATCTCTGTTACCAAATCGATCCAAGTCGTTATATAAGGTCTGGAAGAATTCTGGCATATCATCAGGATCCAGAAAACCATCAGAATTTGAATTTGATTCCTTAACGACGCGAAAGCCTAGTTTTTCCCAGTCGTGCTGAGCAATAAGCTCCGCCCCTTCTTTTTTGAGCAAACCCGATTTGCTTTCTGATTCATCAACTACGGTTACTTCGTACCACTCTTCAGGGTCCTTATAGATAACAGTTTTCCCAAGCTCCACAAAGGTTTCATTCGAAATTGTCACAACCCCAGTTAGAGGGGGCTTACTTTTCAAAGTTGTATTCGCTGGCAAGTGCAAGTATTGCTTTCCTTGCTTCACTGCTGCCTTGTTTTTCAAGAAATCCTCAATTCTCGGATCTGCCGAAAAAATTTCCACATGGACTTGATAACTTCTCGAAACCCCTCCATCAGGACCTGCCAATGTTTCATTTAAACCAAGAAAGCCGATTACGTCACCTGCCTTAATTGCCGTATCCATAGCTACGACCTTGTCAAACTCCGTAGGAATCAATCCAAGCAGTTGAACATAAGGCTTTTCAACACAAGCCCAAAAAGTTGCTGGGACAGGAGTGGAATGGCTTTTCAAACCGGTTGCAGTGCCAGAAGTACTTGGCACGAAGCAACATTCCGCCATTTTGTATGACTTAGAGCCAATCTTCAGGCTAAAAACTTTCCCACTATCAAATTCTATTACGCTATTTGTACAAAGTACTAAATCTTCGTTTTGCCCCAGACTATTTACCTGTCTCATTGCAGCCCCAGCTAAAGCGCCGTTACTCTGCGGTGAGGGGGCTACCCTTAAGGTAAGCCCAGAGCCGGTAACTATAGCTCTGACCTTGCCCTTCCAATAATCTGGCTTCTTTCGCTCCGGTGCAGTTATTGCTTTCCAGCTCGCACTGCCATCACCTCTTGGGTATGCAACACCGTTTTGCTTGTAGGCGAACCAGAAATCCTGTCCTGGCGTGCGTCCACCTACTGTACCTTTAATTAGTTTGCCTTTCGCGTGGATGTGATCAGAGTGCTCTTCAAGTATTTCAATTTGAGTTCCAGCAGAAATCGAACCGTATTCGATGCAGCCAGTCGCACCAGCAACATCGCTTCGAGCTTTAAACCCACTTGCGATCATCTTTATTTTCTGATGGCCCGTCTGTTCTGGTTCATCCGCGTACCTCTGGTATGGTAGCAAATGCATATACAGGCTATAAAATACGAGTTCATTACTAGTATTGGGCACGACCTCTTTATTAGGTGGTGATTTATAGTCGTGCTTGACAAGGCAGAATGAATTTGAGTACTTCAATTCCTCTGTAGTACTCGAACCTTCAAACTCAGTCTTTAAATAATCCTCATTCAACCGATAGGCTACGACGACACCATCTCCAATACAACGAATAGGTTCATCTCTCACACACTGCGGAGCAGTCTTATGCGTGATATGAATACCGCCATGCCAAAATCCATGATTCCCAAGTAAAAAGTTACCTGAGCTTTCACTCTCAAGTGCTTTAAAGATTTCTTCAGCATCCTTAAATTGCGATCCGTCCGCTTTTCTAAACGGGTACTGAAAATTCATTAATGGTGTAGATTCTACCGGTGCAGGTGCAGGTGCGGGCGCAGGTGCGGATCCTTCCCCCGTCCGAGTCGATTCCTTAACCCTTAGAAATTTTGTAGGGACTGGCCAAAAATATGCTTTGCTATAGGCACCAAACTTTGCAGTAGCTGGACCAGAGCTTTGCGCCCCAAAAAACTCACCATATTGAGAGTCCAGCGTACTATCATAGTGCTCTACGATACCCGTATGATTTAGCGTTTTATTATCTCGATTAGAGATTACGTTAATCCAGAGTACGATATCTCCTCGCCTCACATTAGCAGGACTAATTACATCATAGTATTGAAGTGCGGCTGCACTATTTAGCCCCGCCGTATTCTGGTAAGGAACTTGATATCCAGCGCCTGTGAGCAACAGGTTTACCATATGAGAGCAATCGACGATTTTTTTGCCATTTTCTACGACGAAACCATCTCCTCCTTCCTTATATCTATAGTTAGCACTCGTATAGTTACTTGATAAATCTAGTGGCTCTGTCATTTCTGCTTCCTGCAATAATCAGTAGCAATAGCTCGCTTTAGTAATTTCAGCGGTCTGTTTATTTAGACGTTCCAAATGTGCGATAGACCCTTTGCTGCCTTTTTTGGCAGCCACTTGGTAGCACGCAACCGCCCGGGACATGTCCTTCGTTACCAGCTCTCCAGTTTCAAAGGCACGCCCGAGTGCATTTATCGCAAAAGCACTTCCCATACGGGCCGCTTGCGTCAGCGCTTCCTCGGCCTGTGCTGGATGCTGGCAAGGGCCATTGGAGGAAATGTTGTTTCCATCGCAATAAAACAACGAGAGGCTCATCGCCCCCTCAGGCAGAGTGGTCGCTGCTGCCTTGAATAGCTGCTCAACCTTCTCCGTTTGCAACTGCGGAGCCATTCCGGAAAGACTCAAGCTTGCTGCATTCAAACTAGCCTGGGGATCACCGGAAGCGGCTGCGCATAGATAGTTTTCCAAGGAAGCTTCAAACAACTCACCTGTGAGTCGGTACTGCTCCAGCCCCCCTAGGCCTCTAAAGGCCTCTGCACGTTGAAAGCAAAAATTCTCTGCCTCGCTCATGCGGGGCTTGCTCGTCTCTACGAGATCTTTCTCACTGATCGACCAATCTTCAACCCCCTCAAGCACCCAACACGCTTGGCGAGAAAAATTAAAAATCTTGATGTTGCTATTACCTGCTCGCTTATCCACTACGTTGAAATGATTATCGTCAATCTCCTCAACCTCTACGCCTTCAGTCTTGTCCGCGCCTACAGGCGCCATCAACGGAAACGCTAAATTGGTGCTAGTAAGCCCCATCGTTTTAGGCTCAAAAACCCCATGATCTCCCACCGGTTTCAAAACCAGCGACTTCACCGTCATCGCAGTCCACCGCTGCTGAGTTTCGGCATTCGCAGAAAACGCCGGCAGAAACTGGGAAAAGTCCTCGGACGGACATTCATCCGCATAAGCGCTGCCATGAAACAGGCTCAACAGCGACGCGGTGAAAACCGCTATCGCGATGCCATTGCTCTTCTTCAAAACACCATTCATGTCGATCACTCGGAAAACACAAAAAAAGCCTTCGGCTTAACCTTCTCAGGCACCGCATTCGCCAACGCCTGATCCATCAAACTCCCCGCCTTATCCTTATCCGCCGCCCCCGGCAGCACCGGCGGTGTAATCCCGATGCCCGTCCCCGACCCAGCCGAGCCACCCGCATTGATCTTGATCACCGGCCCAACCACCGTCACCCCACCGCCATCGAGCTTGATAAAGCTCCCACCCCCAAGAATGGTCAGCTCCGTCCCCGCCTCAATAACGATCTTGTCCCCAGCCTTGAGGTGAATCTCTTTCCCCACACTGGTCAGTTGCGCAGTCCCCAGCTTCACGTGCTGGTTCTGCCCAATCGTCAAATGATCATCCAGCTTCGCTTCAACCTTGCGGTCAGCAATCGTGGTGCGGTGTTCTTCAGCCTTCAGCTCGGTGTAGGTGTTCTTCACCACCGTGTCATGACGTTCATTACCGACCCGAATCTTCTGGTCATGCTCAACGTTTTCATCCCAATCACGCTGGGCATGAATGTAGATCTGCTCCGCACCTTTCTTGTCTTCAATGCGCAGCTCGTTATAGCCACCGCCCCCCGGCGAGCTAAGCGTTTTGAACACGCTGCGAGTCTTGTTCGCCGGCAAGGCATACGGCACCGGGTTTTCCTTGTGGTACAGGCAGCCGGTCACCAGCGGTTGGTCGGGGTCGCCTTCGAGGAAGGTGACGAGGACTTCCATGCCGATGCGCGGGATGCTGATCGCGCCGTAGCGGTCGCCGGCCCAGGAGCTGGAGACGCGTAGCCAGCAGCTGGTTTTGTCATCGGCGAGGCCTTCACGGTCCCAGTGGAATTGCACTTTGATGCGGCCGTATTGGTCGCAGTGGATTTCTTCGCCTTTGGGGCCGGTGACCATGGCGGTCTGGCTGCCGAGCACGCGTGGTTTCGGGTGTTCGAGGGCCGGGCGGTAGAACACGTCCCACGGGGTGGCGAGGAAGGTGTTGCGGTAGCCTTGGTGGAAGTCGTCCTTATTGTCGGTGGTGTCGCTGGTCACGCCTTCTTCGAGGACTTGCGGCTGCTTGCCTTCGTGGAAGATTTCGGTGAGCAGCCACAGGTCGTTCCACTCACTGCGCGGGTGGTCGGACATTTCCATGAAGTGGCCGCTGACCAGTTTGGTCTGGTCGCCGCGACCTTCGGCCTGGCGGTAGTCGGCGCGATGGCGTTCGAGGGCGCGTTGGCTGAGGAACTTGCCGCGCGCGCGGTCGATGAAGCGGCCGGGGTAGTCGTAGTCTTCGAGATCCGGTTCAGTGCTGTCGCCGTCCGGTTTGTAGGCCGCTTCCATTCGCAGGCGCGGTTTTTCGAAGTCGTAGTCGCGGCGCGTGGTGCGCGTGGTGCGGGTTTCCAGGCGCAGTTTGAAGGCTTTGATCACCGGCTCGTCGGCGACCATACCGCTGCCCTGCACATAAGCAGTTGGCTGCCCAAGGTTCTGGAACACGGTCTGGTCGTCGCCGAACACCAGCAGGTGGGCCTTTTCGCTGTGCTGGAAGTGGTAGTGAATGCCTTCCTCTTCGCACAGGCGCTGAACGAAATGCAGGTCGGTTTCGTCGTACTGCACGCAGTAGTCGCGATCCGGGCACGGCTGGCTGAGCTGGAAGCTGTAGGCGTTGCTCTTGATGCCGTGCTCTTCGAGGATCAGCGCGATGATTTTCGGCGCCGACATCTGCTGGTAGATGCGCTGGTTGGTGCGGTGATGCAGGTATTGCAGTTGCGGCACGATCGACACTTTGTAGCGGGTCAGGCGCTTGCCGGCATCGCCCTGGGCGACGCGGTAGATCTGCCCGTGAATGCCGGATCCTTGTGGATCGAATGCGAGAAACGCCTGCTTGTGCAGCAGTTGTTCCAGATCCAGATCAGGGTTTTCGCTGACCAGTTCGAGGTCGAAGCGATACGCCTGGCTGATGCCTTCGGTGCCGGTGAACGACAGCACTTGCAGGTCGCCGACGTAGTCTTCGACCTTGAGGCTGAAGTGGGTTTCGTTAGCTGAGTTGAACATTGTGTGCTCCCTGTTCGAATGTCATCCGTTACGCCCGAAGTCGCAGACGTTGCAGCCAGGACGAAGTGGCGCCCAAGGCGTCACGCAATTGTTGGGCAGTGATGGTGCGTTCTGCCGGGTTGAAGCTCAGCGCGGTTCGCAGCGCGTGCCAGCCGTGCTGGGGTAGATTCGCTGGGGCGCTCAGCTCGCGCTCCAGATGCTCGTCGCGGGCCTGGGTCGAGGGCAAGCGGCGGAACGGGTGTTTGCCGCTCGCCAGTTCATAGATCACGCAGGCCACGCCGTACACGTCCGCGCTGGCCGACAACGGTTGGCCCTCAAGCAGTTCGGGGGCGGCGTAGCCCGGGGTCCAGGCGTTGAAGCGCTCGCGGCTCAGGTGCGGCAGGCCGGGCAAGATGCCCTCCTCTGCCTGCCCCAGACCGAAGTCGAACAGGCGCAGGCCGTCTTCGCTGAGCATGACGTTGCTCGGTTTCAGATCACCGTGCAGCACGCCGCGACGGTGGGCGTAGGCCAACGTGTCGAGCAGCGGCAGGACGATGTCGCGCAGTTCTTGCCACGGCAGGCCGAGGGGCCGCTCGCAGAGCAATTTGTCCAGGGTCAGGCCACGCATGTATTCCATGGTGATGAAGGCCCGCTGGCAGTCGGTGTCGACTTCAAAGGTGTGCGCACGTACGACGTTGTCGTGGCGCAGACGCCGGGTCAGGGCGAACTCGCTGTAGAGCAAGGCACTGGCATCCGGCGATTCGGCAAATTCTTCGCTGAGGATTTTCAGCGCAATGTAAGGGTCGGGATCGCCGAACTGTTCGTGCAGCAGATCCCGCGCCCGGTAAACGGCGCCCATGCCACCGGCCCCGAGCAGACGCTCGAGGTGGTAGCGACCGGCGAGTACATCCGGCAGTGCACCGATGCTGGCCTTGGTTGGCGCCAGCAAAGGCTCTGCCTTGTTTTCCTTGGCGAAGGCGAAGTAGGTCAGGTTGTTGGCCTGTTCTTCGCTGATCAGCAAGTCATCGATGGGCGATTCGAGTTCACTCATTGGCGGATCACCACGGCAGTCAGGTTGTCACGCGCGGCGCCACGCAGAGCGCCGTCGAACAAACGTTCCAGCGCCACGTGCGGCGCGCTGAGGCTGAGGGCGTTGCCGAGGGCATCGCTGCTCAGGCCCTGATACAAACCATCGCTGCAGAGCAAAAACACATCGCCCGGATAGACCTCGAGTTCAAGCACATCCAGGGTCAGTGTGTCGGCGGCGCCGACGGCTCGGGTCAGTGCCTGAGCCGCCGGGTGCGCTGCCGCCTGTTCGACGCTCATTTGCTGCTCGTCGATCAATTGCTGTTGCAGCGAATGGTCCTTGGACAGCTGATACAGCCGCTGCCCGCGCCACATGTAGCAACGACTGTCGCCGGCCCAGATGCAGGCCGCGCGATTGCCTTCCACCAGCAGCGCGACGACGGTGCTGCCCATGATGCTGTCGTGGCGTCCGGCGGTGACGGTCAACTCCTGCCCCAAACGCCGGTTCAGCCAGTGCAGGCACTGGCGGATGGCTTTGAGGCGTTCGTCGAAGTCCTCGTGTTGCGGCAACTCAGCCAGGCTGGCGACGATCAACTGGCTGGCGATGTCGCCACCCTGATGACCGCCCATGCCGTCCGCGACCACCCACAGCCCATGCTGCGGCGAGTCGAGGAAGGCATCTTCGTTGCGCGCCCGCACCTTGCCCGGGTCGGTACGCGCCGCGCTGCGCCAGGGACTGGCCACCAGCATCAGAGCTGCACCGGCATACGGAAAGTACGCAGTACGCCCATGTCAAACGGGTTCGGCGTGCGCTGGCTGGTCAGCAGGTAGTTGGCGCGCAGGCCGCCCACGTCGGCTTTCAGTACCAGCACGTCACGACCGTTCAGGTACTCGGTCTGCATCAGGTCGAACAGACGGAACAGCGACCATGGGCCGGAGTTCTTCTCGATCCCGATCGGACGCCCGGCCATCTTGTCCATGACCAGGCTGGTGCGACCGTCTTCAGCATCGGTCGGCCACTTGAAGGTCATTGGCAGGATCGGGCCGTGACGGTATTCCATGGTCTTGTCGCCGAACTTGAATTCGGAACGGCTGACCGCCGGGTCGAGGGTGTACGGTTCAAGTTTGAACTGCACGGTCGGCTCAGCCGGGTTGATCGAGAAGAAGCTCTGGCGAATCGTCTGCGCCGCCGCCATCTGATCGAGGTAGACCTTCGATACCGGCAGGCTGTGACCATCGACGCTGCGCATGCGGTAGTTGCCCGGATCGCCGCTGACGAACGGACGCATGTAGCTGTCGAAGAAGCGGTCGACGGTACCTTGAGCGCGGAAGAACTCGCGGAAGTCGCTGATCGCCACGTCGCTGGTGCTGCTGGCGCTGAACGGATAACGCTTGCTGATGGTTTTGCCATACACGCTGTACAGCTCGTTCTGATAACGGCCGTTCAGGTATTGATAGGCATCGTTGAGCACCAGTCGCCAAGAGTCTTCGGCCAGCACGTTGAACCACACGCTCAGCGGACGCGGCAGACGACCGGAAGCATTACGCAGGTTGGTCAGCGCATCACGCTGGCCGCTCATGCGCGTCTTGGCCATCTCGAACGCGGCTTGCTCCGGCGTGCTGGAACGGGCCAGACCGGCCAGTTGCAGTTGCAGGTCGTTGAGCGCGCTGAACGCTGGCGTCAGGTCAGCGCCCGGGCCGTTGTTGTCATCGAGCAGACGATGCAGCGGTTCGAAGCGGCGTTGCAGGGATTTCTTCGCGGTGTCCGGCAGGTTCTTCGCCACGTTCAGCGCCGAAGCCTTGTCGGCGGCAGCTGCGGCGAGTTTGCCGACCTTGCCCAGTTTGCCTTTCTGCCCGGCCAGCGCATCGGCAGCTTCACCGGCTTCATCGACCGGATCAGCCGCGGCTTCGAAGCGGGTGTTTTCGCGCACTTCGGTGAGCAATGCGAGGACCGGCGAGTTGGCCGAAGTCAGGCCCGCCAGTTGCTCGGCGCCTTCGCCGGCGTCGCTGATTGGCGGCAATGCGACCTGGCCAACGGCTTCGCTCCAGTAGTTGGCGTAGTCGCGGAAGTACAGCTGCTCGAGCTCGACCATCAGGCGACGCAAGTCCATGTCGCTGATGCCCGCGCCTTCGCCCAGCACCCAGTTGTCACGCAGGATATCGGTGACCAGCGCCGCGCCCTGCACCGAGAAATACTGCTGATAACCCTGCTGGGTGTAGAAGCCCGGAATCACGTATTCAGTGCCGATGAACAACGAACCTTGCGGGCCGAGGTGCTGACTGAAGCGGTAGTCCGGCAGGTTGCGCGCCTGCTCGCGGAGCATGCGGTAAACCACATTGGCTAACGATTCGCTGCGCAGGACCTGACGCGCCTGTGTCACCAGTTGATCGTTCAGCGGGTAGATGAACGGCTGCTTGAGCAAGCGCTCGAGGTGCGTACTCAGACCATTCTGCACCGCTGTGTTGCCGGTGTAGCGCTGCGACCAGTCAGTGGCGACCCAGTCCTTGAGCCACGCCGCATCGCGACGATCCTTCATGTTCAGCATCAGGTACGCACGCAGGCTGTTGAGCAGGCGATCGCGGTCTTTCATGTTGGCGCGGATCTGCCCTTCGAGCATGGCCGCCACCCGGGGCAGCAACTGCGCTTCAAGCTCACGCTCGTAGGCGGTTTTCACCACCGGGTTGATCTCTTCGCCCTGATACAGGCCGCCACGTTCGTGGTACGACACGTCGCTCTTGCTCGGGAACACCTGGGTCGCGGCGTAGCTGGTGTCGAGGACTTTCAGCACACCCATGGCGTCATCGCGCGGCGTCACGGCCGAGCGTTGCTGGGTCCAGTTCTGCGCCAGCGTGCGCAGGTTTTCCAGGCGCTCGTAGTTGGCGGAGAAACCACCGGCCCAGAGCATGCCGAACAGTGCCAGTGCCGCCAGAGCGCCGACGTACAACGCACGCTGGCCCCAATGAATGCGGCTGCGCTCGCGCTTGTCCAGACCGGCCAGATCGGCTTCGGGGAATATCACTTGGCTGAGCAAGTGGTGGATGAAGCGCGAACGACCGCTGCGCAGGGTCGGCAGCACGCCGGCGTTCATGCCCAGGCTGGCGCCGATGCCGGCGGTGGTCGAATCCATTTCCTGGGTCAGGTGCGGTGCGCTGGTCAGGTAGAAACCGCGCAGTTGCGTGGCGCGCTGATAGCGGTTGCCGGTGAACGCCATGTCGACGAACAGGCACAGACGCTCGCCGATCTGCCCCAACTGATGCGGGAAGTCGAGAATGCGCCCACGGCGCTGAGTGTCGCGCTCGGAGTGCATGCGCATGATCACTTGGCTGTTCAGGCGGCGCAGCAGTTCTTCGAACTCGTTGCGCAGAACCGCGACGTCGGTGCCGACCTGATCCTTGCGGAAACTGGTGCCGAGCACCTGATCGCTTTCTTCGCGGGTCAGTTGATCGAAGAACTCGTCGAAGCCGAGCAGCTTGTCAGCCTTGCTCAGAACCAGATACACCGGCACGTCGACGTGCAGTTTCTGATGCACGTCCTGCAGACGGCTGCGTACCTGGCGCGCCAGCGTGTCGATGTCCTGCTCGCTGCCACCGGTGAGGGTTTCCACCGGAACGGTCACCAGCACGCCGTTCAACGGACGACCGCGACGACGCTTGCGCAGCAGCTCCAGCAGGGTTGTCCAGGCGTTGCCGTCGACTTCGGCGTCCGGTTGAGTGGTATAGCGCCCGGCGGTGTCGATCAGGACACCGTGGTCGGCGAAATACCAGTCGCAATGACGGGTGCCGAGGGTGTCGCGGGTCAGCTTGCGGTCGATCTTGTTGATCGGAAATTCCAGACCGGAAAAGTCCAGCAGGCTGGTCTTGCCGGAGGCCTGCGGACCGATCAGCAGGTACCACGGCAAGTCACTGCGCCAGCGCTCGCTGCGACCGCGATACAGGCTCGACGTCTTCAGGGTTTTCAGCGCGTCCTTGAAACGCGCCTTCAACTCTTTCTGTTCTTCGTCGATCAGCTCTTCGCGGCGGATACGGTCCTGGCCGTCCTCGCTTTCTTCCTCGGCTTTCTTGCGGATACCCGCGCGCCAGCTGACGAAGACCATGGTCAGGCCCCAGATCAGGAACAGCACGCTGATGGTCAGCAGGCGCGAGGTCGCGCTTTCCCAGAACTTGTAATCATCGACCGCCAACAACGGGCCGACGAACCACACCAGCAGCGCCACGAACAGCACCAGCAGCAGAGTCCAGACCCAGGTCTGGCGCAGGAAGGCGCCGACTTTCTTGAAAAACTTTTTCATCACACGTCCCTGTTTTACGGCTGCGCCTGCGGTTGTACCGCGGCTGGATCAAGCGGCTGATAAGGATGCAGAACGGTGTCGCGTTGTTCGCTCAGGACCCAGGCGAAGCCCGAATACATCACCACCAGGCAGACCAGAGTAAAGAGCACCACCATCCACGCCGGCACGATGCGCACCAGGTTGCGGCGCTGATCGTTGAGACCTTCCCAGTGCGGCGACAACTCGCGCGGCACGTCGCCGCGCAACTGACGGATCTGCCGGTACAAGGCGTCGCGGATGCCTTCAAGCTCGAGCATGCCGCGCGCCTGTACGCGGTACTTGCCCTCGAAACCGAGGGACAGGCACAGGTACATCAGTTCGAGCATCGGCAGGTGCTTGACCGGGTTTTTCGACAGCCGATCGAGCAGCTGGAAAAACTTCTCGCCGCCGAAGGTTTCGTTGTGGAAGCTGCTCAGCAGGCTCATCTGCGACCACTCGCTTTCGTTGCCCCACGGCGTGGTCACGACGGCTTCGTCGACCACGGTGCAGAGCACGTATCGCGCGGCCATTACCTGGCTGCTTTCGGCGCCGTTGTGCAGGGCGCGCACTTCGAACAACTTCAGCCCGGCGGTCAGACGCTCATTGAGTGCGTACAGATCTTCGCGGGTTTCGCTGTGCTTGAGACGCACCACTTCCGAGAGCAGATCGGACGAGGCCGCGACCAGCGAGTTGAGGCTGATGTTGAACGCTTCGGCCGGACGCAGGCGCGCAGCGTAGATCATGCGTTCTTCCAGTTGCTCGAAACGCGGCGGCGCGGCGAAGTCGGTCAGCGGACTCGATGCCGGTCCGTGGCCCTGACGGTCGAGCAGGACGGTTTTGTCGTCCTGGTTGTAATCCGTTTCCTTGATCATGTCGGTCAGTTCCTGATGGCCCAGAATTTCAGTTCAAGCTCGGCGAATTCGCCGGACACGTGGAACGCGAAACCGCCGGAGCGTTCGAGTTGTGCCAGGTCTTCGGAACTGAGTTCGAGGATGAAATAGGTTTTGTTCGAGTGGAACGCGATCTGCCGTGGGGCCACCGGCAACGGTTTGACCTTGATCCCCGGCAAGTGCAGGTTGACCAGTTGGCGGATGCGCTCCACCGGGCCGACCTTGAGGTGCTGCGGCAAACGCTGACGCAGTTCTTCGGAGTCGCAGTTGGCACTGGCTGCCAGTACGAACGAGGCCGAGCCGAGCAGTTTGTGATCGTGCAACGGCGAGACGATGATGCCGTACTGACGCGCCTGCAGGATCAGTTCGATGGCGTGCTGTTCGAGCACCATCGACAGCACTTGGCGGATCGCTTCCATCAGTTTGCGAAAGCTCGCGCCCTGATCGGCGTGGGAGTAGCGGCTGTCCAGACGCGGGCGTTTGCTCTCGCCGGAGAAGGTCGCCAGATCGCCGAGCATGGTCAGCAGCGTGCGGTACAACTCTTCCGGATGCACCTGTTCCAGACCGAGGTAATGGCGCAGCAGCAGTTCGGTGCGGTTGATCAGTTGCAGCATCATGAAGTCGCCGACTTCTGCGCCGCCAACCTTGCCGTTGGAGCGAATTCGCTCGGCGATGGTGTCGCCACGGTGGCTGAGCATGCTGATGACTTCTTTCAGGCACGACAGCAGGTAGCTGGAGGCGTGGGCCTGAATGTAGGTCGGGACGAAATCCGGGTCGAGGCTGATCACGCCGTCGGGTGTGGTATCGAGCACGTCGCAGATTTTCAGCTTCACGTAGGCCTGATCGCTCTGCTGCTCGCCGAGCAACAGTTTGAAGTCCGGACGACCGCAGCTGACCTGGCTGGCGGAATCATCGCCGGCGTTGGAGTCGGCGACTTCGGCGTCATACGCGGTGTAGCGCGCGAGCACGTCGGATTGCTCCGGGCGCCGGGCCTCGATGTGGTTGCCGGTGACCAGTGGCAGCGCCAGATAGATCGGCGTGTTGCCGGTGTTCGGCGGCACGTCCAGCGCCAGCGGCTCAGTGTTGCCACCGAGTTCGAACAGGCTGCCGTCCGGCAGGATCCCCGAGGCTTCACTGATCACCAGCTTGCCCATGTTGAGGAACTGCAAGTCGATTTCCAGATTGAGAAAACCCCAGGTGTAGCCACCGAGCAATTGCGTGCGGGTTTTCATCTGGTGATCGTAGTAACGATCGTTGTGCTGGAAGTGCTGCGGTCGCAGCAACATGCCTTCCTGCCAAATGACTTTATGGGTGTTCATGATCAGTCATCCGCCTTGGCGAGCACTTGTTGGGTGTTGCGGATACCGGCCTGATCGAGGGTCAGATCAGCCTCGGTGAGCTCCAGCGGAGTGATCTGCACGGTGTGCCGCCATTGCGTATCCGGCAGGTCGCGATAGGCAGCGAGGATGCCCACGTAACGGCTGCCCTCCTCCACGCTGAGTTTCAGTTCCACGGTTTCACCCGGGCGCAGTTCGAGTTCTTCACTGGCCACCAGATCCGGGTTGAGGGATTCCTTGGCGCGTTCGTAGAGGCTGAAGAAATCAGCGTTCTCGAAGGTCACCGGGTGCTTGAGTTCGAACAGGCGCACGACGATCGGCGACGGCCGACCGTTGAGATCCGGGTTGAGCTGATCGCTGCCGGTCAGCTTGAGGTTGATCTTGGTCACTTTCGAGTACGGCGACAGCGACGAGCAACCGGCAAGCAGCACCAGCACGGTGAGCGCAGTCAGCGTCTTGAAAAAAGCGGTCGAGCGGCGAGACATGCGCATCATCCTTGGTGGTCGGTGTGGAGGGTGGAGATCAGGCGGATCTGTTCTTCGTAGGCCTGGGCGAAGTCGCGGGCCAGCAGACGCTCGCTCCAGTCATCGTCCTGACGCAGTGCCTGGTGATAGCGGCCGAACGCTCTCCAGCGCCCACCCGATGTTGCAATCAATGGCTTGTTGTCGCGCTCGAAACGCAGGGTCAGCTGCTCTGGCGAGAAGTGCTCCAGCGTGCCGCGTACGGCGGCGCGACTGGCGGTGAGCAAAGCCACTTGGTGCGCCTGCAAATCACGGAACGCGCGGGAGATCGCCTGCTCGGCCGGCAGATGGCCGGGCTTGCTTGGCTGCAACAGGATCTGCAGTGCTTCGCTCGGATCGACGGCGAATTTCAGCGGGTTCTTGTTGGTGCCTTGCACAGTGGTCTGGGCCAGACGCAATTCGTTTTTCAGCTCGGAGCGGGTACGCAGGCTCTGCTGCAAACCGCCGATGCTCTGGCGCAGCAGGCGCGCAGCGTTGAGCGCCAGCGCTTCACGTTCGTCGTGGCTGAGGCCTTTGACGTCGACGCCCAGCGCCGCGCCGAAGTGTTCCCAGAAACCTTCGCTCTGACGCTCGACGGCTTTCGGCGCAGGCGCTGGCTCAGGTTCGGCCGGGGCGGCAATCAGCTCCGGGACCATCAGGCTTTCCATGTCGATGCGCGCGTAGTCGGCACGCTGACGGGAATCTTCCGGCTTGGCGGTGGGCGACAGCAGCTCATCGATTTCCGAGTAGACGCGCTCTTGCTGTTCGAGGGCGTTGAGCGGGTCGAGATCGAGAAAGGCGTCGTCCGGAATGATGCTGCCAGCCGCGCGCGGGCGACCGACTTCGCCGTCGAAGGTCGCCGGGTCACGGACCAGCCGCGCGCGGATCTCGAAGTCGCCGAGAATGTAGGTGCTGCCGTGCTCGATGCGCACCGGCTCGCCCTTGTGCAGGCGTGCGCCACTGCTGCCGTCCTGGACACCGTTGCTGCTGGTGTCGGTGAGGAAGAACGAGCCCTCGCGGTAGCTGACAATCGCGTGATGATTGGACAGGTGACGCTTGCGGTCAGGGATGATCCAGTCGCAATCCTCGCCGCGCCCGATCACGCCGCCGGCCTGTTTGAAGGTCCGCTGGCACAACTCGGTGGGCACGAACTGCTTGGTGTTCAGCATTTCGAAAACCAATTCCATGTTTGATGCTCCTTGCGGTCACTTGCCGCGATTGACCGCTTGCGGATCACCCAACGGGCGATAGTCGTTGTCGTTGAATTTGTAATTGCCGCTACAGCCGCCAAGGCCGCATAGAACGACGAGGGTCAGCAGGACAGCGTGCCAGTGACGAACAGACATCAGAGGGTCTCCAGATGTAGACAAAGCACAAAGCGCCGACCCTTGCGGGCGGCGCTGAAATGGGTTTTTGCGGACATCTCGCGGGCTCTTTGCCTAGCCATCGAAATCTCCCAGATTGATGTTCAAGCGCCCCAGCCGATACAGCAGCGTGCGCCGTGGCAGGCCCAGTTCGCGGGCGGCGAGGGTCTGGTTGCCGTCGTTCTTGCGCAGGCAATCAAGCAATAACGTGCGCTCGACCTGCTCCAGCCGCTCGCGCAGATTCAGGCCGCTGTTGTCTTCGGGCATCGCTTCCAGGCGCAGGGAAAAATGCTCGGCGAGCAACTCGCCGCCCTCGCAGAGCAACACTGCACGCTCGACCAGCGCCTTGAGTTCGCGGACGTTGCCGGGAAAGGTGTAACCGCACAGATGCTCCAGCGCCGAGTCCGACCAGCGCACCGGATCGCGCTGCAAAAACGTGCAGGTCTTCTCGGCGAAATGCCGGGCCAGATCGAGGATGTCGCCTTCGCGCTGACGCAGGGCCGGCAGTTCGATCGGGAATTGCTTGAGGCGGTAGTACAAGTCCTCGCGGAACTTGCCTTCGCTGACCAGCGCCGCCAGATCACGGTGCGTCGCGGCGATGATGCGCACGTCGATCTTGTGGGTGTCGTTGGAACCCAGCGGACGAATCTCGCCTTCCTGCAACACACGCAGAATCTTCGCTTGCAGCGACAGCGGCATGTCGCCGATCTCATCCAGCAGCAGCGTGCCGCCATTGGCTGCGTCGAACAGCCCGGCGCGATCGCGATCGGCGCCAGTGAAGGCGCCTTTGCGATAGCCGAACAGCTCGCTTTCCAACAGGTTTTCCGGGAACGCCGCACAGTTCTGCACGATGAACGCCTGGGAGCGACGCGGGCCGCAATCGTGAATCGCCCGCGCCACCACTTCCTTGCCGGTGCCGGTCTCGCCACGCAACAGCACGGTGTACGGGCTGTGGAGGATCTTGCTGATCAGCGAGTAGGTCTGGCGCATCGCCGCGCTTTTACCGATCAGGCCGTAGCCGCTGATGCTCGGCACACTGCGTGTGGCGGTGGCCGATTCGGCCGGCGGCTGGCGCAGGCGTTGCAGCAGATGCAGTTGGCCGAGCACGAACGAGCCGAGCTGGCCGAGGGAATCGGCGAAACCCTGCAGGTCAGTGCGACGACGGCTGGCGCAGAGCAGCAAGCCCTCGACCGACTTGTGCTGATTGACCAGCGGCACGCACAACAGCGACTGCCACGGCGTGCTAGCGGCCGGCAGAAAACTGGTTTCGTGCAGGCTTCCGGTGAGGTCGTCGAGGCAGACCACGCGGTTCTGGCACAGGGCAAATTGAAGCAGTTGCTCACCGTTGTAATCCGCCGGCAGGCTCGCCGCCTGACGCGGTTGCAGCGCGCCGTCGAGGCACTCGGCATTCATCCCCAGGCAGGTGTGGGTGGCGTCGAGCAGG
The DNA here is from genome assembly GCF_058245595.1 of Pseudomonas sp. UF-293. Classification (NCBI taxonomy): domain Bacteria; kingdom Pseudomonadati; phylum Pseudomonadota; class Gammaproteobacteria; order Pseudomonadales; family Pseudomonadaceae; genus Pseudomonas; species Pseudomonas sp. UF-293. The sequence continues at coordinate 267,174 of NZ_JBSICA010000001.1, read as the reverse complement.
TACAGCTGCGTCAGTTCGCAGCCGCTGAGCTCGGCCAGCCCACGGACGAATTCACCCAGCAGCGCAGCACTGTCCGCCGCGCGCGACAGACTGGCGAACTGCGCCAGCAACGCTTCGGCGTAGACCAGTGGCTGCGGCACTTGAGTGAACATCACGCCCACCTCAGACGAACTCGCAGGTCACGCTGGAGTTGCCGTCGAGCGTGGCATGCACACGCTTGAGGCTTTCGCCGGTCGCCATCGCATCGAGCAGACGATCAGCCACCAGCGGCAGCACGTGCTGGTCGAGCAGATGGTCGATCAGGCGCGCGCCGCTTTCGCTTTGCGTGCAGCGTTCGGACAGGTGATCGACGAGGTTCTGGCACCAGCTGAATTCCAGCTGACGACGGTTCAGGCGCTCGCCGAGACGGCCGAGTTTGATCTCGATCAGCTCGCGCAGCACCGGGCCGCCGACCGGGTAGTACGGCACCACTTTCATCCGCGCCAGCAGCGCCGGTTTGAAGTGCTTGCTGAGTACCGGGCGAATGGTTTCTTCGAGCACTTCGGCGGTCGGACGTGCGCCGTTTTCGCAGAGGTCGCTGATCTTGTCGCTACCGAGGTTCGAGGTCATCAGGATCAACGTGTTGCGGAAGTCGATCTCGCGACCTTCGCCATCGTTGGCCACGCCTTTGTCGAAGATTTGGTAGAACAGGTTGAGCACGTCCGGATCAGCCTTCTCGACTTCATCGAGCAACACCACCGAATACGGCTTCTGACGCACGGCTTCGGTGAGCATGCCGCCCTCGCCGTAACCGACGTAGCCCGGTGGCGCACCGATCAGGCGCGAGACGGTGTGCTTTTCCTGGAACTCGGACATGTTGATGGTGGTGATGAAGCGATCACCGCCGTACAACAGGTCCGCCAGGGCCAGCGCGGTTTCGGTCTTGCCGACGCCGCTCGGGCCGACCAGCAGGAACACCCCGACCGGTGCGTCAGGCTTGTTCAGACCGGCAGCGGTGGCGCGCATCGAGCGATCCAGTGCGTGCACGGCTTGTTCCTGACCACGGATGCGCGTGCGCAGGTCGGTGGCGAAACTGGCGACCTTGGCGTTGTGCTCGCGGGCCAGTTGCGCCAACGGCACACCGGTCCAGGCGCTGATCACTTCGGCAACCAGACGCGGGCAGACTTCGAAGCTGACCAGACGTTCTTTGACTTGCGCAGCGGTCAACGCGGCGTGGGTTTCATGCAGCTGGGCTTCCAGCGCTTCGACGCTTTGGCCTTCTTCAACCTCGGCGACCACGGTTTCAATCACGGTGCCTTCGGCGTCTTCTTCCACGCTGACGGTCGGCTCGACAGCTGCAGCCTCGCGGGCCTTCGCCAGTTGCTGACGCAGTTCCAGCAGACGCTCGGCGAGCTCTTTCTGCTCAGTCCACAGGGTCTCGAGCGCAACCATCTCGCTTTCGGCTTCGTCCAGCCGCGCTTCCAGTGCCTCCAGCGCTTCGTGGTCGATGAGCAGGCCGGCCTCGGCATCGCGACGCAGGGCCTGGCGCTGACGGCCGCCTTCAGCCAGTTCGCCACGCAGGCGTTCAAGGCTTTCCGGGGCGGCGGCGAGGCTGATGCGCACGCGGGCGCACGCAGTGTCGAGGACGTCGACAGCCTTGTCCGGCAGTTGCCGACCGGCCAGGTAACGCGCGGACAACTCAGCAGCGGACACCACCGCGTCATCGCGCAGGTAGATGCCGTGGCTCTTCTCGTAGACCTGAGCCAGACCACGCAGAATGGTCACCGCTTCGCTGACGGTCGGTTCGTGCAATTGCACAGGCTGGAAACGACGGGCCAGCGCCGGGTCTTTCTCGAAGTATTTCTTGTACTCGGCCCAGGTGGTCGCGGCGATGGTGCGCAGTTCGCCACGGGCCAGCGCCGGTTTCAGCAGGTTGGCTGCATCGGAACCGCCGGCATTGCCGCCCGCGCCGATCAGCGTGTGGGCTTCGTCGATGAACAGAATGATCGGTTTCGGCGAGGCTTTGACTTCGTCGATCACGCCTTTCAAACGGCGCTCGAATTCACCTTTGACGCTGGCGCCGGCCTGCAACAGGCCCATGTCCAGCGACAGCAATTCAACGCCTTTGAGCACCTGCGGCACTTCACCGGCAGCGATGCGCGAGGCGAGACCTTCGACGATGGCGGTTTTACCGACGCCGGCCTCACCGACGACGATCGGGTTGTTCTTGCGCCGACGGGCGAGGATGTCGACCATCTGCCGGATCGCGCCGTCACGGCACAGCACGGGGTCGAGTTTGCCGTCGCGGGCCTGTTGGGTCAGGTTGTGGGTGAAGCGCTGCAACAGCGATTCGCCTTGTGCCGCCGGCTTGCCATTGGCCGCCGGCTGCTCCTGTTGCGACAGGGCAAATTCCTTCAAACGATCGATGTTCAGCTTGGCAAGCAGCGGTTGATAGCGGCTGCCGGCATAACGCATCGGGTTGCGCAGCAACGCCAGGATCAGCGCGGCGTCCTCGACCTGGGTCTGGCCCAGTTCGAGGTTGGCCACCAGCAGCGCGTCTTGCAGCCATTGCACCAGTTCCGGAGCGAACACCGGGTTGCGCGAAGCGCTGTGCTCGACCCGCGACTGCAATGCAGCGGTCAGTTCACCGGCGTCGACGTCAGCATCTTGCAACGCGCGCGACAGCAAGCCGTTCGGACGCTCGAGCAAGCCCAGCAGCAAGTCTTCGACGAGGATCTTGCTGCCGCCACGGGCGACGCAACGCTCGGCCGAACGCTCCAGATCACGACGGGTTTCGGCGTCCAGCGCCTGGATGAGTTGTTGCAGGTCTACGTTGATCATGGCTCACGTCCTTAATGAATTTTGCTGCCCAGGGTCACCACGCCGTCCGCTTTTTCGCGGCCCAGCCAACTGGTCCAACCGAGGCGACAGGCGTTCTGCTCACCGATGCGCAGTTCGCGGATTTCTTCCTGGCGCAGGACCAGGCGAATGTCGTAATCGAGCGGGTCACGCAAGGTGAACCGCACCAGCGCGCAAAGCGGCTGGTAACCGAAACCGATCGGCAGGAATTCATGGAATCGCTGCCAGTCGAGTTCGGTGATGTGAATGCGGAATTTGCCGCTGCGATCGCGCACGTGTTCGCCCAGCACCAGGTCTTCGCCGAGTACGCTGTTGGCGCGGCCCAAACGATTGCGCTGCTCGTCGAGGATTTCCACGCGGCGCTCGATGCATTGCTCGATGACCAGGTCTTCGTGCTTGAAGTAGTAACGCAGCACGGCTTCGATCAGCGCCGCCGAGTGCGCCCGCAAACTGAGCAGGCCGAGGTACGGCAGCAAGCGTTTCCAGTTGAGTTCCTTGGCCTTGCGGATCTCGTCGCCGCCCAGGCCGATCAGGGCGAACAGCTGCGCCGAGAACGGGTCGATCGCGCCGCTCTGGAAGCTCGCGCGGTAGCGGTACTTGCGCCAGATCGGCAGCATCAGTCGTTGCAGGCGATGGTGGAACAGGTCGAGGAAATTGCGCGTCGGGTTGCCGTCCTCGCTGTCGCCCAAGGCTTGTTCGCCATAGAACGCCGGCAGCGGCGAGCCGGAGCCGACCAGGCCGATCAGGTTGAAGCGCATGCGCGCGCGCATCTTGCCGTGCTCTTCGAAAAACTCGACGCGATCGACGTCGCTGCGCGGAAAGCCCAGGCTCGGGTTGGCCTGGAACTCGACCTGGTCGTACAGATCGTCTTCGCTCAGATGCGGGTGTGCCTCGCGCAGCCGGTCGATCACCAGCAGCACGGCCTGAAACAGCGAGTACTCGCGTATTACCTTGGTCAGCCCGCTTAAAGCAGGGGCTGCAGGCCCATACGTGGTGTCCATTGGTACACCTCTCCCTGTGTGCTTTTTACCCGCAGCTCATGGAATGAATTGAGACTGGCGTAAAGCGCGAAAAACTCGTTGAGAACCGAAGCGAAGACGAACAGGTCGCCTTCGCCGATATAGCCTTCCGGGTCGATGGTCAGTTCGGTGCGCAGACCGCGCACCGGCAGACCGCGATGCAGTCGGTCGACGTGGTGATGCTTGATGTGCTTGAGGCCGCCGAGCAGGCGTTTGCTGACCTTTTCCGCGTGCTGGTCGTAGTAACGCGGCAGGTCGTAGGTTTCCAGAATCACCTTCAACGCATTGACGTCCGCCAGCGACAGATAGTTAAGCGACATGTTGCTGATCAGCTTCCACAGGAAGTCACGGTTCAGCGGCGGCGCGAAGCTCGACGTGGCCGGGGTGATGTTGCGGAAACTGAGGAATTCCGGGGTCTGCTCGCTGGCCATGCAGATGTCGCCGAGCTTGAGCTTTTTCGGCAGGTTCTGGTTGGTGCACATCAGCTCGATCGACAGGGTTTCGTGGGCTTCGGTGTGGCGGATGCCGAAGCTCAGGTAAGTGTCGAGGCCGTCATGCAGCAAGGACGAACGTTGGCGAATGCTGTAATGCGGCCGGCTGTTGGGCACGTCGAAACTCGGGTCGTGCTCGAAGGATTCGAACGGCACGTATTCCTGATAACCGAGACCGCCGGGCTTCCAGCCAGTGACGGTTTCCACGGAGAACACACCGCAGTTTTCCAGGTCGTATTCCGCCGGCAGCAACAGGTATTCATCCTGCTTGCCGTCGAGGCGGATCGGCAGTGCATCGTGCTCGAACAGATTGACGATCGGCGTGCAGAACAGCTTCACGTTATCCAGAGTCGGACGCATGCGCATGATGCCGCTCTTGCGAATGTCGAAGCGCAATTCGAGGCCGCGCATCTGCTTGAGGGTGTCTTCCGGCAGCGCCTTGAGAATGTCCAGACCGTTGACGTCGACGAACAGGAATTTGTCCTGGAAGGCGAAGTATTCCTGCAGGTAGCGATAGCCACGGAAGGTGTTCAGCGGATACGGGATCAACGCTTCTTCTTCGGCAAAGCCCACCGGTTTGACCCGGTCGCCGGGGATCTTGAACGCCATCGGCTTGCCGCTGACGCCATCAATCGGCTTGCCGGCGCCGTCGAGCGGGATCAGTTCGATGCCGTCGAGGTTGCGCAGCAGGCTCAGGTACAACATCTGGCTGATGTAACGCTCGCCGGCAAAGTGCAGGCGCAATTTGCTCAGCTCCAGTTCGCCGAGGTGGCCGTCAGCGCTCATTTCCAGGCGCAGGCTGAGCAGCGAGCCATCGCCCTTCACCGAGTAATTCAGCGCGGCCAGATCCAGCGGCAACACCTCGGTCGGGTAGCACGTACGGAAGCGGCAGCGCACGTCTTCGATCGGCTTGCTCTCGATCGGCGTATCGCGCTCAACCAGCAGCGCCGGCCCGGAACGCTTGAGCGGATCAAACTGCAGAATGCTGAACGCCGGCAGCGGGCGCATGTAGTTCGGCCACAGCAGCTGCATCAGCGAATGGCTGAGCTCCGGCAGCTCGTCATCGAGCTTCTGGCGCAAACGCCCGGTCAGAAACGCAAAGCCTTCGAGCAACCGCTCCACATCCGGATCCCGCCCGGCCTGCCCCAGATACGGCGCCAGCGCCGGACTACGCTCGGCGAAACGGCGACCGAGCTGGCGCAGTGCGGTGAGTTCGCTTTGGTAGTAGTGGTTAAAGGACACGGGGTACCTGCCTGAAAAATGAACTCATAAAAAAAACGCTTCGCCACCGAAATGCCGGTTCATTTTTTACCGCCGCGTTCTGCGGCGCACCACGTGGCATGGTCAAGACGATCAAACGACGGGCATGTATTGGATTTACGAATGAATACGTAAGGCGTTGCGGGCTCGTAGGAGAAGTAGTAATAGTTCTCCCCATCCTCGCCATAGATCCAGTAATTCGACGACCCCTCATTGATCTCATAAGGCTCGAATGAAAAAATGGAGGATTGAGACGGAATAAAGTTAACACTATCCATCAACATCATGAGGGCATTTTGAAATACGTTTGTCAGTGAAACCAGAGCCACGGCAAGAATCGCGATAGACAGCTTCATGAGCTTGCGCCTACATACTTCATCATTTGAATAATATAATAGAGTCGCACTCATCACTTCACCTTCCTCGATTCCCATATCACCAACTTACCATCATTAGGGGACATCCCCCTTTTTTGCAAGTCAGCAATTTTCGTGCGACTGGCACAATCGAGATTTCGAGAGAATCGCCAGTCTTCGACAGCCCAACTATCATCTCAAGCAGGTGTCTTGTTCAAATAAATACTTCCAATCACGTGCATAACCGGAATCATCATCACACACACGAACATCATGATTTTATGCATCTTCTTTTCCCTGACTCGCGAAAAAATCCCGGACAAGGCAACTACCAAGCAAATAATCGCTAAAGTGCCAAACAAATCGCTATCAGCCACTCCGGCCAAGTAACCTTGAATAGTCACTTATTGAACTCCATGAAATTCCATCGATAAAACAAAAAAATACTCAAAAAATCTTCGGCCATTGAGCCGGTGCTGAGATTTTTATAATTCCAACCTGCTCCGGCCTTTCGATAAAGCCCGGTCTCGATCAGCATGCCCGCGTACCCAGAGTTCTGCGGGTCAGCCATGTTTGAACCCATCCATTTCTGTATCGTTGTGACTGGACGAAAACTGGCACCAGAGGTATTTCCTTGGCGAATCTCAAGTTCCGTTTCTGTAATACGGACAACCATTTGAATGTGGTGCGCGAGATCACCAGGTCGATCCTTCGCCTGCGCTAGGATATCGCCAGGTAACAACCCTTCTACTGAATCCACTGCCAAGGTATTTTCACCGACTCGCTGCATGTCGGGAGCACCGTAAGTCAACATAACCATTTCACTGAATCCAAACATATTGGACGCATATCTGTCATGGTTCGCTGCGGTATAGTTCTCCATGTTACGGTAGGTCCGGACACCCGTTTTCAACTTGACTGGCAGCCCACGCTTGGACGCGAACTCACACAACACCCTAAGTGCAAAATCTTCGCATGTAAATCTATTGTTAGCGACTGCCCCTTCTCTGTTCCAATACTTTTCATTGATCAAAGTTTCAGCAATCAATGGCGCATCATTCTGAAAGTCAGCAATGTCTGCATCAGTCCAAAAAGCCGTTGTTTTCCAAAAAACCTTATAGGTCACTTTTTTGGGAGTCTTGTCCGCTTTCGGAGTCAAGGCAATTGAGCGTGCCATTAACGTCGACAGAACTTCTGCACTCATAGTGCCGCTCCATCGATCGCCGCGTGGAAGTCGAAAGTTTCACCCTCATTTCCTCCGACTAACTCGGTTCTGCCCATTGCATCACTTTGACCGGTGATGACTTTCCCTTTGGATGTTGTAATTTGATAGGGAATATCGGACAGCGGATTTCCATCTTGATCTTCCATAACCACGTGCTGTGTATGTGAAAACAGCATCAGCGGCAACGGCGGCACAAACGGCACCGGCGTATGCGAATTGCCAATGATCACCGTGCCTGACCCAGCCGTGACCTTGTTGCCATGGGTCCCCACCGAATCAACCGTCGCGGCAGGCTTGCCGTTGATCAACACAGTGGTCGCCAAACCGCCGGACATCGCACCACCACACGCCGAGGCATCGCCTTGGCGGGCGGCCGCGAGGCCGTCGAAGAACACGTCGCCGGAACCGGCGGCGATCGGGTTGGTGCCGTGGCCGGGGAGCGGGCAAGCGGTGGGGTCGGATACGCGTGCTGCGGGTTTGCCAGACATCGGGGATCTCCTTAGGTGACCTTGACTTGACCGCTGCCATCCAGGCGCGCGGAGAAACTGACCTGACGCTTGAAACCCTCGACTTCCAGCAAGCCTTCGATACTGAAGGCCAGGCGCAGTTGATCGTGGTCACGCGGCAGGGAAATGACACGCACGTTGCTCAGGCGTGGCTCGTAGGCTTCGATGAAGTTTTCGATGGCCAGACGGGCCTGACTCAGCGAGTCGTGCAGGCTCAGGCGCATGTCATTGAGATCGGGCAACCCGTAGTCGGCCAGCGTTTGCACGCTGCCGGCCCGGGTGCTGAGCATTTTGGCCAGATGGGCAGCCACTGACGCCATGGCGCAAGCCTCAAGGCTGTTGCCCTTGCGTAGTTGTGCGTCGCCGTTGAGGCGTTCGAACAGGCTGCCGTATCCGTCCATGAGTCGCTCTTACTCTTTGTCCAGCTTGCCAACCAGCGACAGGGTGAAATCGGCACCCATGTACTTGAAGTGCGGACGCACGTTCAAGCTCACGCGGTACCAGCCCGGCTCGCCTTCAACGTCGCTGACGATCACCTGCGCAGCGCGCAGCGGACGACGGCCACGCACTTCGGCGCTCGGATTTTCCTGGTCGGCGACGTACTGACGGATCCACTTGTTCAGTTCCAGCTCGAGGTCGGTACGCTCTTTCCACGAACCGAGTTGCTCGCGCTGCAGCACTTTCAAGTAGTGAGCCAGGCGGTTGACGATCATCATGTACGGCAGTTGAGTGCCGAGCTTGTAGTTCAGCTCTGCAGCCTTGCCTTCTGCGCTGATGCCGAAGAACTTCGGCTTCTGCACTGAGCTTGCGGAGAAGAACGCCGCGTTGTCGGAGCCTTTGCGCATGGTCAGGGAGATGAAGCCTTCCTCGGCCAGTTCGTATTCACGACGGTCGGAAACCAATACTTCGGTAGGGATCTTGGTTTCGATTTCGCCCATGCTTTCGAAATGGTGCAGAGGCAGATCTTCAACCGCGCCACCGCTCTGCGGGCCGATGATGTTCGGGCACCAGCGGAATTTGGCGAAGCTGTCGGTCAGCTTGGTGCCGAAGGCGTAAGCGGTGTTGCCCCACAGGTAATGCTCATGGCTGTTGGCAACGGTTTCCTTGTACACGAACGATTTCACCGGGTTTTCTTCCGGATCGTACGGGTTACGCAGCAGGAAACGCGGCACGGTCAGGCCAACGTAGCGGGAGTCTTCCGAAGTACGGAAGCTCTGCCATTTGGCGAATTGCGGGCCTTCGAAGTGGTCTTTCAGATCTTTCAGATCCGGCAGGCCGGTGAAGCTTTCCAGACCGAAGAATTTCGGCCCGGCGGCAGCGATGAACGGCGCGTGGGACATGCACGAAACGCTGGCCACGTACTGCATCAGCTTGACGTCTGGCGAGCTCGGCGACATGTAGTAGTTGGCGATGATCGCGCCCACCGGCTGACCACCGAACTGGCCGTATTCAGCGGTGTAGATGTGCTTGTACAGGCCCGACTGCATGACTTCCGGCGAATCTTCGAAATCGTCCAGCAGGTCTTCTTTGGAGACGTTGAGGATTTCGATCTTGATGTTTTCGCGGAAGTTGGTGCGGTCGACCAGCAACTGCAGACCACGCCACGACGATTCCAGCGCCTGGAAATCCGGGTGGTGCAGGATCTCGTCCATCTGACGGCTGAGCTTGGCATCGATCTCGGCGATCATGCGGTCAACCATGGCTTTCTTGACCGGCTCACCGTTGTTCTGCGGCTTGAGCAGCTCTTCGATGAACGCCGACACGCCACGCTTGGCGATGTCGTAGGCTTCGTCGTCCGGGGTCAGACGGGTTTCGGCGATGATGCTGTCGAGAATGCTGTATTCGCCGCTGGCGGCGCTCTTCTCTTGTGCTGCGCTAGTGCTCATTGTGTTGGCTTCCTTGGCTACTGGAGTCTCAGGCGTCCGGGGCTGCGGCGTTCAGGCCCAGCTCACCGAGTACGCGACCGCGGGATTCGTCGTCGGCGAGCACGCCTTCGATCGCTTTACGGAACGCAGGTGCGTTACCCAGCGGGCCTTTGAGGGCCACCAGCGCATCGCGCAGTTCCATCAGTTTTTTCAGCTCAGGCACTTGCTCGACCAGGCTGGCCGGGTTGAAGTCCTTCATCGAATTGACGCGCAATTGCACGGCCAGCTCTTCAGCCTCGCCATCTTCCTGCAGACGGTTCGGCACGCTCAGCGTCAGACCCAGCTCTTGCTTGGCCAACACTTCGTCGAAGGTCATCTTGTCGATGCTGATCGGCTTGCGATCTTCGATTTTGCGATCGTCCTTGCGGTGGGTGTAGTCACCGATTGCCAGCAGCTTCAGCGGCAGTTCAATCTCTTCCTGAGCTCCGCCGGTGGCGGGTTTGAAGGTGACGTTGATGCGTTCCTTGGGGGCTACCGAGCCTTCTTTGGCCATGGCTTTTCTCCTTGCGGTTGTGGCCCTGGGGCCTATTCGAGTACCACTTCGAGGTCGAGGTGGCACAGCCTGCGATAAATCTCTTCCTTGCTTTCACGTACGGCGTGGTTCTGCGGCAACAACTCGCAGCAACTGTGCAGCAGGTGCAGCACTTGCAATGCAAGATCGGGCTCCCAGGCGTGCAGGCCTGAGTCCTGTAATGTCTGATCGAGGGTTTCGAGCTGGTTCTTGGCCAGTTCGTATTTCTTGGCCAGGAAACACAGCCGCGCGAGGGTGAACTGCCAGAAGAAGCGTTCACGGCCACCGTGGGCCGATTGCAGACCCTGCTTGAGAATCTGCACGGCCGGCTTCAAGCCTTCCTTGCGCAGGATCGGCTGGACTTCTTCGAGGGCTTTTTCCCAGGCCGGCTGGGTTTCGACGTTCTCGCTTTCGACCTTGCGCGGCGCGCTGGCACTTTGCAGGTGCGGCATGACGTTGGCGGCGATCCACGCCCGGGTGGACGGATCGGCAAACGGCGCGCCGTCATGGAAGCGCAACTCGATGATGCCCGGCAGGCGCTGAATCAAAAGCGCGAAGTGGATTTCCACTTCGCGCATGGCCAGCTCGGCGTTGAGGTTCTGGAGACATTCCCAGACCATCCTCTGGCCATCGAACCAGAACGGCGCCTTCGCCAGGCTCGCCTCCAGTTCCACCAGCAGGTCGGCGTATTTGCCCTGATCGAAACGGTCCTGATAGAGCTTGAGTTTTTCCAGCGGCAGGCCGCGCAGCACGGTGATCTGCTCGGCGTTGCGCTCGGGCACCGCGTCGATGGTCATCCACAACAGCGTGCGATTGAGGCGCAGGGCGCGCAGATCGGTAGCCTTCTGCTTGAGCCACCACGCGCACAACGGCCGGGCGCTTTCCTGCTGGGCACGCAGGGCTTTGTGCGCATCGCGTTCGTTGTCGATCGGCGCGCCTGGGGTGAGCAGCTGGGTCGCGGCCTGCTTGACCTGCGCCACTGCCGCGCCCACCACGCCCGGGGCCGGCTGGTTGTCGGCGGCACGCTGGATCATGGTTTTCAGGCGGCGGGAGATCGGCAGCAGCAGCGGCGCGTCATCGCCCAGATGTTCAGTGCACGCGGCCTCAAGACCGGCCAGGTGCTCGGAGAGCTGCCGGAACATCGGCAACTGCTCTTTGATCGCGATGTTTTCGGTGATGACCTGCTCGAGACGCGGCACCAGCCAGCCGATCGCGGCGGCACGGGTGCGGGGTTTGAGCGGGTGGACGTCGGCCCAGTTGTTTTCCGACAGATGGTGCAGCAGACCGAGGCCGGCAAGCAGCCCGGGGAAGGATTCGCGCTGGTACAGCGACCAGGTCAGCCAGGCGCCGACACGCAGATCCTTGGATTGGGTACGCAGCAGATTTTCGCTGTTTTCGCGGATTTTCAGCCAGTCGATCTGCCCGCTTTCGTGCATCGACGAAGCCTTGGCCAGCTCACTTTCAAGCGCCTCGAATTCGCTCGAAAAACGAACGTCTTCGCCCGCGAAATTCTCTTTGGAAACAGAGACTTTTGCGAGTTCGAGGTAATGGGCAGAAAGTTTGCTTGAGTAGGACATCCATGGCCTTTATTAAGGATTACAGTCATGCGCGCGAATGGAGTTTCAGCAACGCGGGACAGTATCGAAGAGCAGTTCAGCGACTCATCCAATTGAGATGTGCTCTTTCAAGTGGGCGCATCGTAATCACTATGATGGCCACTAGCAAGCATCTGATTAAACAACAAGACGAACTGTTCATTGAGGTCTGTAGGAGATCGCCCTATATGCCACAGGGGTTTCCCTGATGCCGTTTATTAATCAGCGCATTTTCCCGGCTCCCGCCAAACCACTGTTCCAGAGCCTCGGCCGCAGCCGGGCGAGTTTACCTGACGCCCGCACCCTCGAGCGGCGTGCAGCATGCCAAATTCAAAAAAAAATAGAAGTAGGACACTTCCGAAAATGACCGGGTTCCATCGAGAAGTTTGCAGCGACAACGATCAATGCAAAAAGTGCCACCATAATGATGGCATTTCATTATTCTGAAACTTTACTCCCCGCGCAAATACTGGCACTTCGATAGTTATCCACGCCGCTTCCTACAGATACTTCTCGCATCCCGGCCAGTACTTCCACAGCCGGAATACTCTGACAAATGTCAGGGATACTTCTTACATCATTTAGTTTGCTGCGCCGTTAGCTTGCCCCGGCAACTTTTCATGCGCGGCGATCAGGGAGGAACCGCATCGCGCTTTGACTCACTTTGCTTAAGGACAAGCCCATGTTCGGCAAAGGCCATTGCGCGCCATTCTCACTGCACATCCCGACCATTCGCCACGACTTCAAGGTACTCGCGTTCACGGGCACCGAAGGCATCAGTCAGCTGTACGCATTTCGCATCGAGCTGGTGAGCGAGCAGGCGGATTTCGATCTGGAAAGCCTCCTCAGCCAGCCTGCATTTCTGCAATTCGGATTAGCGGGCGAAGGCATTCACGGGCGGATCGAAAACGTCATGCTCGGCGAGTCAGGCAAGCGCCTGAGCCGTTATGAGCTGACACTGGTACCGGCGCTGCATTATCTGCAACTGAGCCACGACCAGCGGATTTTCCAGCAGCTGACAGTGCCGCAGATCATCGCGCAAGTGCTCAAAGGGCATGGCATTCAACGCGATGACTTCACGTTCAATGTCGCCGCCCGTGAGCCGCGCGAGTACTGCACGCAGTACGGCGAAAGCGACTTCCTGTTCATCCAGCGCCTGTGCGCCGAAGAGGGTATCGCCTGGCACCATCAACATTCGCTCGACGGGCACTTACTGGTGTTCAGCGACAGCCCGGTGTTCGCGCGCAAATTGGGCACGACACCCTTCAGGGTGGATAGCGGCATGGTTGCCGAACACCCGGTGGTCAACCACCTGACCATGGGCTTCAACACCCGTACCAGCACCGTCACCCGCCGCGACTATGACCTCAAGCGCCCAAGCCTGCTGCTGGAGAGCCGCTTCACCGCCGAATTCACGCCGGCTCTGGAGGACTATCGCTACCCACTGTTGATGAAGTCCGAAAAACACGGCAAACAGCTGGCGCGTCAGACGTTGGAGCGCCATCGCAGCGACTATCAATGGATTGAAGGCAAAAGCAATCAGGCGATTTTGCGCAGCGGTCACCTGTTCGAGCTGAGCGAACATCCCAGGGCCGACTGCAACGAGTTGTGGTTGTTGGTCAGTCTTGGTCACGAAGGCAAGCAACCGGCGGTGCTCGAAGAGGCTTTCAGCAGCGAGGCGAAACCTGCCGATGGTTTTTCCCAGGGCTATCGCAATACCTTCAGGGCCATTCCCGCAGAGGTGGTCTACCGTCCCCCTTTGCCCGCGCCAAGGCCCTTGCTGGTCTGCCAGACCGCGCGCGTTACCGGGCCTCCCGGAGAAGAGATCTTCTGCGATGAGTACGGCAGGGTTCGTGTCGAGTTTCCTTGGGATCGCGCTGAACGCAACAGCGAAAAAAGCAGCTGCTGGTTACGCGTAGCGTCCAGTTGGGCAGGTGAAGGATTCGGCGCGGTGACCATTCCCCGGGTCGACATGGAAGTGGTCGTGACCTTCCAGGAAGGCGACCCGGACCAACCGCTGATTACCGGCTGCGTCGCCAACAAGGTCAATGCCGTCGCTCATCCCTTGCCGGCGAGTAAAACCCGCACGGTATTACGCAGCCAGAGCTCACCGCGCAATGGCGGCTACAACGAACTGTCGATCGAGGATCGCGCCGGGCAGGAGAAGATCTACCTGCGCGCGCAGCGCGACCTCGAGCAACTGGTCCTCAACGACAGCCGCAGCCTGATCACTCGCGACCGCCATGAGCATGTCGGCAATGACAGCACCAGTCTCATCGAGGGCAAGGATTCGCGCACTCATCAAGGACTGCGCAACACCGTGATCAACGCCGATGACTTGTTGCAGGTCAGCGGCACCAGCAGCCAGACCTTGGGCGCTCTGGTAATCCAGGCCGGCCAGCAGGCGCATGTCACGGCAAGCAACGTGGTGATCGATGCCGGCATGAGCCTGACGCTGTCAGCGGGCGGACATCACATCGTGATCAATGCCGGCGGGATTTTCAGCAGCGTGCCCATTGTTCAGGGCGGCGCGCCACTGCCGGGTCTCGCACCGCTGCAGCCGCTGCAGGTTGAGGCCGGTCTGCCTGCTGCGATCAACGCCACGCCGCTGTCGATCGTCAACAGCGCCCGCCAGCAGGCAGCGGATTTCTGCCCGCTGTGCGAAGCCTGCGCGGCGGGTCAGTGCGAGCTGGGAGAAGTCGCTTGAGCCCGGTCGAACAATGGTTGCACGCTCAGTCCCGCGCTGGCTGTGAACTGTATCTGATGCTCGACACCGACGGCCAAAGCGCAGAGCACGCTGCGTTGACCCGCGACCTCGGCACCGAGCGGTTTCGCCCGCTCTACAGCGGCACGGCGGCCGAGTTACTGGTGCCGACCGGCCCGCTGCTGTTGCAGATCGATACGGCGCAGCATCCCGCCATCCAGACCTTGCTTGCCACGTCCGAGCGCAATTGGGGCTGGCTGGCCAGTGCCCGTCACGTCGAACTTGACACGCTGGCGGCGCATTGGCGCGAGCGCCTGATAACCGGCGAACGCCCGAATCTGGCGGTGTACCGCGTGCATGACAACCGTGTTCTGGGCCGTGCGCTGGCGCACCTGCAACCCGAGCACCGCGCCGCGTTTCTCGGGCCATTCAACAGCGTTTGCTATTGGCACGCAGAACGATGGAACGCCATCGACAACCCGGACCCCGGCCACCACCCGCTGCCGATGGATCCGCCGTGGCTGCACACGCCGACCCCGGAGCTGATCTACGCCAACGTGCTGTTCGACAACACCCGCCGTTACCTGGTCGGCGAACACACCGAAGCAATGGCCACGCTGGCCGAACAACTGAACGTCGATGAATGGTTGTGGGGCCTGATTCAACTGACGCACTTGTGGGGCTGGCAACAACCGGAGCAAGTGCATTTCTTGCTGACCCGCAGTTTGCAGTTACCGGGATATCGGCCAGGCAAATCATGGCTACCCAAACCCGGTGAAGATCCGGCGATGCATTTTGAGCGGGTATATCAGGAAGCGTTGTATTGGCAGGGAGAGGTAGGTCGATGAGGAACTTGAAACGAGGGTTGCTGCTGAGTGGTTGCCTGGGATTGCTGGTGGGTTGTACGACGGTGAAGACCCCGAACACCTTTATGTTTGTTCCGGATTTTCCACCTGGATTCAAGTACGACCTGACGGCCACCTATGTTCCGGCCAAGGGCCAAACATGCACAGTGCCTGGCGGGAGAAACACTCAGCTGGGATTCAACAAAACCAATATGAAGTACGAAGGGACTTCCGAGATCCCGCTGTACAGAACCGTAAGCGAATGTCCTCTGGCGCTGAATTACATCGAGATCAAGGTCATCGGTATTTATGGTTCAGGGCGAAGCAACTTCAGCTATGACTACGCCTCGATTGCTGTACGCCCGGAGCTGTTGGAACGACAGATAGGGACTTTCAGTGAGGACGGCAAGGGTGAGTTTTATGGTGAATGCAGGTGGTCATTCCGCACCGTCGGTCCACATCGTTCCCTGATCAAACTGCTGACCTGCAAAAACATGGATGCACAGGGAAACGTGCTGCGAACGAGACCTTTCACGGCGCACACATTGGCTCAACTTGAGGGCAAAACGGTGACGCTGAAGGTCAGGCTGGCAAGTGAAGAACTTCCAGCCATCGGCGATACCTGGATAAAAGTACCCCGCGGCTGGAAGCGCTGTATGGGTGACAACTTCGAGGATCAATACGCCTTTTGCTACGGCAACGACAAAGATTTCAGCACTTTCAAAATGGTCGATGGGCGGGTTTGCACCATCTATCCGGGATGCACAGAAAACGCGGAAGAAAAGCCATGAACGACCGGAAAGAATTCATTCGGCGGCAAACGCTCCCGCGTATCAAACGAGCCCTCTTCGCCAGTACTCTCGGCGGTGTACTCGCTCTGACTTCAGGCTGTTCGGCGGTAGACAAGCCAAACTCCTTCACCTTTATTCCGGACTTCCCACCTGACTTCAAATACGAGCTCAAGGCTATCTACCTGCCTGCCGCAGGTGAAACCTGCCGCGTGCCAGGGAAGCCGGATTTCTGGGTGAGCTTTAATAAACCCACCATGGAATATGTAAGCACTGCGGAAATCGAGTTGTACAAAACCGTCAGCGATTGTCCGTTGGCGCTCAACAAAGTGGAAATCAAGGTCATCGGCTTTTATGGAAAAGGCCGAAACAACTTCAGCATGGACTACGCCTCGATTTTCGTGCGTCCAGAGTTGCTGGAACGATTAAAGGGCACATTCACCGAGGACGGCCTGGGTGAGTTTACAGGCGAATGCATGTGGTTTTTCCGGACAGTCAGCCCCAAGCGTAACCTAATAAAAATGTTGAGATGTAAAGGAATGGATCAAGAAGGAAATGTAGCCCGGAGCCGCCCTCATGGCGCGTACACACTGGATCAACTCCCAGGAAAAACCGTGAGATTGAAAATAAACCTAGCGAATGAAGAGCAACCTGGTTGGGGGGACACTTGGGTCCAGGTTCCTGGTGGCTGGAAGCGCTGTATGGGGGAAGGCTATGAGGACCAGCATGGTTATTGCAATGGAAATTATGAAGAATTCAGCACCTTCAGAATGGTGGATGGACGGATTTGCACCATCTATCCAAGCTGCAACGAAAACACGGACGAGACTCCATGAACGCTGAATCCTTACCTACAAGCGTTACCACCTTCATGCAAGGTGATATCCACGCCTGCCCGATGCGCGGGCATTCGACCAGTTTTCAATTGGTGAATGAGTTCGGAGATGGCACACCCTACGCCGGCTTGGCATATGAGATCACCGACTACGAAGACACCGTTCATACAGGAAAACTGGATGCGAAAGGCTGGGCAAAGGTAAACAACCACCATTGTGGCCCGGTAGTGCTCAAGCTGAATAAGCCTTTTCAAGGAGCAGACGCGCTGTATCGAGACTTGAGAAAAAGACTGGACTACCCCCTCCCCATTACCGAACTCCAAGTCCGCGCCGAAAAGACCCGCTTCTTCCATAAAACAGGTACTCGCACCCAGGCCAATCCGGCCAAGGACCTGCCCGAAACCGATGCGTACTGCCAGGTCGAAGTCAGTGAATTGGTAAAACACATCGCCCACCTGCCGCCGCTGGCTGCTCGTCGCGACCCTCCGAAAAGGGCGGCGCACAAGCTCATGCGATCGGCGGCGAAGTCCAGAGACTTCAAGCTCGTCGATAAAACCGCCGCGGATGGCGGACTGCACGCAATCCTGAGTCCGGCGGAAATGGCTACCGTCGAGCTGGGGTTTTCCCCGCCACCGCCCATGGGCGTCGCGCTGCTGCCGAACAAACACCATGTGCTGGAAGTACGGCCGATGAGAGCGCTACGGCCAATGCTGTCGACAGGCGAGGCGTTCTGCGCGCTCAACCTTTATCAGTTATCGGTGATGGCGACGCTGAGCTACACCGATTTCGGACAGGAACCCAACACTCAACCGGTGCAGACCGACACAGTAAGCTTTCCGGTACAGCCCAGCAGCGGCAACTGGTTCGGCCACGCGCTGCCGCAGTTCGACGAGTTGTGGAAGGTCGATGACTCGCAAACGCAGAAATACTACCCACTGTACGAAGACGTGCCGTATTCGAAACGCCTGGAAGTGGTGCCGTTCGACCCGAATCTTTACCCCGAAGTGAATGACCCGGCGTTGGGCGACGAACAAGAACACCCGGCCAAGTTGCATTGTCTCGATGACCGTAACAAAGACAACAGTACTGATACCCAGGCCTTTATCTGCCACCACGACGATCTGATCCTGATCAGCGTGCGCGGTACTAGTGAATTCTGGCCCGACGGTCTGCGTGATGGAGATGCCTATCAGGTTCCGTTCCAGGAAGGAGAAGGCAAAGTGCACCGCGGTTTCTACGGTGGCGCTTTGGCGGCTTATCCATTCATCGTGACTTATCTGGAAAAATTCTACAGCGGGCAAAAGCTGCTGATCACGGGTCACAGTCTGGGCGGTGCAGTTGCACTGATCCTGTCCGAGATGCTGAGACGCAACCTGGAGTTCTCCCCGCAAATCGTGCTCTACACCTACGGCGCCCCCCGCGCCGGCGACACTACCTTCATCGAAAGCGCCAGATCGCTGGTGCATCACCGCATCGTCAATCAGAACGATCCGGTACCGAGCGTGCCGGCGACCTGGATGAACACCTTTGCCAAGCCTGGGCCGATGTACGCAACCAACGCCGTGGTGCTGGGCTTCAACCCGGTCGCCGGCCTCGGCCTGCTGATCTGGGGAATCATCAATTTCTTTGGCGACGACTATGGGCATCACGGTGCTTTGCGCCATTTCATGCCCGTTGAGTTCGACAAGGACCACCGATCCTCCCTTCTCTGGGAGCCGGGTTGCAGCACGATCGTCGATCACGGCTGCGCCAAGGCCCTGCGCGCTACCAACGGCTTGCCCGAACGCGGATCGTTTCTGCGGCAGTTGTTCGACCGGGGTCACCACTCAATGGTCGGCAGCTACATCCCCGGCTGCTGGGCCAGCTTGCGCCGTTGGCAGGAAGCACTGCAGCTCAAGCGTTCGCTGGTGACCAATCGCGAATACGAGTGGATCAGCAGCGCCCTGGAGAATATTCAGCAACAGCTGCGGGCCGTTAAGCGCGATCTGCAAAACAACCACCGTTCTTACGTGCGAGAGCAGGAGCGCGTGCACAAGACGCTGATGCTCAATCAGGAAATAGACAGGATCAGCATGACCAAAGCCCGCCTGACAGCGCTGCGCAGTCAACGGGTCACTGAGACCGACGTTTACGGCAGCTATGCCGACCAGCCCGAATGGGTCGAGGAAAGTCTGCTGCGCTGGAACGCCCACCCTGAAAACCTGGTTCAGGAGCAACTGGCGATGATCCCGCCAGCCGCTGAAGACCACGACGCCGCTATCGCCGCGATGACCGGTGGACATGCAGTTGGCGCGCCGTTTCAGCTGGATATTGATTCGATTGTTTAGCGCTCTGACGTAATCCTTTCTCGACTCAAAAAGACACGCAGTGCGCCTGGCGGCGCAATTTAGGACAAGGAGTTCAATTAGACATGGGCACTAGCTTTTTAAAAAAACGGATCACGGTTCCAGCCTTAATTTTGCTTTTTATCAGCACCTCTGTTCCGGCTGAAATGTGCATTGCAAAAATTTGCATGTTTAAAGGCCCATTATCATCAACGGGGGCTATGTTGCTCTTCACAACAACCGTGCCGTTTTATACGACGTCGGAAGAAATCAAAAGCCTTTCGAAGCACTATGTGCAAGCTGTAAGGGACGACGCCACTACCTATATCGCTACGGACGGAGAATTCGACGGGGCAATGCTTGAATCGGCATGGCGTGCATATCACCTTCAGAATACCGAGCAGAAATTAAGCAAGAGAGACTTTGCCCATATGGTTTTGGCTACCTACGGATAGCCATTAAATATCCGGACGGATAGCAGACGTACAAAAAATGGGCACCCGACCGCAATCGGTGTGCCCATTTTTCATTTGCGGTTCTCCCCGTCATTCAGGGGAGCACGCCGCCATCAAGGATTGACGCTGTCTTTCAACGATTTGCCTGGCTTGAACGCCACGGTGTTGCTGGCCTTGATCTTGACCGGTTCGCCGGTCTGCGGGTTTTTGCCGGTGCGGGCGCCGCGGTGGCGTTGCAGGAAGGTGCCGAAGCCGACCAGCGTCACGCTGTCCTTGCGGTGCAGGGCGCCGGTGATTTCTTCGAGGACGGCGTTGAGGACGCGGTTGGCCTGTTCTTTGGTCAGGTCTGCCTTTTCGGCGATTGCAGCGGCGAGTTCTGGTTTACGCATTAGTGAAGCCCCTTTGACGGTTTTTTGTTGTTATGTCCGTGCTGTTCTCGTTGGAACAGCGCCCAAGGCGCCGCAGGCTCTACTCTGCGGCAGACGGGAGTGAGAATGGCACGCCGCCAACGGCGGCGCCAGTCTCCCCACGACCTTTGTCGGGGCAAAAGAGCGGTGTTTACGACAGAACGACCGGCATTTACGCCAGCAGCGGCGGCAGCTGTTTGTTCAGGGCCAGTTTTTCCATGACCGCCCCGCCGGTCAGGGCGTAACCGAGCAACTGACCGTCGGCACTGTGGCACAGCGCTTTGATGTCGGCACCCTGCCCTTCGACGCTCCACATGCCTTCGCTGCCCCGAGGCGGCGGCGACACCACCAGCGGGCACACCGGGGTTTTCACGGTGATCGGCATCGGCCCGTAGCTGACTGCGGTCGGGTTTCCGGCGAGAGTTTGCGCCAGCGCGCGTGCGCAACTCATTAGCGGCATCACGTAAAGCAGGTTGAGCCCGTCGACTTCGGCGCAATCGCCCAAGGCGTAAATGTTGGCGTGGGAGGTTTTCAGGTAACGATCGACCATCACGCCGCGATTGACCTGCACGCCGGCAGCCGCCGCCAGATCGATGCGCGGGCGCAGACCGATCGCCGAGACCACCACATCGCACGGGATGATCTGGCCGTCGGACAGGTGCGCTTCCAGGCCATCGGCGACTTTCTCCAGCCGGGTCAGCACCGGGCCGAGGTGAAACTTCGCCCCGATACTTTCCAGCCCGGCCTGCACGGCCGCCGCCGCAGCTGGATGCAAGAGCATTGGCATCACCTGTTCGCACGGCGCGACCAGTTGAACTTCGTAGCCGCCGAGAATCAGGTCATTGGCGAATTCGCAGCCGATCAGCCCGGCGCCGAGCAACAACACCCGACGCTTGCCCGCTGCTGCGGCACGGAAGCGCGCGTAGTCTTCAAGATCGTTGATCGGGAATACCAGTTCTGCGCCGTCACCTTCGATCGGCACGCGCACGGTTTCCGCGCCCCAGGCCAGGATCAGATCGCGATAGGGCACGGCTTCTTCGCCGATCCACAAGCGCTTGTGGCCGGCGTCGATGCCGCTGATGCGCGTGTGGGTGCGCACCTCGGCTTTCAACTGTTCGGCCATGGCGCCGGGTTCGGCCATGCTCAGGCCGTCGGCGTCCTTGTTCTTGCCGAAACCGGTGGAGAGCATCGGCTTGGAGTAAGAGCGGCCGTCATCGGCGGTGATCAGCAACAACGGGGTTTCGCTGTCGAGCTTGCGAAACTCGCGGGCCAGGTTGTAGCCCGCAAGTCCGGTGCCGATGATGACGACTGGTGCGCTCATGCCTTACTCCTCTGTTTGCTTAGTTGATTTCAATCATTTCGAAGTCCATTTTGCCGACGCCGCAGTCGGGGCACAGCCAGTCTGCCGGTACGTCTTCCCAGCGGGTGCCCGGCGCGATGCCGTCATCCGGCCAGCCATCGGCTTCGTTATAGATCAGGCCACAGACGATACATTGCCACTTCTTCATTCAGGTACTTCCTCAGGGTTCAGGCGTAGTGCCGGCGCGGACGGTCGATGGGTGCAGCGTTGCCATCCGGCTCAGGGCGTTTTGTACTGAGGGTGCCGGGCAGATGCAAGCCTGTTCGGCGCAACGGCGGCCGGCGCCGCTCGATCTTGTCGCCCGCCATGGTAAGCTCGCCGCCTCATTTGCGGCCAATAATGACTCATTGTGCAACATTCAAATGCCTGCCCCGCCCCGCTCTGGCTGACCCAGGACTGCCTGACGCCCCGCCCCGATCCGTTGACCCTCGACTGGTTGTTCGACGAAGGTTCACTGACCCGCCGTTTGACCCGTTTGTCCGAGGACGGCTTCAGTGTATCGCCGCTGTTCGAAGGCTGGGACACCCTGCGCGCTGATGAGTGCGCGGCACTGGAGCTGGCCGAGGGCAGCGAAGGCTGGGTCCGTGAGGTGTATTTGCGCGGCCACGGCGAGGCCTGGGTGTTTGCCCGCAGCGTCGCCTCGCGGGCGGCCCTGCAAGGTGACGGTTTGCACATGGATGAACTGGGCAGCCGCTCGCTGGGCGAGTTGCTGTTTTGCGATCAGGCGTTCCAGCGCCGCGCCATTGAAGTCTGCCACTACCCTGAACAATGGCTCCCGCCAGCGGTGAAAGCCCCTGAGCTGTGGGGCCGGCGTTCGCGTTTCGACCGTGGCGCGCTGAGCGTGCTGGTCGCGGAAATTTTCCTGCCGAGCCTGTGGGACGCCGTCCGCGCCCATCCGGAGAACTGCTGATGTATCAGAGCCTGCTCAAGTCCCTCAACCGTCTGAACCCGCGCGCTTGGGATTTCGTTCAGTTGACGCGCATGGATAAGCCGATCGGCATTTACCTGCTGCTGTGGCCGACGCTGTGGGCGTTGTGGATTGCCGGCAAGGGCTCGCCGTCGCTGGCCAACATCGTCATCTTCGTCCTCGGCGTGGTGTTGACCCGTGCCGGTGGTTGCGTGATCAACGACTGGGCCGACCGCAAGGTCGACGGCCACGTCAAACGCACCGCGCAACGGCCGCTCGCCGCTGGCCGGATCAGCTCCAAGGAAGCGCTGGTGTTCTTTGCCGTGCTGATGGGCATCAGTTTTCTGCTGGTGCTGTGCACCAACGCACCGACGATCTGGCTGTCGCTGGGCGGTCTGGCGCTGGCATTCACTTATCCGTTCATGAAGCGCTACACCTACTACCCGCAAGTGGTGCTGGGGGCGGCGTTTTCCTGGGGCATGCCGATGGCCTTCACCGCTGAGACCGGAGAATTGCCGGCGGCGGCGTGGCTGCTGTGGATCGCCAATTTGCTGTGGACAGTGGGCTACGACACTTATTACGCAATGACCGACCGCGATGACGACCTGAAGATCGGCGTGAAATCCACGGCGATTCTGTTTGGCGAAGCGGATCGGGTGATCATCCTCAGCTTGCAGGCATTGTCGCTGGTCTGTCTGATTCTGGCCGGGTCGAAGTTCGAGCTGGGGATCTGGTTCCACCTCGGCTTGCTGGTAGCTGCGGGGTGTTATGCGTGGGAGTTCTGGTACACGCGCAGCAAAGACCGCATGCGCTGCTTCCAGGCGTTTTTGCATAACCACTGGGCAGGGTTGGCGATATTTGTCGGGATCGTGCTGGATTACGCATTGCGCTGATACATGACACCTGTGGGAGCGGGCTTGCTCGCGAAGTCGCCATGTCAGTCACCTCTGCGATAACTGACACAACGCTTTTCGCGAGCAAGCCCGCTCCCACAGGGGGGTTTGTGGTTATTTGGCCTTGGCGACTTTCCAGGCGCCGTCCATTTTGCCGTCGCCGGTCATGTCGCCGGCCTTTTTGTCCATCACGAAGGTGTACAGCGGCATGCCCTGGTAGGCCCATTGCATCGTGCCGTCGTCACGCTTGATCACCGTCCAGTCGCCCATGGATTTGTCACCCGCCTGCGCCATCAACGGCGGCCAGTTTGCCGCGCACTTGTCGTTGCACGCGGACTTGCCAGCGGAGTCCTTGGCAAAGGTGTACAGGGTCATGCCCTTGTGGTCGGTGTACATGCCGTCCTTTTCCATTGCCGGATCGGCCGCCATGGCCAGCCCCGGCAATGTCAGGGCGGCGGCCATCAGCAGGGCTTTGAAAGAAGCAGTCATCTGAGTCATGGAAACCTTCTTTTGTGGTTGTCAGGATTCGGACTTAGAGCTTAGTCGAGGATGGGTGCAAATGTTGCCAGCCTGAAATACTGTCACACGACTGCAATAATTCCGTTATCTAATGCGGCGCAAGACAGTTAAATGACAAGAGGATTAAGGCATGGTTGGCAGGAGCATTCTGATCGTCGACGACGAAGCGCCCATTCGCGAAATGATCGCCGTGGCGTTGGAAATGGCCGGCTATGACTGCCTCGAGGCAGAGAATTCACAGCAGGCCCACGCCATCATCGTCGACCGCAAACCGGACCTGATCCTGCTCGACTGGATGCTGCCCGGCACCTCGGGCATCGAACTGGCCCGGCGCCTCAAGCGTGACGAGCTGACCGGGGACATCCCGATCATCATGCTCACCGCCAAGGGCGAAGAGGACAACAAGATCCAGGGCCTGGAAGTCGGCGCCGACGACTACATCACCAAACCGTTTTCGCCGCGCGAACTGGTCGCCCGCCTCAAGGCCGTGCTGCGCCGCGCCGGACCGACCGATGGTGAAGCGCCGATCGAAGTCGGTGGCCTGCTGCTCGACCCTATCAGCCACCGCGTGACCATCGACGGCAAACCCGCCGAGATGGGCCCGACCGAATACCGCCTGCTGCAATTCTTCATGACTCATCAGGAACGCGCCTACACCCGTGGCCAGTTGCTTGACCAGGTCTGGGGCGGCAACGTCTATGTCGAAGAGCGCACCGTTGACGTGCACATCCGGCGCCTGCGCAAGGCCCTCGGCGACGCTTACGAAAATCTGGTACAAACCGTGCGCGGCACCGGTTATCGGTTCTCCACAAAAGCGTAAAAAAGCAGCTGCAAGCTTTCAGCTACAAGCGGCAAGTAACAGCCGATCCGCGTTAGCCTGAAGCTTGCCGCTTGAAACTTGAAGCTGCGGTTAAGGACGCCTCTGTGAATCAAAACTGGCATGGCACCCTGATTCGCCACATGCTGTTGCTGGTCACCGCCTGCCTGGTGATCGGTCTGATCACCGGCTATTACGGCTGGAGTCTCGCGGCGGGTCTGGGTCTTTATCTGGCCTGGACGCTCAAGCAATTGCTGCGTCTGCACGAATGGCTGCGCCAGCATCAACCCGACGAAGCGCCGCCCGATGGCTATGGCCTGTGGGGTGAGGTGTTCGACAGCATCTATCACCTGCAACGCCGCGACCAACGGGTGCGCGGGCGTCTGCAAGCGGTGATCGACCGGGTTCAGGAATCCACCGCCGCACTGAAAGACGCGGTCATCATGCTCGACAGCGACGGCAACCTCGAATGGTGGAACCGCGCCGCCGAAACCCTGCTCGGTTTGAAGACTCCGCAGGACAGCGGGCAGCCGGTGACCAACCTGGTGCGCCATCCACGCTTCAAGGAATACTTCGAGCAGGACAGCTTCGCCGAACCACTGGAAATCCCTTCGCCGACCAATGATCGCGTGCGCATTCAGCTGTACCTGACCCGCTACGGCAACAATGAACACCTGATGCTGGTCCGCGATGTCACACGCATTCATCAACTGGAACAGATGCGCAAGGATTTCATCGCCAACGTCTCCCACGAGCTGCGCACACCGCTGACGGTGATCTGCGGCTATCTGGAAACCCTGCTCGACAACGTCGAAGAAGTGAACCCGCGCTGGAGCCGGGCGCTACAGCAGATGCAGCAACAGGGCGGGCGCATGCAGACGCTGCTCAACGACCTGTTGCTGCTGGCCAAGCTGGAAGCCACCGACTACCCGTCGGACAACCAGCCGGTGCAGATCGACACACTGCTGCAATCGATCACCAGCGATGCGCAGCAGTTGTCCGGGGCGAAAAACCAGCGCATCAGCCTTGAGGCCAATGCCGGAGTGTTGCTCAAGGGCAGCGAGGCAGAACTGCGCAGTGCGTTCTCCAATCTGGTGTTCAACGCGGTCAAGTACACCCCGGCCGAGGGCAACATCCGCATTCGCTGGTGGGGCGACGAGCAAGGCGCGCACCTGAGCGTGCAGGATTCCGGCATCGGTATCGACAGCAAACACCTGCCGCGCCTGACCGAACGTTTCTACCGTGTCGACTCCAGTCGCAATTCCAATACCGGCGGCACCGGCCTCGGCCTGGCCATCGTCAAGCACGTGCTGCTGCGCCACCGTGCGCGGATGGAAATCAGCAGCGTGCCCGGTCATGGCAGCACGTTCACCTGCCATTTCGCCCCGGCCCAGGTGGCCAGCGCACGGGCCATCAGCGCCACCGAGTGATGCCGCCCGGCACACGCCACTAGGCAATCGCACGGTCAGCCGCTACATTGGCTGACTTGTGCCTGCCTTTCAGGCGCTGTTTCTCCCCACTTTCGAATCACACGGAACCCGCAAAACTCCATCATGGACCCTTCCCCTGGCTTGTCCCTCGCTACCATTTTCGCCGACTTCGGCATGATCCTTTTTGCTCTGATCCTGGTTTTGCTCAACGGCTTTTTCGTTGCGGCGGAATTCGCCATGGTCAAATTACGCTCGACCCGGGTCGAGGCCATCGCTGAACAACATGGCTGGCGCGGACATATCCTGCGCACCGTGCACAGTCAGCTCGATGCCTACCTGTCGGCGTGCCAGCTCGGCATTACCCTCGCCTCCCTTGGCCTGGGCTGGGTCGGTGAGCCGGCGTTCGCACACATTCTCGAACCGCTGCTGAGCGCCGTCGGCGTCGATTCGCCAGAGATCATCAAAGGCGTGTCGTTCTTCACCGCGTTCTTCATCATTTCGTACTTGCACATCGTGGTCGGCGAGCTGGCGCCCAAGTCGTGGGCAATCCGCAAACCGGAGCTTTTGTCGCTGTGGACGGCGGTGCCGCTGTACCTGTTCTACTGGGCGATGTACCCGGCGATCTACCTGCTCAACGCCAGCGCCAACGCGATTCTGCGTATCGCCGGGCAAGGTGAACCCGGCCCGCACCATGAGCACCATTACAGCCGCGAAGAACTGAAACTGATTCTGCACTCCAGCCGTGGCCAGGATCCGAGCGATCAGGGCATGCGCGTACTGGCCTCGGCCGTGGAAATGGGCGAGCTGGAAGTGGTCGACTGGGCCAACTCCCGCGAAGATTTGATCACCCTGGAATTCAACGCGCCGCTGAAGGAAATCCTGGCGATGTTCCGTCGCCACAAGTTCAGCCGTTATCCGGTGTACGACAGCGAGCGTCAGGAGTTCGTCGGCCTGCTGCACATCAAGGATCTGCTGCTGGAACTGGCCGCGCTGGACCACATTCCCGAGTCGTTCAACCTGGCCGAGCTGACGCGCCCGCTGGAGCGCGTGTCGCGGCACATGCCGCTGTCGCAGCTGCTGGAGCAGTTCCGCAAGGGTGGCTCGCACTTCGCCGTGGTCGAGGAGGCTGACGGCAACATCATCGGCTACCTGACCATGGAAGACGTGCTGGAAGTGCTGGTCGGCGATATCCAGGACGAACACCGCAAGGCAGAGCGCGGCATCCTTGCCTATCAGCCGGGCAAGCTGCTGGTACGTGGTGATACGCCGCTGTTCAAGGTCGAGCGTCTGCTGGGCATCGATCTGGATCACATCGAAGCGGAAACCCTCGCCGGGCTGGTTTACGAAACCCTGAAACGGGTGCCGGAAGAGGAAGAAGTACTGGAAGTCGAAGGCCTGCGCATCATCATCAAGAAGATGAAAGGGCCGAAGATTGTCCTGGCCAAGGTGTTGATGCTGGATTGAACAATTGACCCGGCACCGCGCCGTGCCTTTCGCGAGCAGGCTCGCTCCCACATGGATATGCATTCCAAAGGTGGGAGCGAGCCTGCTCGCGAAGGCGTCAGACCAGACAACTCATTATTGTTTGCCCAACGCAAAGTTGGGCAACGCCCCCAGCGGCTGGTTGAACTGATAGGGAATCGACACCAGCCCTTCTCCGGTATTGCGCTGCACCACGAAATGCAGGTGCGGGCCGCTGCTGTTGCCGGTGTTGCCGGATAGCGCCAGCGGGCTGCCGACCTTGACCCGCTGGCCTTCGCGCACGCTCACCGAACCCTGTTTCAGGTGCAGGTACACGCCCATGGTGCCGTCGTCGTGCAGCACCCGGACGAAATTGCCGGAGGCATCGGTGCCGCGTCCACTCTGGGAATTTTCGGTCTTGACCACTACCCCCGCTCGCGCGGCGATGATCGGCGTGCCCACCGGCATGGCGATGTCCATGGCGTAGCGATTCTTCGGCCCGTAGTGGCTGTACTGGCCGTTGGCGCCCTGGCTCAGGCGAAACGGCCCGCCACGCCAGGGCAGCGGATAGCGATAGCTCTGCGCGGTGCCTGCGGGGTCGCCCAGCGAATACTGGAACTGCGGCGAATACACCAGCGGCTGGTCGCGGCTGATCGCCGTCAGCAGCGCCAGCCGAGTCTTGCTGCGCGGTGGCAGCACGCGGCGGATCGCCTGTGCGGGCGCGCCACGCACATTGCTCGTACCGATGAAGGCCAGAGCAACCTCGACCGGCGCGTACAGATCGTTGCGCGCAAACACCACGTCGACGCCCTTCTGCTTCTTGATGTCCAGGTACACCTGACGGTCGAGGCGCTCGACCATGCGATCCTGAAACACGAACACTTTCGCGCCTTTGCTCGGGCGGTCGCTGTACGAGACCACGCCATTGGCATCGGTGGATTTGTAGATGGTCATGGCCATCGCCAGCTGGGAGGCCAGGCAGAGACCGCAGAAAAACAGCAGGCGCGCGAGCATGGGCAAAAGTCTGTCGAAGGAAGGCCTGGGAATCAGCCTAGCAGCTGAGACAGACCAGGGTAGTCGACAGATGTTTCAAATTGGCCAGCACACAAAGCAAAAGATCGCAGCCTTCGGCAGCTCCTACATGAGAATGCGTTCCCCTGTAGGAGCTGCCGAAGGCTGCGATCTTTTTGGGCCGCTGCGGTTACGCGCCGGGCACGAAGTGCTTTTGCGCCGTGCCCCGGGCGATCAGGCGCGAGATGTAGTCGAGCTTCTGCGCATCCTGGTCGACAAAGCGGAAGGTCAGTTGCAGCCAGTCGCTGTCGGCTTTCTGCTCGTGGGCGACGATGGCGTGCAGATAACCGTTGAGGCGCGCGATCTCGGCGTTGTCGCCCTGCTCCAGATCGAGCACGGCGCTGTCGAGGATCTGCGGCAGGGTCTCGGTGCGCTTCACTACCAGCAGCGCTTCCTTGATGCTCAGGGCCTTGATCACGCATTGCTGAGTACCGCTCGGCAGGCGCAACTGGCCCTGACCACGACCGCCCACCGGCGCCTTGGATGCACCGGGCGCCTGAACTGGCGGGCTGTTGAGCAAACCGCGCGACGGCGCAGCGGCTGGAGCGGGGGCAGCAGCGGCAGGCCTGGCCGCAGCGCCGCCGACCACGGCAGGCTTGCCGCCGGTCAGTGCGCTCAGGGAATCGTTGCCGAATGCCGAATTCATCTTGGTCGGCGCGCTGTTCATCAAGGTGTCGAGCTTGCCGACCTTGTTCAGTGCCTGCTTGACCTTGGTCAGCAGTTGCTCGTTGGTGAACGGCTTGCTGACGTAGCCGGAAACGCCGGCCTGAATCGCCTGCACGACGTTTTCCTTGTCGCCACGGCTGGTGACCATGACGAACGGCATGGTCTTGAGGTTGTCCTGCTCGCGGCACCAGGTCAGCAGTTCGAGGCCGGACATTTCCGGCATTTCCCAGTCGCACAGCACCAGGTCGAAGGCCTCTTTGGCCAGCATGGCCTGGGCCTTTTTGCCGTTGATGGCGTCCTCGGTGCGGATCCCCGGGAAGTAATTACGCAGGCACTTTTTCACCAGGTCACGAATGAACGAAGCATCGTCCACGACCAACACACTGATCTTGCTCATCCAACACCCCTATTAAAATCCCGGCAAGCATAACGCTGGCTGATGGCACATTGCCAAAACTCTTCAGTCACGCCGGGACTTTTCGTTCGCGGGTGCTGCTTTTTAATTCGCTTTCCGATCCGTATCTGCCTACGAAAAGCAGAAACAAAAACGCCCGGCCAGAGGGCCGGGCGCTTTTCTCAGGCAATCTTACTTATCGTCAGCTTCGCCCGGAACATTAGCGGTTTCAGCGCTTGTGCCTTCAACTTCTTCTTTCATGCGCTTGAGGCCCATGTGGCGCACGTCGGTGCCGCGCACCAGGTAGATCACCAGTTCGGAGATGTTGCGTGCGTGATCGCCGATGCGCTCCAGCGAACGCAGAACCCAGATGATGCTCAGCACGCGCGAGATAGAGCGCGGATCTTCCATCATGTAGGTAGCCAGCTCGCGCAGGGCGGTTTTGTATTCGCGGTCGATGATCTTGTCGTACTGCGCCACCGACAACGCCAGATCGGCATCGAAACGCGCGAAAGCGTCCAGCGCATCGCGCACCATGTTGCGCACCTGGTCGCCAATGTGACGAACCTCGACGTAACCGCGCGGGGCTTCACCTTCTTCGCACAACTGGATGGCGCGACGGGCGATCTTGGTGGCTTCGTCGCCGATACGCTCGAGATCGATCACCGACTTGGAAATGCTGATGATCAAACGCAGGTCAGATGCCGCCGGCTGACGACGGGCAAGAATGCGCAGGCATTCTTCGTCGATGTTGCGTTCCATCTGGTTGATCTGGTCGTCGATCTCACGGACCTGCTGAGCCAGGCCGGAGTCGGCCTCGATCAGCGCCGTGACCGCGTCGTTGACCTGCTTCTCGACCAGCCCGCCCATGGCAAGCAGGTGACTGCGCACTTCCTCCAGTTCAGCGTTGAACTGCGCGGAAATGTGATGGGTAAGGCCTTCCTTAGAAATCATTGTGTTCGCTCCGCAAAAGCTTTAACCAAGAGCTGCAAGCTACGAGCTGCAAGCTGAAATTTGTCGTTACGCTGAACCGTTTTGACTTGCCGCTCGCAGCTTGAAGCTCGCGGCTGTACGGTTAACCGTATCGACCGGTGATGTAGTCTTCGGTCTGCTTCTTCGCCGGATTGGTGAACAGGGTATCGGTGTCGCCGAATTCCACCAGTTTGCCCATGTACATGAACGCGGTGTAGTCGGACACCCGTGCCGCCTGTTGCATGTTGTGGGTCACGATGACGATGGTGAACTTGGACTTCAGCTCGTAGATCAGCTCCTCGACTTTCAGCGTCGAGATCGGGTCGAGAGCGGAGCACGGTTCGTCGAGCAGCAGCACTTCCGGCTCGACCGCGATGGTGCGGGCGATCACCAGACGCTGTTGCTGCCCACCGGACAGGCCGAGGGCCGAGTCGTGCAGACGGTCTTTGACCTCGTCCCACAATGCCGCGCCTTTCAACGCCCACTCAACGGCTTCGTCGAGGATGCGCTTCTTGTTGATGCCCTGGATGCGCAGGCCGTAGACCACGTTTTCGTAGATGGTCTTCGGGAACGGGTTGGGCTTCTGGAACACCATGCCGACGCGACGACGCAGCTCGGCCACGTCTTCGCCCTTGCGATAGATGTTGTTGCCGTACAGGTTGATCGCGCCCTCGACACGGCAGCCGTCGACCAGATCGTTCATCCGGTTGAAGGTACGCAGCAGCGTCGACTTACCGCAGCCCGACGGGCCGATGAACGCGGTCACGCGCTGCTTCGGGATGTTCATGCTGACGTCGAACAGGGCCTGTTTCTCGCCGTAGTACAGGCTTAGGCCCGGCACTTCGATCGCGACGGTTTCCTGCGCCAGGTCCAGGCTCTGCTTGTCGCGGCCCAGGGCAGACATGTTGATGCCGTGGCTGTGTGTTTCGTGCTGCATGGGGTCTCACTCCGTTCGTAGCTGCAAGCTTCTGGCTGCAAGCTGCAAGTTTGAGCAAAAGCGGCTTGTAGCTTGTAGCTTGCCGCTTGTGGCTAATGGCTTTAGCTGTCCAGTGCTTTGTATTTTTCGCGCAGGTGGTTGCGGATATACACCGCCGACAGGTTCAGCGTCGCGATCACCAGCACCAGCAACAACGCGGTGGCGTACACCAGCGGGCGGGCTGCTTCTACGTTCGGGCTCTGGAAGCCGACGTCATAAATGTGGAAGCCCAGGTGCATGATCTTCTGGTCCAGGTGCAGGTACGGGTAGTTGCCGTCCACCGGCAGCGACGGCGCCAGTTTCACCACACCCACCAGCATCAGCGGCGCCACTTCACCGGCGGCACGGGCCACGGCGAGGATCATGCCGGTCATCATGGCCGGGCTGGCCATCGGGATAACGATTTTCCACAGCGTTTCCGCTTTGGTCGCGCCGAGGGCCAACGAACCTTCACGCACGGTTCGCGGAATCCGCGCCAGACCTTCTTCGGTCGCCACGATCACCACCGGTACCGCCAGCAACGCGAGGGTCAGCGAGGCCCAGAGCAGGCCCGGTGTACCGAAAGTCGGTGCCGGCAGTGCTTCCGGGAAGAACAAGCGGTCGACCGAGCCACCCAGCACGTAGACGAAGAAGCCCAGACCGAACACGCCGTAAACGATCGCCGGTACACCGGCGAGGTTGTTCACCGCGATGCGGATCACCCGGGTCAGGGTGTTCTGCTTGGCGTATTCGCGCAGGTACACCGCTGCCAGCACGCCGAACGGGGTGACGATCATCGCCATGATCAGGGTCATCATCACGGTGCCGAAAATCGCCGGGAAGATCCCGCCTTCGGTGTTGGCTTCACGCGGATCGTCGGAGAGGAATTCCCAGATCTTGCTGAAGTAGAAACCAACCTTGGTCAACGTGCTCATGCCGTTTGGCTGGTAGGCATGCACGACTTTGCCCAGACCGATTTCGATTTCCTTGCCGTTGGCGTCACGGGCGGTCAAGGCGTCGCGGTTGAACTGAGCATGCAAATCAGACAGACGTGCTTCGATGTCTTTGTACCGCGCATCCAGCTCGGCGCGCTCGGACTCCATGTCCGCTTGTGCGGTGGCGTCGAGTTTGCCTTCCAGCTCGAGTTTGCGCCCATGCAGTCGGATGCGTTCGAGGCCGGCATTGATTGCGCCGATGTCGGTTTTTTCCAGCGTTTTCAGCTGAGCAGCAAGATCGTTCACACGGTCGATGCGCGCTTGCAGTTCAGGCCATGCGGCCTCGCCTTCGGCGATGACCTTGCCATCCTGTTTGACGTTGACCAGGTAGCCGTAGAAGTTGCCCCACTCACGACGCTCGATCGCCATCAACTCCGGCGGTGTGGTCTGCTTGGTCAGCCACTCGCCGACGATCCAGGTGAAGTCGTTGCCGTTCAGGTCACGGTTGCCGACCTTGATCAGCTCGCGGGTCATGAATTCCGGACCTTCGTCCGGCACTGGCAAACCGGCGCTCTTCAGACGCGCTCGCGGCACTTCTTCTTTCTGTACCACTTCGCCGATCACCAGGTGATTGGCCTGGCCCGGTACGTCGTAATGCGCGTGGATCAGGTCCGCCGGCCAGAAGTGACCGAGACCGCGCACGGCAATCACCGCCAACAGGCCAATGGTCATGATGACCGCGATGGACACCGCGCCACCGCTGATCCAGACGCCCGGGGCGCCGCTCTTGAACCATCCTTTCAGGGAGTTCTGTTTCACAGACTTCTACCTTTGCTTAAAGCGACGAGTATTTCTTGCGCAGACGCTGACGAATCAGTTCTGCCAGGGTGTTCATGACGAAGGTGAACAACAGCAGCACCAGCGCCGAGAGGAACAGCACGCGGTAGTGGCTGCCGCCGACTTCCGACTCGGGCATTTCCACCGCGACGTTGGCGGCCAGGGTGCGCAGACCTTCGAACAGGTTCATCTCCATGACCGGGGTGTTGCCGGTGGCCATGAGCACGATCATGGTTTCGCCGACCGCACGGCCCATGCCGATCATCAGCGCCGAGAAGATGCCCGGGCTGGCGGTCAGGATCACCACGCGAGTCATGGTCTGCCATGGCGTGGCGCCGAGTGCCAGCGAACCCAGGGTCAGGCCGCGCGGCACGCTGAACACGGCGTCTTCGGCGATCGAGTAGATGTTCGGGATCACCGCAAAACCCATGGCCAGACCGACCACCAGAGCGTTGCGCTGGTCGTAGGTGATGCCCAGGTCGTGGGAAATCCACATGCGCATGTCGCCACCGAAGAACCAGTTCTCCATGAACGGGCTCATGTACAGCGAGAGCCAGCCCACAAACAGGATCACCGGAATCAGCAGCGCACTTTCCCAGCCGTCCGGGACTTTCAGGCGGATCGACTCGGGCAGGCGGCTGAAGGTGAAGCCGGCGACCAGAATGCCGATCGGCAACAGCATCAGCAGGCTGAAGATGCCCGGCAGATGGCCCTCGACATACGGCGCAAGGAACAGGCCGGCGAAGAAACCGAGGATCACCGTCGGCATCGCTTCCATCAGCTCGATCACCGGTTTGACCTTGCGGCGCATGCCCGGGGCCATGAAGTACGCGGTGTAGATCGCCGCAGCGACGGCCAGTGGTGCCGCCAGCAGCATGGCGTAGAACGCGGCTTTCAGGGTGCCGAAGGTCAGAGGCGAGAGGCTCAGTTTCGGTTCGAAATCGGTGTTGGCTGCGGTCGACTGCCAGACGTATTTAGGCTCGTCGTAGTTCTCGTACCAGACCTTGCTCCACAGCGCGCTCCACGATACTTCCGGATGCGGGTTGTCGAGCAGCAGCGGTTGCAGCTTGCCGCCGGCTTCAACGATCACCCGGTTGGCGCGCGGCGACAGACCGAACAGGCCCTGGCCTTCCACCACCTGATCAACCAGCAACGTGCGGTGCGCGGTGCTGTGGAACACGCCGAGCTTGCCGCTGGCATCGAGGGCGAGGAAACCTTTGCGGCGTTCTTCGGCAGCGATTTCAACGATCGGTGTGGTACCCATCTGGAACGTGCGAATCTGCTTCAGACGCTGTTCGCCATCGGTGTCACGGGCCATGAACCACTGGGCCAGACCACCCTTGGAATCGCCGATGATCAGCGAGATACCGCCGACCAGTTGCGCGGTCGCGGTGACTTCGGCGTCGGCATTTTCCAACAGTTTGTAGCGCCCGTTGAGGCTCTTGTCGCGCAGGCTGAACACATCGGCCTGGGCACGACCGTTGACCACGTACAGCCACTGCTGGCGCGGGTCGACGAAGATGTTTTTCACAGGCTCGGTCATTTGCGGCAGATCGATGCGCGTCTGCTCGTTGGTGACTTCGCCGGTCATCATGTTTTCTTCGCTGGTCAGCGACAGCACGTTGAGTTGCGAACCGGTGGAACCAACCAGCATCAAGGTCGAATCGGTAGCGTTGAGGCTGACATGCTCCAGCGCGCCGCCGCTTTCGTTCAAGGCGATCGCAGCCTCGCCATACGGATACTCGATAGCCGGGCTAATGGTTTTCTTGCCGTCTGGGTAGCTGACTTTATAAGTGTGACGGAACACCAGCGCCTGACCGTTGGACAGGCCCACGGCCACCAGCGGATGCCCCGGCTGGTCTTCGCCGATCGATGTCACGGTGGCGCCCGCAGGCAGCGGCAGATCGACACGCCTCAATTCAGCGCCACTGTCGAGATCGAAAAACAGCGCCTGGCCCTTGTCGGACACACGCATGGCCACCTGATTCTGCTCCTCGAGCGAGATCATCAGCGGCTTGCCGGCGTCCTGCATCCAGGCCGGGGTGATCGAGTCTTTCGCAGTCAGGTCGGCACCTTGAAACAGTGGCGCAACAACGTAGGCGAGGAAGAAGAAAATCAGGGTGATGGCCGCGAGCACGGCCAGGCCGCCGACGAGGACGTACCAACGGGTGAAGCGATCCTTGAGCGCGCGGATGCGGCGCTTGCGTTGCAGCTCAGGCGTATTGAAGTCAATGCGCTTGGGAGGGGAAGTCGTAGTCATTGGGGAATTGGCCAGATCATTCATGCGCACACCCTAGCGATCCTGTATGACAGAAAGATGACAGTGCAGTGACGCAGCAAATCCGCCAGCCGGAAGTCCGGCAGCGGAGTCGAGAATTTGGTGGTTGCGGCAGCGTGCCTGCTCGTCAAAGCGTCGGGTCAGTCACATCGATGGTGCATGTGACGGCCCCTTCGCGAGCAGGCTCGCTCCCACAGGAGCCCGGCGTCAGGCCGGCCTCAGGGTGTTACTTTTTGGCGACAGCGCCGCCTTCCTGCAGACCGAGGTCAGCCAGTGCCTTGGCAGCAACCTTGGCTGGCAGCGGGATGTAACCGTCTTTCACTACCACTTCCTGACCCTGTTTCGACAGCACCAGTTTTACGAACTCGGCTTCCAGCGGGGCCAGAGGCTTGTTCGGGGCTTTGTTGACGTAAACGTAGAGGAAGCGCGACAGCGGATACTTGCCGTTCAGGGCGTTTTCTTCGGTGTCTTCGATGAACTCGCCACCTTCTTTCTTGGCCAGGGCGACGGTTTTCACGCTGGCGGTCTTGTAGCCGATGCCCGAGTAGCCGACGCCGTTAAGCGAGCTGCTGATCGACTGCACCACCGACGCCGAACCTGGTTGTTCGTTGACGTTTGGCTTGTAGTCGCCTTTGCACAGTGCTTCTTCCTTGAAGTAGCCGTAGGTCCCGGATACCGAATTACGGCCGAACAGCTGGACCGGCTTGTTGGCCAGGTCACCGGTCACGCCCAGGTCACCCCAGGTCTTGACGTCAGCTTTGGCACCGCACAGGCGCGTCGAGGAGAAGATCGCATCGACCTGAGCCATGGTCAGGTGCTTGATCGGGTTGTCCTTGTGCACGAACACGGCCAGGGCATCCACGGCAACCGGGATCGCAGTCGGCTTGTAGCCGTACTTCTGTTCGAAAGCCTGCAGCTCGTTGTCCTTCATCTTGCGGCTCATCGGGCCCAGGTTGGCGGTGCCTTCGGTGAGTGCAGGTGGCGCGGTGGAAGAACCGGCAGCCTGAATCTGGATGTTGACGTTCGGGTATTCTTTTTTGTAGTTCTCAGCCCACAGGGTCATGAGGTTGGCCAGGGTATCGGAACCGACGCTGGACAGGTTGCCCGACACACCAGTGGTCTTGGTGTAGCTCGGGATAGCAGGGTCAACAGCGGCGAACGCGTTGGCAGTCGCAACGCCAGCAGCGACAAAAGTCATTGCCGCCATCAAACGCTTCAGTTTCATGCCTTACTCCTAGCAGATAGGGTGTGTTAAGTCGGGGCCAAGTATCAGCAGGCCATGTGAACACTCTATGGCTGAAATATGACAATTGGATGAAAGGCCAGCATCCGGTTTTACTGAGTGATTTGTGCTGCCCCAATCGCGAGCAGGCTCGCTCCCACAATGGAGTGCATTCCAACTGTGGGAGCGAGCCTGCTCGCGAAGAGGCCGGTATTGGTGGAGCAGATCCCAGGCGTTAGCGCCCCTTCTTCCACAGCCACGCACCCACCACAATCCCCATTCCGCACAGCACCGCTACATAGTAAGCAGGCCCCATCGCGCTTTCTTTCAGCAGCAGGCTCACCACCATCGGCGTCAAGCCACCGAAGATCGCGTAAGCGACGTTGTACGAGAACGACAAGCCACTGAAGCGAACCACTGGCGGGAACGCTTTGACCATCACGTACGGCACCGCGCCGATGGTGCCGACCAGCAGACCGGTCAGCGCGTACAGTGGGAACAGCCAGTCGGGGTGGTCGGCGAGGCTGTGATAGAAGGTCCAGGAGCTGATCAGCAGGCCGAGGCAGCCAAAGACGAAGACGCGGCCGGCGCCGAAGCGGTCGGCCAGTGCGCCAGCACCAATGCAGCCGAGGCTGAGGAACACGATGGCCAGGCTGTTGGCTTGCAGCGCCGTGGTCGGCGAAAAGTGGTAGACCGTTTGCAGCACGGTCGGCGTCATCAGGATCACCACGACGACGCCAGCCGACAGCAGCCAGGTCAGCAGCATCGAAATGGCAATGGCGCCGCGATGATCACGCAGTACTGCGCGCAGCGGCACTTCTTCGGCCAGTGCCTTGCGCAATTGCAGTTCGGCGAAGACCGGTGTCTCGTGCAGCCAGCGACGCAGGTACACCGAGAACAGGCCGAACACGCCGCCGAGCAGGAACGGGATCCGCCAGGCGTAATCCGACACTTCGGCTGGCGTATAAATGCTGTTGATCGCCGTGGCGACCAGCGAGCCGAGGAGGATGCCGGCCGTCAGGCCGCTGGTGAGCGTGCCGCAGGCATAACCGATGTGCTTTTGCGGTACGTGTTCGGAAACGAAGACCCACGCCCCCGGCACTTCACCGCCAATCGCCGCGCCCTGGATCACCCGCATCAGCAGCAACAGGATCGGCGCCCAGATGCCGATCTGCGCGTAGGTCGGCAGCAGGCCCATTATCAGGGTCGGCACGGCCATCATGAAAATGCTCAGGGTGAACATCTTCTTGCGCCCCAGCAGGTCACCGAAATGCGCCATGACGATGCCGCCCAAAGGACGCGCCAGGTAGCCGGCAGCAAAGATGCCGAAGGTCTGCATCAAGCGCAGCCACTCGGGCATGTCGGCCGGGAAGAACAGCTTGCCGACGACGGTGGCGAAGAAGACGAAGATGATGAAATCGTAGAACTCCAGCGCCCCGCCGAGGGCGGACAGCGACAGAGTCTTGTAGTCATTGCGGGTCAACGGTCGTGCGGGTTGCTCGGGCTGCGCGAGGCTCGAAGGCGCTGTGGTCATGGCAAGGGCTTCTCTTATAGTCGAATCTGTCGCCACAACAACGCTGGCGGTGGCTCGGACAGGTTCGGCACCATAGCAAATTGTTCGAAAAAGCACATAGAGGCGCGTAATTGACGGTCGAAATCAGAACCGGGTGGTCGTCGCGGGGTCTATCGACCGATATACTCGCCACCTGCGCAGGATTTGTAAGAGGTTACTGTGCGAAAACGTTGTTGGCCCGTCCTTTGCTCGGGATTTAGCCTTTTTCGCAGAGTTTCCCTTTAGGCGCCTGATGGAAAACGTGACGAACGCAGTGTGTTCGGTGTTGAATCGTTTTTCTTGAAGACGGCTACCACCCGCAATACCCACGAAGAGTCACGGGTCAGAGGCCCCTCGGCATGATAGAGCTCGAACAAGAAGATCCGATTCCACAGGGCGACCTGGCCCTGCAAATCACCGCACTTCCGCGTGAAACCAACGGCTTTGGCGATATTTTCGGCGGCTGGCTGGTCGCGCAAATGGATTTGGCCGGCACTGCCATGGCCAGCCGGGTTGCCGGTGGCCGCGTCGCCACTGTCGCCATCGACCGCATGGCGTTTCTCGTCCCGGTCGCCGTCGGCGCGCAGTTGTCCTTTTATACCCAGACCCTGGAAATCGGTCGCAGCTCGATCCAGATGATGGTCGAAGTGTGGAGCGATGACCCACTCTCCAGCGAATGGCGCAAGGTCACCGAAGCGGTTTTCGTTTTCGTCGCCATCGATGGCAGCGGTCGCACCCGTTCGGTGCCACCACGCGCGCGTTAAACCTCGCGGCCGTTTTGCGGTCGATAGTCGTCCCCAGTGTCTGATCGAGAGTTGCCCATGAACACGCCCAACGTTGAAGCCGTGAAACAGGATGAACTGAACTGCTGGCGCATCCGCCACGGCAAGGCCGAAGTGCTGGTGGCCCAGCAAGGCGCGCACATCCTCAGTTATCAGATCGACGGCCAGCCGCCGATCATCTGGCTCAACGACAAGGCCGAGTTCAAGACCGGCAAGAGCATCCGCGCCGGCGTGCCGGTGTGCTGGCCGTGGTTCGGCAAGTTCGAGCGCAACCCGAGCAGCGTGCAGGCCATGTACACCGGCGAGCAGCCGGCCCCCGCGCACGGTCTGGTGCGGGCGATGGACTGGGAGTTGGGCAACATCGAATCAGAGGCTGACGGCATCAAGGTCGAGTTCAAGCTGCCCTACCCGGAAGGTGGCCTGCCGGGCTGGCCCCACGAGGTCGACCTGACCCTGACCCTGCATCTGGCGGATCAACTGCATTACAGCCTGACCAGCCATAACCGTGGTACTGACACCGTCACGCTGAGTCAGGCGCTGCACACCTATTTCGCCGTGAGTGACGTGCGCAATGCGCATGTCGACGGCGTGGCCGGGCTGGATTACATCGAGACCCTGGACGACTGGAACACGGCCAGCCAGAGCGGCGATCTGCATTTCGCCGGCGAGACCGACCGCATCTACCTCAATGCTCCGCCGCAATTGAGCATCGTTGATCCGGCCTGGGAACGACGCATCGTGCTGACCTCGACCGGTTCGCGCACGGCGGTGATCTGGAACCCGTGGATCGACCGCGCCGCCGCCCTGCCGGACATGGACAACGATGGCTGGCAGCGCATGTTGTGCATCGAGACGGCCAATGTGATGGATGACATCGTCACGCTGGCGCCGGGCGCGAGTCATACCATGGGCGTCAGCGTCGCCGCTACGCCGCTCTAACCAACGCCGCAAAACCTATTGTGGGAGGGGGCTTGCTCCCGAAGGCGGTGTCTCAGTCGACGAAACCATTGACTGACCCACCGCCTTCGGGAGCAAGCCCCCTCCCACATTGGTTTGCGCAGGTGTCACAGATCAGCTTCCTGCACCACCCGCACCTTCTCAGCCTCCAGCGCATACGCCGCGTCCGCCAGGTCATTGCTGACCTTTTCGACTTTCAGCGTGCCGGTCACCCACAGCGGTGTGTAGATGTCGTCCAGCTTCAAGCCCTTGGGATATCGCACCAGCACCAATTGATTCGGCGGCGGTGGCGGCACGTGGATGCACGCGCCCGGATACGGCACGAGGAAGAACAACGTGCTGCGACCCTTGGCGTCGGATTCCAGCGGCACCGGGTAACCACCGA
Organism: Pseudomonas sp. UF-293; assembly: GCF_058245595.1. Taxonomy (NCBI): domain Bacteria; kingdom Pseudomonadati; phylum Pseudomonadota; class Gammaproteobacteria; order Pseudomonadales; family Pseudomonadaceae; genus Pseudomonas; species Pseudomonas sp. UF-293. Next base: position 226,696 of record NZ_JBSICA010000001.1, on the reverse strand, counting down.
TGCGGATGTGCTTGTCGTTCATCGACGCCACGGTTTTGGTCGAATACATCACCGCCGGCAGACCTTTGGCCTGCTTCATCCCGCCCTTCTCGGTGAAGGTGCCGTTGGCTTCGGGGGAGTTGTGGTCGATTTCAGGCATGGCCTCGAGGGCCTTTTGATCCGACTTGGGCATCAGTTCCAGCCAGTCGGTTTCCGGCAGTTCGCCGGCGTGGGCGAGATAGCTGCCCAGCAAGAGGAGAGTCAACAGAAGACGGCGCATGAAGGTGCTCGGCAGGCAAAGGAATGGACGGTGAGTCGCCGCGCATTCTAGCCCTCCCGGCCGCGATGGCCGAGAGGGCTTTGTCGCTTTCGATCAGTTCTTTTTGATCAGACCGTAGATCACCAGCAACACGACAGCGCCGACCAGTGCGCCGAGGAAACCCGCACCCTCGCCCGCCTGATAGATGCCCAGAGCCTGGCCGCCGTAGGTGGCTGCCAGCGAACCGCCGATACCGAGCAGGATGGTCATGATCCAGCCCATGCTGTCATCGCCCGGTTTCAGGAACCGAGCCAGCAGGCCGACGATCAAGCCGATAAAGATGGTTCCGATAATTCCCATGGCATTTCCCTCTGATTTGGAAGATATGCGAAAGACTAGCCAGTGTTTCGCATCCTGCCATGAGAGAACGGCGGCGCCTGAATGGTTCCGCCGCTGCCACATGAAACTGGTTTACTCGGCGATCAGCGCTTGGACCTTGAGGATCTGCGCCTGCAGCGTGGCCATGTCGGCGCAGCGCAGGTTGGCATGGCCGACCTTGCGTCCGGCCTTGAACGCTTTGCCGTAGTGATGCAAATGGCAGTCTTCGATGGCGATGACTTTTTCCACCGGCGGCACTACGCCGATGAAGTTGAGCATCGCGCTCTCGCCGACCTTGGCGGTCGAACCCAGCGGCAGGCCGGCCACGGCACGCAGGTGGTTCTCGAACTGGCTGCACTCGGCGCCTTCGGTGGTCCAGTGCCCGGAGTTGTGCACACGCGGGGCGATTTCGTTGGCCTTCAGGCCACCGTCGACTTCGAAGAACTCGAAAGCCATCACGCCGACATAGTCGAGGTGCTTGAGCACACGGCTGGAATAATCTTCCGCCAGCGCCTGCAACGGGTGATCGGTGCTGGCGACCGACAGCTTGAGAATGCCGCTGTCGTGGGTGTTGTGCACCAGTGGATAAAACTTCGTCTCGCCATCGCGGGCACGCACGGCGATCAGCGACACTTCGCCGGTGAACGGCACGAAGCCTTCCAGCAGGCAGGCAACGCTGCCCAGTTCGGCGAACGTACCGGCCACGTCTTGCGGCTTGCGCAGGACTTTCTGGCCCTTGCCGTCGTAACCCAGGGTGCGGGTTTTCAGCACGGCCGGCAGACCGATCGAAGCGACGGCGGCGTCCAGATCGGCTTGCGACTGGATGTCGGCGAAGGCCGGCGTCGGAATGCCGAGGTCCTTGAACATGCTCTTTTCAAACCAGCGATCGCGGGCGATGCGCAGGGCTTCGGCGCTCGGGTAGACCGGCACGAACTGCGAAAGAAACGCCACGGTTTCGGCCGGGACGCTTTCGAATTCGAAGGTCACCAGATCGACTTCATCGGCCAACTGGCGCAGATGATCCTGATCGCCGTAATCGGCCCGCAGGTGTTCGCCCAGCGCGGCCGCACAGGCGTCCGGCGCGGGGTCGAGAAAAGCGAAGTTCATCCCCAGCGGAGTGCCCGCCAGGGCCAACATGCGACCCAACTGGCCGCCACCGATTACACCGATCTTCATCTCAACAACCTCAGGCAATACGTGGGTCTGGATTGTCCAGGACGCTGTCTGTCTGCTCGGCACGGAAGGTTTTCAGTACCGCGTGAAATTGCGGGTGCTTGGCGCCGAGGATGCTCGCCGAAAGCAGCGCGGCGTTGATTGCGCCAGCCTTGCCGATGGCCAGGGTGGCAACCGGAATGCCCGCTGGCATCTGCACGATCGACAGCAGCGAATCGACGCCCGAGAGCATGGCCGACTGCACCGGCACGCCCAGCACCGGCAGGTGGGTCTTGGCCGCACACATGCCTGGCAAGTGGGCGGCGCCACCGGCACCGGCGATGATCACCTCGATGCCGCGGCTTTCAGCCTCTTCGGCGTACTGGAACAGCAAATCCGGGGTGCGGTGGGCGGAAACCACCTTGACCTCGTACGGGATGCCGAGCTTTTCCAGCATATCGGCGGTGTGGCTAAGGGTGGACCAATCGGACTTGGAGCCCATGATCACGCCAACCAGTGCACTCATCGTCGCGCCTCTTCTCTCTGGAGCGCCCGCAGGCGCGTCATAAAACAACAAGCCACGCAGGTTGCGTGGCTTGATTGTACGAAAAATGGCCGGACGTGCCGGCCGAAGGCCGCGCAGTATACCGCAAAGAAAGCAATAAACAGCCCCCGAAACGACCATCTGTCAAATGAGCGAAACGCCCGGTTTTATTGACCTTGAGGTCAGCGAAAGAACACCGCAAAAATCCCCCTGTGAGAGCGAGCCTGCTCGCGAAAGCGTTGTGTCAGACGTACCTCAGGGCCTGACACTGCGCATTCGCGAGCAGGATCGCTCCCACATTCGATCTTCATCAGCTTCAAGTGTTTTGGGCAGCACCGCCTTCAAGCTTGCGCCACAGCAACCGGACGTTGGCCTTGCGCACCAGGGCGCAGCGGTACAGACGGATCTCCAGTGGCACATGCCATTGCGGGCCGCCGCACACCACCAGCTCACCGCGGGCCAGTTCGGCACGTACGCTCAGTTGCGGCACCCAGGCAATGCCGAGGCCTTCCAGCGCCATGCTTTTCAGGCTGTCGGCCATGGCGGTTTCGTAGATCGTGGTGAAGCGCAACTGGCGCTGGCGCAGCAAGCCGTTGACCGAACGCCCGAGAAACGCCCCGGCGCTGTAAGCCAGCAACGGCACGCTCGCCTCGCCTTCCAGATCGAACAACGGCTTGCCATCCAGATCCGCCGCACACACCGGCAGCATCTCGGTCTGGCCGAGATGCAACGATGGGAAGATTTCCGGGTCCATCTGCATCGCCGAATCCGGGTCGTAGAACGCCAGCATCAGATCGCAGCCACCTTCGCGCAGTGCATGCACGGCGTCGCCAACGTTGGTTGCCACCAGTCGCGTGGCAATGTTCAGCCCTTCGTTGCGCAACTGGGCGATCCAGCGCGGGAAAAAGCCCAGCGCCAGCGAGTGCGCCGCAGCAACTTGCATCACTTCGCCCTGCCCGCCTTCCAGATGATGCAGATGGCGCAGCACTTCACCGAGTTGTTCGACCACGGTGCGCGCGGTCACCAGAAACAACTGCCCCGCCGCCGTCAGTTCGACCGGCGTGCGCGAGCGATTGACCAAGGTCAGCCCCAGCGCAGCTTCGAGACTGCGGATCCGCCGACTGAACGCCGGTTGGGTCACGAAGCGCCGTTCGGCTGCCTGCGAGAAGCTGCGGGTGGCGGCCAGGGCACTGAAGTCCTCGAGCCATTTGCTTTCCAGATTCATCACGTCCTCCCGGACACGCACCAAAACAGGTCACACGTCTGCCGCACAGGCGGCGTCACATGGGCATTATGCCGAATGTGCATAGGCCAGCGCTTAACAGCATTGGCCCAAAAATCACCACAAGCCTAGCATTCGCAGCGTTCCGGCACAGACCGGGTCCTTATCGAGATGATTTCTATCATGTCCTCCGCTGCATCTTTCCGCACAGAAACCGACCTGCTTGGCGCCCTCGAAGTACCGGCCCATGCGTATTACGGCATCCAGACCCTGCGAGCGGTGAACAACTTCCGCCTCTCGGGCGTTCCGATTTCGCATTACCCGAAACTGGTTGTGGGCCTGGCGATGGTCAAACAGGCCGCCGCTGACGCCAACCGCGAGTTGGGTCACCTGAGCGAAGCCAAGCACGCTGCCATCAGCGAAGCCTGTGCCCGATTGATCCGCGGCGATTACCACGAAGAGTTCGTGGTCGACATGATTCAAGGTGGCGCCGGCACGTCCACCAACATGAATGCCAACGAAGTGATCGCCAACATTGCTCTGGAAGCGATGGGCCACGAAAAAGGCGAATACCAGTACCTGCACCCGAACGACGACGTGAACATGGCGCAGTCGACCAACGACGCTTACCCGACGGCGATCCGCCTGGGTCTGCTGCTGGGTCACGACGCGCTGTTGGCCAGCCTCGACAGCCTGATCCAGGCCTTCGCGGCCAAGGGCAAAGAGTTCGACCACGTCCTGAAAATGGGCCGTACCCAACTGCAAGACGCCGTGCCGATGACCCTCGGCCAGGAATTCCGCGCCTTCGCCACCACCATGGGCGAAGACCTGGCGCGTCTGAAGACGCTGGCCCCGGAACTGCTGACCGAAGTCAACCTGGGCGGCACCGCCATCGGCACCGGCATCAACGCCGACCCGCGTTATCAGGCTCTGGCAGTTCAGCGTCTGGCATTGATCAGCGGCCAACCGCTGGTACCGGCCGCCGACCTGATCGAAGCGACCTCCGACATGGGCGCGTTCGTGCTGTTCTCCGGCATGCTCAAGCGCACCGCAGTCAAGCTGTCGAAGATCTGCAACGACCTGCGCCTGCTGTCCAGCGGCCCACGCACCGGCATCAATGAAATCAACCTGCCGGCGCGTCAGCCAGGCAGCTCGATCATGCCCGGCAAGGTCAACCCGGTGATCCCGGAAGCCGTGAACCAGGTGGCGTTCCAGGTCATCGGTAACGACTTGGCGCTGACCATGGCAGCCGAAGGCGGCCAGCTGCAACTGAACGTGATGGAGCCGCTGATCGCCTTCAAGATCCTCGACTCGATCCGCCTGCTGCAACGCGCCATGGACATGCTGCGCGAGCACTGCATCGTCGGTATAACCGCCAACGAAGCGCGCTGCCGTGAACTGGTCGAACATTCGATCGGCCTGGTCACCGCACTGAACCCGTACATCGGCTACAAGAACGCCACCCGCATCGCCCGTATCGCTCTTGAAAGCGGCCGCGGCGTGCTGGAACTGGTGCGCGAAGAAGGTCTGCTCGACGAAGCCATGCTCGCCGACATCCTGCGCCCGGAAAACATGATCGCCCCGCGTCTGGTTCCGCTCAAAGCCTGAGCCGACGCGAATTTGCAGCACCGCTCACCAGGTCGAGGGACTAGACACCTCTCACCTTTTGAGGGCTTGGGGATTTTGTCCCCGAGCCCTTTTTTTTAACTTCTTTGCGGGCAGGACGTTAGATGCTTTGTGTATTCGATACCGCCAAGATCGCAGCCTTCGGCAGCTCCTACAGGATTGACGTACACCTGTAGAAGCTGCCGAAGGCTGCGATCTTTTGATTTTGCAGCAACCTCGTTTCGTCGCTTGCACCACTACCGTGCAGACGGGCGCGCCACTGATCGGTATAGTGCCGCCCCTCTTCGCGTGAGCGGTCGTCGGTAACGAGGCCATAACCCATGCGAAACCCGAACTAATAACAAAACCCGCGATATGGATCCGGGACGAAACCTTCGCCTCGCCCGTCGTGCCGCGTGCACGCCGGTGTAACACGATGTTTCTCCGATCCAGCATTTGCACCCACAAAAAACAGCGAGGAAAAATCCATGCTCGAAGTCATCAACGACTTCCTCTCAGGGAAAGTACTGATCGTGCTCATTGTCGGGCTCGGTAGCTACTTCACGATTCGCTCGCGTTTCGTTCAACTGCGTCATTTCTTCCACATGTTCGCGGTGTTCCGCGACAGCCTCAAAGGCAGCGCCGGGCAACTCAGCTCGTTCCAGGCCTTGATGCTCAGCCTCGCCGGCCGCGTCGGTGCAGGCAACATTGCCGGTGTCGGCATCGCCGTGACCCTCGGTGGTCCGGGTGCGGTGTTCTGGATGTGGGTGACCGCACTGGTCGGCATGTCCAGCAGCTTCTTCGAGTGCACCCTGGCCCAGGTCTACAAGCGCGCCGATGGCGACGGCCTGTACCGTGGCGGCCCGGCCTACTACATCCAGCACGGGCTCAAGCTCAAGGGCATGGCGATAGTGTTCTCCGTTCTGCTGCTGGTCACCTACGGCTTCGCCTTCATCGGTCTGCAGTCCTACACCGTGACCCACTCGCTGCAGAACGCCTTTGACTTCAACCCACAACACACCGGTATCGTCCTCGCGGTGCTGCTGGCCATCACCTTTATCGGCGGGATCAAGCGCATCGCTTCGGTCTCCGACCTGCTGGTACCGATCAAGACCCTGGCCTACATCGGCGTGACCCTGTACGTGATCGGCACCCAGATCGAACACGTACCAGCCATGCTGGAAACCATCTTCAAGAGCGCCTTCGGCCTCGACCCGGCGTTTGCGGGCCTGCTCGGTAGCGCCATTGTCATGGGCGTGAAGCGTGGCGTGTTCGCCAACGAAGCGGGCCTGGGCAGTGCGCCGAACGTCGCCGCTGTGGCTGCGGTGAAACACCCGGGCGCGCAGGGCGTGGTTCAGGCTTTCAGCGTGTTCCTCGACACCTTCGTGATCTGCACCTGCACCGCGCTGCTGATTCTGCTGTCGGGCTTCTACACCCCGGGCTTCGAAGGTGACGGCATCGTCCTGACCCAGAACTCGCTGGCTGCCGTAGTCGGTGACTGGGGTCGCATGTTCGTCAGCGTCGCGCTGTCGCTGTTCGTCTTCACCTGCATCCTCTACAACTACTACCTGGGCGAGAACAGCTTGCAGTTCCTCAGCCGCAACCGCGCCCTGCTGATGCTGTTCCGCGGCCTGGTGCTGGCGCTGGTGGTGTGGGGTTCGATGCAGGACCTGACGACGGTATTCGCCTTCGCCGACATCACCATGACCTGTCTGGCTTTCGTCAACCTCGTGGCCCTGGCCATGCTGTTCAAGGTCGGCCTGCGGGTGATGCGCGACTACGATGAGCAGCGTCGCGCCGGCGTCAAACAGCCAGTGTTCGACTCGAGCAAATTCGCCGATCTGGATCTGGATCGCAACGCCTGGCCGGTCAACCCGCCAGCAGCGGCGGGCCAGACTGAAGCTGCGCCGCAAGGCGTACCTGCAGCGCAACGCTGACAGGTGAATGACGGGCGCATCCCCTGCGCCCGTCAGTTATTGTGATGCAATAACCTGTAGGAGCGAGCCTGCTCGCGATGAAGGACTTTCAGCCAACATCATTGTTGAATGACACACCGCATTCGCGAGCAAGCTCGCTCCCACAGGGCCCTCATCGTTTCGGAGAATCCTATGAGCTCGTCGACCTATCCCGCCGCCCAACACATCATGGTGCTCTACACCGGTGGCACCATCGGCATGCAGGCCAGCGCCAACGGTCTGGCCCCGGCGTCCGGCTTCGAAGCGCGGATGCGCGACTATCTGCACAGCCAGCCTGAGCTGGTAGTGCCGCAGTGGCAGTTTCGGGAAATGTCGCCGCTGATCGACAGCGCCAACATGACCCCGACCTATTGGCAGCAACTGCGCGAAGCGGTGGTCGATGCCGTCGATGTGCAAGGCTGCGACAGCGTGCTGATCCTGCACGGCACCGACACCCTTGCGTACAGCGCGGCGGCGATGAGTTTTCAATTGCTCGGGCTGCACGCGCGCGTATGTTTCACCGGCTCGATGTTGCCGGCGGGCGTGACCGACAGCGATGCCTGGGAAAACCTCGGCGGCGCGCTGGTCGCTCTCGGCCAGGGCCTGGCGCCGGGCGTGCACCTGTACTTCCACGGCGAACTGCTGGCGCCGACCCGCTGCGCGAAAGTGCGCAGCTTCGGCCGCCATCCGTTCAAACGCCTGGAGCGTCAGGGCGGTGGTGTGAAAGCGCCATCGATTCCAGCCAGTTTGAGCTACAGCCAGCCCAAGCAACTGGCCAAAGTCGCGGTGTTGCCGCTGTTTCCCGGCATCAGCGCCGAAGTCCTCGACGGTCTTCTCGACAGCGGCATTCAAGGCCTCGTGCTGGAATGCTACGGCAGCGGTACCGGGCCGAGCGACAATCCAAAGTTCCTCGCCAGCCTTGGCCGCGCACGGGATAACGGCGTAGTCGTGGTTGCAGTGACGCAATGCCATGAAGGCGGGGTTGAGCTGGATGTCTACGAGGCTGGCAGCCGCTTGCGGGGTGTTGGCGTATTGTCCGGTGGCGGCATGACGCGAGAAGCGGCGTTCGGCAAGCTGCATGGGTTGCTGGGTGCCGGGCTGGAAACGGCTGAAGTGCGACGACTTATCGAACTGGATTTGTGCGGCGAACTGATCTGATCTGTCACAACGCAAATCCCCCTGTGGGAGCGAGCCTGCTCGCGAAAGCCATGACACATTCGGCATTCGTGTGGCTGACAAACCGCATTCGCGAGCAGGCTCGCTCCCACAAGGGATTTTTGTACGGCATATAAATTGCTGCGTTCCAGCCACCCTCAGGCTGGAAGATCCCATGCTCCACTCCCACCTCACCACCCTCAACGCGGTCTCACTGATTCTCAACACCTTCAAGGCCGAAGGCCTGTCGAGCGAGGCGTTGCTGGCTGGCAGCGGCATCGTGGCGGCGGATCTGCAGCGCGCCGATACGCGCATCACCACCCATCAGGAGATGCAGGTCTGCACCAATGCAGTGGCGCTCAAACGTGACATCGGCCTTGAGTTGGGCCGACGCATGCACGTGTCCTGTTACGGCATGCTCGGTTACGCCCTGCTGACCTGTGCCACCTTCGGTGACGCTTTGCGGCTGGCGATCCGTTATCCGGCGCTGTTGGGCACATTGTTCGAACTGAGCCTGGAAGACGATGGCGAGCAGGTCTGGTTCGTCGCCGCCGACTATCGCGAAAGCCCGGCCATGGCGGTGTTCAATGCCGAATTCTGTCTGGTGTCGCTGAAAGTCATCTGCGACGACTTGCTCGGCCATTCCCTGCCACTGCGCGCCACACGCTTGGAACATGCCGCACCGGACTACCGCGCCAGCTACGCTGAACCCTTCAACTCGCCGCTGCATTTTTCGGCCAAGGACAACGCCTTCGCCTTCGACCGCCACTGGCTCGATCAGCCGCTGCCGCTGGCCGACGCGATCACCCATCAGGCCATGGCCGAACGTTGCCGCAAGCAGAATCTGGAGTTCACCGGACGTCAGGCCTGGCTGGGACGGATTCGGCAGTTGCTCAGCGCGCAACTGAACGCCGCGCCGGGCCTGGAGGGGTTGGCGCAGCAGATGAAGTGCTCACCGCGTACCTTGCGCCGACATTTGAAAGACATGGGCAGCAGCTATCAGGAACTGCTCGATGAACTGCGCTTCGAGCGGGCCAAGCAGATGTTGTGTGAGGATCAATTGCCGATTTATCGGATCGCCGAGACGCTGGGCTTCAGCGAGACCGCGAGTTTTCGCCATGCGTTTGTGCGCTGGAGCGGCGTGGCGCCGAGTCAGTTCAGATCCTGAAGATCAAAAGATCGCAGCCTTCGGCAGCTCCTGCAGGGATCGGTGCAGGAGCTGTCGAAGACGGCGATCTTTGATTGTGAGGGGCGAATTGCGGTCAGAGGTTTTGGCCATATCGATCCCCTTTTGGCCGCTCGCAACGTTTTCCGATTCGCCCGGCGCCGCAACACTGAAACCCACCGAATCAGCCTTGCGGAGAACAACAAATGCTGACGATCTACTCAGACGATCACCACCTGCACCATGGCCGCTGCGAACTCATCGATGGCCAGCTCAAGCCGTGCTTCGAGATGCCGTCGCGTGCCGACCACGTACTGCAACGCGTGCACAAGCAAAACCTCGGGGCGGTCGAAGCGCCGAAGGATTTCGGCCTGGAGCCGATCGCGCGCATTCACAGCCGTGATTATCTGGAATTTTTCAAAGGTGCGTGGGATCGCTGGACCGAGTTCAACACCGACGGCGACTTGCTGCCCTACACCTGGCCGGCGCGCACGCTGCGTGCGATCAAACCGACCAGCCTGCACGGCCAGCTCGGTTATTACAGCTTCGATGGCGGCGCACCAATTACCGCCGGTACCTGGCAAGCGGCCTACAGCGCAGCGCAAGTGGCCCTGACCGCACAAGCAGAAATCCAGCGTGGCGCCCGCGCGGCCTTCGCCCTGTGCCGCCCGCCGGGACATCACGCCGCCAGCGATTTGATGGGCGGTTATTGCTACCTCAATAACGCCGCCATCGCCGCTCAGGCCTTTCTCGATCAGGGGCACCAGAAAGTCGCGATCCTCGACGTCGATTACCACCACGGCAACGGTACCCAGTCGATTTTCTATGAGCGCAGCGACGTCCTGTTCACTTCGATCCACGGTCACCCGGAAGCGGAGTTTCCGTTCTTCCTCGGCTATGACGACGAGCGTGGCGAAGGCGCCGGTGAAGGGTTCAATTTCAACTATCCGCTGCCGGCCGGTTCCGGCTGGGATGTCTGGAGTGCAGCGCTGGATCAGGCCTGCGACGAGATTGATCGCTACGGCGCGGACATCGTTGTCGTCTCCCTCGGCGTCGATACGTTCAAAGACGACCCGATCTCGCAGTTCAAACTCGACAGCCCGGATTACCTGGCCATGGGCAAGCGCATCGCCGCCCTTGGCAAGCCGACCCTGTTCGTCATGGAAGGTGGCTACGCCGTTGAAGAGATCGGCATCAACGCAGTGAACGTGCTGGAAGGTTTTGAACAATGAACAAGCGATTGATCGCCTCGGCACTGTGCGCGGCCCTGCTCAGCGCTGGCGCCCACGCCGAAGAACGCACGCTGCGCGTTTATAACTGGTTCGACTACATCACGCCCAAGGCGCTGGACGACTTCAAGGCACAGAACAGCCAGACCAAGCTGATCTACGACATCTTCGACACCAACGAAGCACTCGAGGCCAAGCTGCTCACCGGCAACTCAGGCTATGACGTGGTAGTGCCGTCGAACGTGTTCCTCGCCAAACAGATCGAGGCCGGAGTATTCCAGCCGCTGGATCGCAGCAAGCTGCCGAACTGGAATCACCTCGATCCGAAACTGATGAAGCTGATCGAGGCCAATGACCCGGGTAACAAATTTGCCGTGCCGTACATGTACGGCACCATCCTGATCGGCTTCAACCCAGACAAGATCAAGGCAGCGCTGGGCGACAACGCGCCGGTGGACAGTTGGGACCTGATCTTCAAGCAAGAGAACATCAGCAAGCTCAAGCAGTGCGGCGTCGCCCTGCTCGATTCGCCATCGGAGATTCTGCCGCTGGCTCTGCAACACCTCGGCCTCGACCCCAACAGCAAGAAGCCGGCGGATTACGCCAAGGCCGAAGCGCTGCTGATGAAAATCCGCCCCTACGTGACCTACTTCCATTCCTCCAAATACATGGCCGACATCGCCAACGGCGACATTTGCGTGGCCGTCGGTTATTCCGGCAGCTTCTCGCAAGCGGCCAACCGCGCCAAGGAGGCGAAGAATGGTGTGGTAATAGACATGCGCTTGCCAAAAGAAGGGGCGCCGATCTGGTTCGATATGCTCGCGATTCCCAAAGGTGCGAAGAACACCGAGGACGCTTACACCTTCATCAACTATCTGCTGCAACCGGCGGTGATCGCACCGGTCAGCGATTTTGTCGGCTACCCCAACCCGAACAAGGACGCTACCGGCCTGGTCGATCCCGCCATTCGCAACAACCCGAACCTGTACCCGACCGACGCGGCCATGAACACGCTCTACACCTTGCAACCGCTGCCTCGCGATGCCGAACGCGCGCGGACGCGGGCCTGGAGCAAAATCAAATCCGGAACCTGATTCCCACAGCGCATCCGGGACCCGCACACGCGGGTCTTTTTTTGCCTGGAAGATTTATGTACCGCACGGGCGATAGTGGCGCCTTTTAACTTGCCCTGATCCGCCGGCTTCCGGCGCCCGACAGAGCAGGAATCACCGATGCCCGAACTCCCCACACCCAGTGCCGTCGATATCGTGACCCAACTGGTCACCGGCCCCTCACTCCATGAAGTCGCCGCGAAAACCCTGGCCCCGGCACTGAAGACGCTGTACCCCGACCTTGAGATCGATCCGCAACTGGCCATGGTCGTAGAGCCGACCTGGGAGATAGACAACGATCAGGTCTTCGCCGGCCGGCCCAACGTTGAAACGCTGACGGATGCGCTGGTACGCCTCGGCATGACCGGAAAAACCGTGACCTACCTGGACGGTGAGCATTATCTGACCCAGCAACCTGCCTGGCCGGCTCCCGTGCAGTTGCCGGTGAAAATAGAGGCGATCGGTCTGCTGCTCAACGAGCTCGCCCCCCTGTTGTTCATCGCCTACCAGGACCAGCACGTCACCTACTGGGATGAGTTCACCTACCCCGGTCAGCCGCGCTGGCAGCAGTTGTCGCAAGCGTTGCGCAATTTATGGAGAGCCGATGCCAGCCTTGGCTGGGATAACGCTCAAACCGCCGTCGCCGAAGCGGTTTTCCGGCAGCCCGACAAGCAACAACGTATGACCGCTGACCAATACAATACACGGGCGTGTCTGATCGACCTCGACCGGGAAGGCACGTCACAGCCCGATCACCTGGCCTTGCTGGACATGGCGGTCATCATTGGCACGGTTGCAAAACGCAGCGTGGTTCTCACTCACGCGGTCACCCGGGGTTACCAGCACTTCGACTCGCTGCAAGCGTTTGGCGAGGATCTGCAGCGACGCTTCGGCGCAACTGCCGCAGATCCGGGCCTCAAGTGGCGGCTGGTCGAACCGCAGGGCGACTTTTTCGACCATCAGGCCTGCACTTTGATTTCGCTTGAGGCCGACGCCCTGGGCAAAATCAACTTTTTTGCTGACAAGCCGCTCAACCCTGTCTATCCGCACACAGGGACTTCCGGCAAAACGGCCCGACCGACCCCACGTCTTGAGGCACATTTCGAACGACTGCGACCGATGCTGCCACAGTGGCTCAATGCTGCGCCGTCCGTCGATCAGGCCCGCTACAGCCGGCACCTCCTGGACCTGACCACGGTTCAGCATGAACACAACGGTAAATCGTTCCAGAGCGAGGTCATTGACCTGCGCGCGTATACCCGTGACGCCTTGATGCAACAGATGTTGAAGGACCAGCCGAATGCCAAGGACATCAAGCTCGATGACATTGTGATCACCATCACCAGCCTGGTGGTCTGGGGAACGTTCGTATTGCCCGGCAACACCAGCACCAAGACCCTGACCTTGACGGAACTGGCCCTGCAGAACCTCGCCGGACTGCCATTGGGCAACAAGACCGTGAGTTATAAGGATGCCAGCGCAGTCCCTGACTGGATGACCGTGGCGTATCTGGAAAAACTGGTCAGCACGGTGGATATCGGCCAGACCTATCCGGCGCACCTGAAGGCACGCCTGATAGACGACGCCGATCAGGCGGCGGCGCTGAAAAAGCTATACACAAGCCAGCTACGCATCGAGCTGCCCTTGCTGGCGTTGCAAGACAAGATCCAGGGTCGAGCAGGCATTGATGATTCGGGTTATCGCTACGTTGCAGCGGCGCTGGCGGCCACCGCCGCTGAACGATACGTCGATGGCGAGGAAATCGTGATCCGCCCGCTGGCTTTCGTCGCGCACCGCAGCAGCGCCGCAGCCGACAGCGTCGCCAACATGTACGTCATCGGCCCGCGCGAAGCGAACAAAGGCCCCTGCCTGCTGTACCGTCCACTGTTCGAGATGCCGTTGATGCAATTTCCCGGGCACGCCAACCTCCTCTACGCGATCGAGCATTCGCGACATTTACGCGACTCGGTGCTGGCGTGGCTGCCCGATGACGTACGTTTCAATTACAGCCAGTTTGTCTTTACCGCCAGGCTGCCATCGATATGGACAATTCCGCAGATGCTGGTCAATCCGACGACGGCGCTCGACATGTCCGGCCCCGTAGCGTTGGGAACACAAGTACTGACCGGTGACGTGCTGGAGACACTTCATGAACGCAACGTGCAGGCCCTGCTGACCCAGGCCGACCGGCAATCGGTGTCCAACGCCGAGGCACGCTGGGCCACCCTGAAACAGGGCGGCTGGCTGATATTCAATGCCGCCCTGCCGTTCCTGGGACGCAGCGTCGGCACGGCGGCATGGATCTGGCAAATCATGGACGATCTGCAGGAAGTCACCGACGTTGCCAACCAGCAGTCGGGCAAGGTTGCGTGGACGGCGATTGCCGACATCCTCCTGGCTCTGGGTATGGTCCTTGCGCATCGCGCGGCAGTCGGCGAGGCATCAGCGGGTGAATCGTTTGCACAGCTCGAAAAGGATATGGCGCCCCTTGAGCCGGCCGGCAAGGTACGCAAAGCGCTGCAACTGCCCGATGCCACCAGTGCCGAACTGGTCGGCCCCCACGCGACGACCATCGATATCGTCACTGCATTGAAACGCTCGCCGCTGGCGCTGGCCAAGGTCCTCGACAGCTTCAAGCGTGGCCGACCGAAAGATCTTGGCGAGGCCGCCAGCGACGGCATGCACCGAGGCTTGCACCCGCACGGCGACACTTGGTACGTGGAGGTCGGCCAGCGCTGGTTCGAGGTGATGCGCAATGAGCACGGTAACGTGCAGATTATCGACTCGCGCCAGCAACCCCGCCGCATCGGTCCGACAGTGGCCTATTCCGCCAGGGGCGAGTGGGTGATCGATATGCGCCTGCGTCTGCGCGGCGGAGGCCTGGATTCGGCACTGAAAAAATCCCGGGACAGCAGGCAGGCCGCCGCCAAAGCGTTGACCGAAAAGATCGCCGAGTTCGATAACACCATGCATGCCAAGGAGATACGTCTGAACGCGGACCGTGATGCCTTGAGCGATGCTCTGCCGCCGGCGCAGTCACAGGCGCGCACTCAGTACCTCGCCACACTCGATGCCCAGCACAAGGAGTACGCAGCGAACATTCAGCAGATCAAGGAGTTGAATCTCAACCAGACCATTCCCAATTACCGCACGGTCATGACCGAACGCTTGCAGATGCAATTGTTTCTGGGCCAGGAGTGGCTCAGCGAGCACTCCTCGCAATTCCAACAGAGCGTCGAGGGCATGCAGATGATGATCGCGGAGGGGGCCAGCGCCGATTCAGAGGCATTCGGTCTGGCGGCCGTCAGCCTGAATGACGTCACTCAAAGCATCATCGAGAAAATGGAGGCGGCACAAGCCTGCTTCGAAGAAATGAAGCTGTTGGGAAAAGACGCCGTGGAGGCAATGCGCGTGTATCGGGACGCGCTGCCGGCTTACCAGCTGGATGACCTTAAAGTGCTGCAAATCAGCCTCGCCGAGAGAATATGTATCAAGCCTGGCGACACCGCGAACCATGCCAGCGCGCAACAGGCGCTGGCCGATCTCATCGAAGACGCTGCGCTGAATATCCAGAGCTCGCTGGACTTGAGCGCCGATGAAAGCCTGGGCGACTTGCGTGGACGCATCGACGCCTTGAGCAACGTCGCGCAGCAGTTCGATTCCGTGGACAAACGCTTCAGCGATCTGGCCAGCGAATACTCCGGCCAGCTCCACACAGAGCGACTTAAACATGTACAAACGCGGGTGATTGCATTCAAAGCCGCCGCCGACAGCCGACTCGCCGAACTGCTGCGCTTCCGGCATCTGCTCGCGCCGCAGGCCGGTCCGTCAACGCCCTCCGCGTCTGCCTCTAATCGACAGATCATCCAGACACGATCAAGGGGCACCGTGGTCGGCGAACGCAAGAAAAGCGTTGGCGATGACACTACCGAACTGATGGAAGTACGCACTCATCTGACGGGCGTCATTGCCACATTCCACGAAGAGTCGCCCGGTGTCTGGGTCGAACAGCGTACGCCGCCTGCGCCGACGCCAGCCTCTCCCGTCGACTTGAAACACAGTGTTCGCGAGGGCCAGGCGCTGATCGATGGCCTGGCGGCATTTCATCGGCGCATCGAAGCGCGCCTCAAACGCGGCGCGCGGATCCCGGTGGAGGTCGAGGAGGAATACCACCAGCATGCCGCACTCTTGCGCAAGGCCATTGCGGCGATCGACGAAGCACTGACCGCCAGGAACCTCACCGCGGGCCAGCATGAACCCTCCGAAACGCTTAATCACGCGCTCGACAAAGCAGCGAAAAACCTGGAAGAAAAAGGCACCAGCACGCGCATTCGCCTGGTCAAACAGCAATTACCCACGGCGGCGGGCATGCAATGGCTCAAGGAAAAGGGAGAAATAATCATCGACAAAACCGTGACCCGACGGCCGATCCGACGCCGTCAGCATGATTTCCTCGACGAGTACCGGATTCGTGATGCCCACAATGACAAGGTTCTGTCCTATGCCCATTTTCACTACAGCAGCGCCGAGGCGCATGATCCATCGTTCGTTCGCGGGCATATGAAAACCGTCGCCCAACAGCGAATGGGCGGTGCCTACGAGCCCAGCCAGCCAAGCAACCAGCAACTGATTGAAATCCATCGCAGCGAAATTTCCAGTCGCTCGGCCGAGGCGTTGTTCTTCAACCTCCCCAAGCCTGTCGCAAGCGCGCCAGTGCCGCTGTGATCGCAGACTCCGGCACAGCGGCAAAACCCAGCACCAGGCCGGCGCGGCGGGCCATGGGTGTAGTCGAGTCCGGCAACCAGTAACTGCTCAGGCCGTTGATTTCGACATCGACATCAGCGGCCTGGGCGATCAATTGTTGCTCACGCTCCACGCTGTCCACAGCCACGGTCAGGTGCAGCCCGGCGGACACCGCGGGCAATTGACCGACACCGGCGATCGCCGTCGGCCAACCTTCGAGCAAGCAGTTGCGCCGGCTCAGCGCAGCCCGGCGCATGCGGCGGATATGCCGCTGGAAATGCCCGGCGGCCATGAACTCGGCCATCACCGCTTGCGTGCTGACCTCCGAATGCCGCACATCGACGGCGCGGCGTTGCGCGAACGCGTCGACCAGCGCGGGTGGCAGCACCAGATAACCAAGGCGCAGCGCCGGGAACGCCACTTTGCCGAACGTGCCGACGTAGAGCACACGCCCCTGACGATCAAGTGCGGCCAACGGCGCCAGCGGTGCGCCGGTGTAGCGGTACTCGCCGTCGTAGTCATCCTCGACGATCCAGCCGCCGACACGCTCGGCCCAGGCGAGCAATTCCAGACGCCGGGCCAGACTCATCACCACACCGGTCGGGTACTGATGAGACGGCGTGACGTACGCCACCCGGCAGTCACTGAGCTGAGCCATGGCACCGCAATCGATGCCGTCGCCGTCTACCGCCACGCCGTGCAATTTGGCCCCCGCCACAGCGAAGGCATGTCCGGCGGCGCGATAGCCCGGGTTCTCGATCGCCACGCCGTCCCCAGGCTCGACCAGCAGCTGTGCACAAAGGCTGATGCCCTGCTGCGCGCCACTGGTGATCACAATTTGCTCAGCCGTGCACTGCATGCCGCGTGAACTGCGCAAATACGCAGCGATCATGCCGCGCAGTCGCGCATCACCGGCCGGATCGCCGTAACACAGTTGCTGCAGATCCGGTTTGCGCCAGAACGCCGCGTTCAGCTTGGCCCACACCTCGAACGGGAACAGGTCGAACGCCGGCACGCCCACCCGAAAAGCACGCGGCGGACCGCTCGGCGGCCGCGCCAGATGGTGCTTTTCGATGCGGGAAAATCCGTCGCTGTGGATAACTTTGCTGGATGGATTCACAGGTAAATCCAGCCAATTTGTGGATAAGGCTGTGGGTAAGCCTGTTGACAAGCCTGTGGATGAATTTGTGGATAGTTTTTTCTTCGGCGTGGACGCCTGCACCAATTGCGCCACGTAAGTACCGTCGCCAACGCGCCCTTCGATAAAGCCCTCGGCGTACAACTGATCGTATGCGCGCACCACGCTGTTGCGGGAAATGCCCAGCGCCGACGCCAGGTCACGGCTGGCCGGCAATCGCGTGCCGCTAACGAGGCGCCCGTCAAGCACCCGCTGGCGCAACGCCTGATAGAGCTGGCGGCTCAGACCCTGACGGCGATCAAGCTCGATTCCGGCCGGATTGAAGGGCATCGACAAGGGTGGCAGATCAGGCATAGCGAATGGACCTATGAAATGGCTCAGCAATGGCTCTTACAACAGACCAATAGCCTGCCTAGGATGCAGGCATTCGCCAAGGAAAACCTGTCCATGTACACGCCACGCGCCTTTGCCATCGAAGACTTGTCCCAGCTGCACGAGCTGATTCTTGCCACTCGCCTGGCCATTCTGGTCAGCCACGGTGAGAGCGGCCTGCAGGCCAGCCATGTGCCGGTGCTGTTGCATCGCGAACAGGGTGAGTACGGCACGCTCTACGGCCATCTGGCCAAAGCCAATCCGCAGTGGAAGGACCTGCGCGACGGCGCCGAGGCGATGCTGATCTTCGCCGGACCAGACGCCTACGTCAGCCCGAGCTTCTACCCGAGCAAAGCCGAACACGGCAAAGTCGTGCCGACCTGGAACTACATCGCCGTGCACGCCTACGGCCATGCCGAAACCTTTAGCGATGGCGGGCGCCTGCTCGACATCGTCAGCACCCTCACTGACCGTCACGAAGCGGGCCGCGCCCAGCCATGGTCGGTCGAAGATGCACCTGCCGATTACATCGACGGCATGCTCAAAGCCATCGTCGGTTTCGCCATTCCCATCGACCGCCTCGAAGGCAAACGCAAGCTCAGCCAGAACCGCAGCGCCGCTGACATTGCCGGGGTACGCGAAGGCCTCGCCGCCAGCCCCGACGCCAACGACCAAACCCTCGCCCAATTGATGCGTTAAGGAAACCCGCATGACCCAGATCGACATTCGCCCGGTCAGCGCCAACGACCATGCCGCCTGGCTGCCGCTGTGGCAGGCCTACCTGCGCTTTTACAACACCGAGCTGCCAGACGCCGTGACCCAGAGCACCTGGCAGCGCTTTCTCGATCCGAACGAGCCGACTCACGCCGCCCTCGCCTGGGCCGAGGGCAAAGCGTTGGGCATGGTGCATTACATCTATCATCGCTCGAACTGGAGCATTGAAAACTCCTGCTATCTGCAGGATCTGCTGGTGGTGCCCGAGTCCCGTGGCACAGGTGTCGGTCGGCTGTTGATCGAGCATGTCTACGCTACCGCCAAGGCCGATGGTTGCTGCAAAGTCCACTGGCTGACCCACGAAACCAACGCGACGGCGATCCAGCTCTACCAGCGCATTGCCGAACGTCCGGGTTTCATCCAGTTTCGTAAAGCCCTTTAAGGAGACGCGCACATGACCGCTTCACTCGCTGACTGGAAAGGCGTCCCCGCCCCCTCCGCCACCTCGCTCGACGGCCGTTTCATCCGCCTGGAAAAACTCGACCCGGCGCGCCATGCCGATCAACTCTTCGCCGCCCTCGAAGGGCCGGGTGCTGATCCGAAACTGTGGGATTATTTGCCTTACGGGCCGTTTCCCGAGCGCAGCGCGTTCAACGACTGGCTGAACAATCATGCGGCCAACAGCGACCCGTATTTTTTCAGCGTCATCGACCGTGCGACTGGTCAGGTGCAAGGCATCCTCAGCCTGATGTCGATCGTCCCGGCGCAGGGCCGCATCGAGATCGGCCATGTCACTTTCGGTGCGCCGATGCAGCGCTCACCGAAAAGCACTGAGGCTGTGTACCTGCTGGCCAAATACTCGTTCGAGCTGGGATACCGGCGCCTGGAATGGAAGTGCAACAACGGCAACGCCCGCTCCAAATATGCGGCCGAGCGTCTGGGCTTCAGCTTTGAAGGGGTGTTCCGCCAGCACATGGTGGTCAAGGGGCAGAACCGCGACACCGCGTGGTATTCGATTGTGGATTCGGAATGGCCGGCAATCGGTGAGGGGTTCGAGCGCTGGCTGAGCGATGAAAACCAGACGCCTGCTGGCCAGGTAAAAGGCTTGGCCGAGTGCCGTAGCTGATCGTCACAAAGCCCCTGTGGGAGCGAGCCTGCTCGCGAAGGCGGTGTGTCAGTCACCGCAAATGTTGACTGACACACCGCTTTCGCGAGCAGGCTCGCTCCCACAATTGGCGGGGTCTGGCTTAACGACGCAGCTTCTGCGCCAGCACCGCAATATGCTCCGGCCCGATCCCGCAGCAGCCGCCCAAGTGACTGGCGCCGCGCTGCTGCCAGTCCAGCGCCCAGTGCAGATACCCCGGCGGATCAAGATCGTCACGTAACGGGTCGAGCCCGTCATTGGCCGTGGCTTCTTTGGGTTGCGGAGGAAACGCGTTGGCATACGCGCCGATATTGATCGTGACGTCGAGACGCTCAAAGGTTGCGCGTGCCGCGTCGATTGCTGCGCCAATCACTTCAGGCTGACTGCAGTTGAACAGCAACGTTTCCACACCCAAGTCCGCTGCCACCGCAGCCGCTTCCGCTACTGGTTCACCGGAGCGCAGGCGTGGCACTTCATCGGTGTCTTCATCCTTGAGGGTGAATGACAGCCAGAACGGCTTGCCATCCTTCGGCAGCCCGGCGTGAATGGCGCGCGCCTCGACGATCGAGCTCTGGGTTTCGGCCAGCCATAGATCAACGTGCGGGGCCAGTCCCTTGATCAGTGGCGTCAACAATTCGCTCACCCGATCCGCTTCGAACAGATCCGGACGGTACGAGCCGAACAGCGGCGGCAACGAACCGGCAACACGCACTGGCTTGCCGGATGCCTGCACCGCCCGCCGCGCCAACTCCCCCGCCAGCGCCGCAAGCGCTTGGCCTTCAGCGGCAAAGCGCGCCTCGCCAATGTGAAACGGCACCACCGCGTAACTGTTACTGGTGATCACGCTGGCACCGCTGCTGATGTAAGCGGCATGCACCGCCTCGACCGCTTGCGGCGCTTCGCTCAGCGCCAGTGCCGACCACTCGGGCTGGCGAAATGGCGCCCCGGCGCGTTGCAATTCACGGCCCATGCCGCCATCGAGAATGACCGTACCTGCTGCGCCCATATGCTTTTCACTCATATGCTTATGAAAATAACTCACTATCAGAGTCGTTCTTATAACTATTTAATACGCACCACTCGGTTAATAACAACCTCTTTTTTCAACAGGAAGCGACTGTGAAATTCCAACCGCTATTGGCCCTGGGCCTGACCATTCTGGCCTCCACCCAAGCCTTCGGCGGCGCGACGCTGGACCGTGTCGAGCAGAAAAAAGAGCTGGTCGGCGTACTCATGGAAAGCTATCCGCCGTTCTCGTTTCTCAATGAGCAGAATCAACTCGACGGTTTCGATGTCGACGTTGCCAAAGCCGTGGCGGACAAACTCGGGGTCAAACTGCGTCTCGAAACGCCGTCCTGGGACGTTATCGCCGCCGGCCGCTGGAGCGGGCGCTACGACATCTGCATCTGCTCGATGACCCCGAGCAAGGCCCGCGCCGAGGTGTTCGACTTCCCGGTCGAGTACTACGCCTCGCCAGCGGTAATCGTGGTCAATGCCAAGGACGAGCGCATTCACAGCGCCAAGGATCTGAGCGGCAAGAAGATCGGTCTGACCAGCGCCTCCAGCTATGAAAGTTACCTGAACAAGAACCTGGTCATCGAAGGCGCCGAGGATACGCAGTTGCAGTATCCGTTCGAGGATGTACAGATCGCCCCGTACGACACCGACAACGTTGCCTTCCAGGATCTGGGCCTGGGTGCCGGCGTGCGCCTGGATGCAATCCTCACCAATCTGGTCACCGCGCAGCCGCGCCTGAACCAGGACCAGCGCTTCAAATTGGCTGGTGAACCGCTCTACTCGGAGCCCAATTCGGTAGCCATCGAAAAGGGTGACCCGCAGTGGGACGCCAAGGTGCGCGAGGTGTTCGCCCAGCTGAAACAGGACGGCACCCTGAGCAAGCTGTCGCAGAAATGGATCGGCGCCGACATCAGCCAATGACTTCCTTTCCGACCCCGCCACAGCCACCGCAGCCGGTGGCTGAAACACGCCTGCAAAAGCTCTTCGGTTTCCGTACGCGCCTGTACCTGACGTGGGCGGCGCTGTTCTGCCTGTTTGCCGGATTCTTTCTCAGCTTCGACCTGAAGTTCTCGATCATCCTCGACAAGCTGCCCAACCTGGTCGGCCTGAAACTGGCGCCGAACGGATTTCTGCAGGGCGCAGCGCTGACTCTGTTTCTCTGCGCCTGCTCGATCATCGCCTCGTCGCTGCTCGGTTTCATCACCGCGCTGGCGCGCCTGTCGAACAGCGCCGTGGCGTTTGGCATCGCCAGTTTCTACACCTCGTTCTTTCGTGGCACGCCACTGCTGATCCAGATCCTGCTGATCTACCTCGGCCTGCCGCAACTGGGCATCGTCCCCGGCGCCATCGTCGCCGGCATCATTGCCCTGTCGCTGAACTACGGCGCCTACCTGAGCGAAATCTTCCGCGCCGGTATCCTCGGCGTCGATCACGGCCAACGCGAAGCATCCCTGGCGCTGGGCCTGCGCGAAAGCGTGATCTTCTGGCGCATCACCCTGCCCCAGGCCATGCGCACAATCATTCCGCCGACCACCAACCAGTTCATCTCGATGCTCAAGGACTCGTCGCTGATCTCGGTGATGGGCGTCTGGGAAGTGATGTTTCTCGCCCAGTCCTACGGGCGCTCAAGTTATCGCTACATCGAAATGCTCACCACGGCGGCGATCATCTACTGGCTGATGTCGATCGGGCTGGAGCTGATTCAGGCACGGATGGAGCGGCATTACGGCAAGGCGTATGTGCGCCGTAGTTGAGGTGCATTCAAATGGTGTCCCGGCGAATCCGCACTACGCCCATTTTCATGCCGAAGGGGCGGAACACCGCGTTCAGCGCCTTCAGGGTCTGATTGCCTTCGCCATGTTCGATATGCACCAGCGTGCGCACTGAAATCTTGCACATCTTCGCGAACTGGGTCTGATGCAGACCGGTGACTTCGACCCGTAAACGGCGCACGGCGTCACCGATTTCCAGAGTGCCTTCGGCCAGCGCTTGCTGAATGCTTTCGATGAGCGACGTGCGCTCGAGGACGGTCAGTTGCTGTGCGGATTTATGCTTTCTCATGACCCGGTAGATTCGATCGGCGAAAGACGCAATTTAATGCAGACGCGAGCCGCCGGGGCTTCAATCGACGCAAAACAATGCAGATGGATCACCGATCGATACCGTTGTGATCCTGAATCGGCTGTAGGAAAAAGACTGCTCACCATTACGCAAAAGCTGTTTCTGCGAAATCCAGTGAAGTTTTTCTACAGAACGATCCGATGTCGCCTGCGTGGCTGTGGGAAGCGGCCGACATCGGTTTTTTTCGGGTAGCAATAGAGTTGGGTTTTCTCCGATACGGAAATCGAACCTGATGCCCACTCAACATGTATTCGCACCAAAACACCTGGCTCTGGCTATCTCACTGGCGCTGGGTGGCGTAGCGCTGGCTAACGCCGAGCAATCCACTGAAGCAATAGAGCAGCCCCCAAGCATGGAAACGACGGAGCAGCCCGAAGCCAACCCCAAGCAACAGGCGATGGAACGGCTCCAGGGTTTTCTCAACGACGCGAGCACGGTTCCGATCATCTTCACGACCCCGGAAACCGGGTTCAAAGGGACTGACGTCAACGACTTGATTACCCTCGCAGACGGCGCAAGCTTCACTGGCCGGCTGGATGGCGGCAAGGGCGATAACGTGTTGTTCCTGAATGCTGCGGAGGGCGGCGCGTTGAACGACACGCGCAACTTCAATGGGTTATTCGTCGCCCAAGGCAACTGGACGCTGAGCTCCAAGGGTGATTTTCATGAAGGCGTTCTGGTCAACAGCGGTGGGGCACTGACCAACCTCGGCAGCATCAAGGGCGATGTGTATGTCCAGAATGGCGGCAGTTTCGCCGGTAAAGGCACGGTGGGAAATCTTGAGGTGGGTGGGCTGCTCACCGTCAATGCAGCGCTTGGGGCACCGCGAGTGAAGGGCAATTTGCACTTGGCGCCTGGTGCCGAATTGGCTTACGAGGTCACTCCCGCTGGTGGTCAGACGATCAAGGTCGATGGTACAGCCCAACTCGAAGGTGCCACCCTGAAGATTGTTTCGGCTCCTGGTGAATATCCGCAGAGCAGCCAATACAAAATCATTGAGGCCCGAGAGGTAAAAGGCGAATTCGGCAGGATAGAGAACGATCTCGCCTATATGACCGCCACAGCTCAATACAACAAGAAGTCGGTTGGACTGACTTACGCTCGCAATGGTGAACCGCTTGAAAGCCTCGCTCTTACAGAAAATGCAGGCGAACTTGCAGGCAGTATTATCGAGCCAGAGCAGCCGACTTCTCCCGCTGTACCGATCGCGACAACGCCTGCTCCAGCTTCAATGACAGCGGTGATCGCAGCTCCAGCCCCCGCCCTGACCTCAGTTGCGACCTTGATTGAAGACTCCGCATCGGTGGAATCATCAATACCCAACGAAATCGTAACTGCACAAACCACCGCACAGCCCGCGTCCGAGCCTGCAAAACCCATCAACACGGCCGTCGCCGCACTGCTGACCAGCGATAAAACCACCGCGCCCATCGCCCTTGATCAACTCGCCGCCGGCAGCAATGCCAACCTCGCTAAAGCCACGCTAAGCAGCATCACCCCAGTGAGTGCGAGCATGCTCTCGGCGATGCGCCAACTGAACAACCGTTCCGGCTCTACTGACGGCTCGCGCAGTTCACCTCATCAGGCCTCGGGCAGCGAAGACTCCGGACGGGTGTGGTTCCAGGCACTGGGCCACGGCGGCAAGGTTGACCGCGACGCTGACGGCATCCTCCAACACGCCACGCAAGGGCTGGTCATGGGCGCTGACTGGCGACTCGACGAGCACTGGCAGGTCGGCCTGCTCGGCGGCAAATCGCAGACGAAACTTGATGCCCGCCAGTACGACGGCGACCTCGACAGCTGGCACTTGGGCGCCTACGCCGTGCGTCAGGATGGCCCGCTATCGGTGCGTCTCGGCGCTACCTACGCCAGCCATGACGGCAGCAGCACACGGCGGGTCGCGTTCAAGGGTTTCAGCGATCGTCTCAAGGGCAACTACGACGCCAATACTCAACAGGCATTCGCTGAAGCCGGGTTCAATCTGGGCCGGGATCGCGTAACCCTCGAGCCCTACGCCAGCCTCGGCTATCAGCGTTATCAGCGCGACAGCTACAACGAAAAGGGCGGCGACGCGGCGCTGAAAGTCTACGGCCAGACCCGCGACAACTTCAGCAGCACCTTCGGTCTGCGGGTTGCGCAGGTCAATACGCTGGAGAACGGCATGCATTTGACCCCGCGATTGAGCGCCGGCTGGAAACATACCTACGGTGACATCGACAGTGACACCCGCCAGCAACTGCGCAAGGGCGGCAAGCGCTTCGAAGTGACCGGCGCGGCACTGGATAGGAACGCTCTGTCGGTGGATGCGGGGCTCGATCTTGGTATTTCAGCGGCGCATACACTGGGCGTGGGCTTGACGGGTGAGCTGGGCAATGACAGCCGAACGTATGGCTTTGCGGGTCAATGGCGCATGGCGTTCTAGTGGATTAAGCACGCCTTCTGTGGGAGCGAGCCTGCTCGCGAAAGCGGTGGATCACTCGCAGATGATGTTGGCTGGTCCGACGCATTCGCGAGCAGGCTCGCTCCCACATTAGCTCCTCAAGCGAGCTGAGAAGTAACGAAAATCACAGGCAAAAAAAAGGGGAGCACCTGCTCCCCCGAGGTTTAAAGCGTTGGATCGCGGCTGTTATCTCAGCCTTCGATCTCGATGAGGATTTCGCCCGGGTTGACCCGGTCGCCCTTGGCCACATGAATCGCAGTGACCTTGCCGGCAATGGCAGCCTGGACTTCGGTTTCCATTTTCATCGCTTCGGTGATCAGTACCGCCTGGCCCGCCTTGACGGTGTCACCCTCCTTGACCAGCACATCGACGATGTTGCCGGGCATGGTGGTGCTGACGTGGCCTGGCGCCGAGGCCTGTTTGCGTTTGCTGCTGCCACCGCCGACGAACTCGTTGAGCGGTTCGAACACCACTTCTTCGGGCATGCCGTCGATGGACAGATAGAAGTGGCGCTTGCCTTCGGCCTTGACGCCGACACCGGTGATGTCGACGCGGTAGGTTTCGCCGTGGACGTCGATGACGAACTCGGTCGGCACGCCTTCGCCGCCCGCCGAGGCAACGGCACCCGCTTCCGGGATCGGCAACAGCACTTCCGGCGTAAGGGTGCCGGCGGCACGTTCTTCGAGGAACTTGCGCCCGATGTCCGGGAACATGGCGAAGGTCAGCACGTCTTCTTCGGACTTGGCCAGTGCGCCGATGTCGGCACGCAGCTTGGTCATTTCCGGTTTGAGCAGATCGGCCGGGCGCACGTCGATGACGTCTTCGCTGCCGATCGCCTGACGCCGCAGCTTTTCATTGACCACGCCCGGCGCCTTGCCGTAGCCGCCCTGCAGATACAGCTTCACCTCGTTGGTGATGGTCTTGTAACGCTCGCCGGCCAGCACGTTGAAGAACGCCTGGGTGCCGACAATTTGCGAGGTCGGCGTCACCAGCGGCGGGAAGCCGAGGTCTTCACGTACGCGCGGAATTTCTGCGAGCACTTCGCCCATGCGGTTCAGAGCGCCCTGCTCTTTCAACTGGTTGGCGAGGTTGGAAATCATCCCGCCCGGCACCTGGTTGACCTGCACGCGGGTATCGACAGCGGTGAATTCGCTTTCGAACTGGTGGTACTTCTTGCGCACCGCGTAGAAGTACAGGCCGATTTCCTGCAGCAGTTCCAGATTCAGGCCGGTGTCGTACTCGGTGCCTTTGAGCGCGGCAACCATCGACTCGGTGCCGGGGTGGCTGGTGCCTGAGGCGAAACTGGAGATTGCGGTGTCGATGTGATCGGCACCGTTCTCGATCGCTTTGAGCTGGCACATGGCGGCCAGGCCAGCGGTGTCGTGGGAGTGGATGAACACCGGCAGCGACTGCTCGGCTTTCAATGCGCGCACCAGTTCACCTGTGGCGTATGGCGTCAGCAGACCGGCCATGTCCTTGATCGCTACCGAATCGCAACCCATGGATTCCATTTGCTTGGCTTGGGTAACGAAGGCGTCGATGGTGTGTACTGGACTGGTGGTGTAGGCGATGGTCCCTTGCGCATGCTTTCCGGCAGCTTTCACTGCTTCGATGGCAACGCGCAGGTTACGCACATCGTTCATCGCATCGAAGATGCGGAACACGTCGATGCCGTTCACCGCTGCCTTGGCGACGAAGGCTTTGACCACGTCATCGCTGTAGTGGCGATAGCCGAGCAGATTCTGCCCGCGCAGGAGCATTTGCAGGCGGGTGTTGGGCAGCGCCGCACGCAGTTGGCGCAGGCGCTCCCACGGGTCTTCCTTGAGAAAGCGCACGCAAGCGTCGAACGTCGCGCCGCCCCAGCATTCCAGCGACCAGTAGCCGACCTTGTCGAGCTTGTCGCAGATCGGCAGCATGTCTTCGGTGCGCATGCGGGTGGCGAGCAGCGATTGGTGAGCGTCGCGCAGGATGGTGTCGGTAACGAAGATCTTCTTAGTCATTGGTATCTCCTCATAGCGGCAAGCTTCAAGCTACGAGCAGCAAGAAAAAGCCAATCTGCTTTTACTTGCCGCTTGCAGCTGAAAGCTCGCAGCTGCTTCATTCATAGGCCTGCGTGGGCGGCGATGGCGGCGGCGATGGCCAGGGCCAGCTCTTCGGGTTTGCGCTTGATCGAGTAGTTGGTCAGTTCCGGGTGGCTCTCAACGAAGCTGGTATTGAACTGGCCGCTACGGAATTCCGGGTTACGCAGGATTTCCTGGTAGTAGGCGGCGGTGGTCTTCACCCCTTGCAGACGCATGTCATCAAGGGCACGCAAGCCACGGTCCATCGCCTCTTCCCAGGTCAGTGCCCAGACCACCAGTTTCAGGCACATCGAATCGTAGAACGGCGGAATGGTGTAGCCGGTGTAGATCGCCGTATCGGTGCGCACGCCCGGACCGCCGGGGGCGTAGTAACGGGTGATCTTGCCGAAGCTGGGCAGAAAGTTGTTCTTTGGGTCTTCAGCGTTGATACGGAACTGCAACGCAAAACCACGATGCTGAATGTCTTCCTGCTTCACCGACAATGGAAGGCCGGAAGCAATGCGAATCTGTTCGCGGACGATGTCGATGCCGGTGATTTCTTCGGTGATGGTGTGTTCCACCTGCACCCGCGTGTTCATTTCCATGAAGTACACCTCGCCCTCGGCGAGCAGGAACTCCACGGTGCCGGCGTTCTCGTAACCCACAGCCTTGGCCGCACGCACCGACAGGTCGCCGATGTAGGCGCGTTGCTCCGGGGTCAGCTGCGGACTCGGCGCGATCTCGATGAGCTTTTGGTTGCGGCGCTGGATCGAGCAGTCACGCTCGAACAGGTGCACGACGTTGCCGAAGCTGTCGCCGAGAATCTGCGCTTCGATGTGCTTGGGATTGACGATGCATTTTTCCAGGAACACTTCCGCCGAACCGAACGCCTTGGTGGCTTCGGATATGACCCGGGGGAAGTTCTGTTCGAGTTCTTCGCGGCTGTTGCAGCGACGGATACCGCGTCCGCCACCACCGGAGGTGGCCTTGAGCATTACCGGGTAACCGATACGGTCGCCTTCGACCAGGGCTTCTTCGATACCGGAGACATTGCCCTCGGTACCGGGCGTTACCGGTACGCCGGCCTTGATCATGCTGCGCCGCGCTTCAGTCTTGTCGCCCATGCGCCGGATGACTTCCGCCGACGGGCCGATGAATTTGATGCCGCGCTCAGCGCAGATTTCCGCCAGCTCGGCGTTTTCCGACAGGAATCCGTAGCCGGGGTGCAGCGCATCGCAGCCGGTTTCCACCGCCAGGTTCACCAGCTTGCGCGGGTTCAGGTAGCCGGCCAATGGTTCGGCTCCGACGCTGTGCGCCTCGTCCGCACGCTTCACATGCAAGGCATGGCGATCGGCATCGGAGAAAATCGCAACCGAGCGAATGCCCATTTCGGCGCAGGCTCGTACGATTCGTACGGCAATCTCACCACGGTTGGCGATCAGGATCTTTTTTATCACTTGGAGGTTCCCTTGAGCCGGTGGCACCACGACCTGCTAGACCCAGGTCGACGCGTGACCAAATGTTTCAATTCAGTCGCAGGTCCACACTAGCGCTGCCAAGGGATTAACAAAAATGAATAAAAATTGGGACAGGCATAAGTAAACACTTATAGTTGTGGCGTCTGCCCGCCACCCGAGCCTCAAAAATATGCGTAAGTCACTGATGCGTATGACATTGCGTCAACTGCAAATCTTCAATGAGGTTTGCGACTTACGATCCTACAGCCGCGCCGCTGAGGAAATGTCCCTCACACAACCGGCCGTCAGCCTACAGATTCGTCAGCTTGAAGAGCTGATCGGACAGCCGCTGTTCGACTATGTCGGCAAAAAACTCTACATGACTGAGGCGGCAGAAGCGCTTCAACGTGCCAGTCGCGACATTTTCGGGCGCCTGGAAAACCTCGATATGCAACTGTCGGACATGCAGGGCTCGCTGCAGGGCCAGCTGAAACTGGCGGTGGAATCCAGTGCGAAATATTTTGTGCCGCACCTGTTCGCCGCGTTCAAGCGCCAGCATCCGGAAGTCAATTTGCAGCTGACGGTGGTCAACCGTGGCCAGGTCATCCGCCGCCTCTCGGACAACCGCGACGACCTGGTCATCATGTCGATGGTGCCGCAGGATATGGGCCTGGAATTCCTGCCGTTTCTCAATAATCCGATTGTCGCCGTGGCGCGCCCGGATCATCCGCTGGCGCACATGGGCGCGCTGCGCTTGCAGGATCTCGAGCCGTATACGCTGCTGATCCGCGAGCCGGGCTCGGGTACGCGTCTGGCCTGCGAGGAATACTTCAAGGAAAAGCGCGTGCACTTCACCCAGACCCAGGAAGTGGCATCCGCCGAAGCTCAGCGTGAATGCGTGGTGGCGGGTCTGGGCCTGGCGCTGTTGACGCGCCACGCCCTGAACCTGGAGCTGGCGACCGGCGGCCTGGTGGAGCTGCCGGTCGAAGAGTTGCCGCTGATGCGCAGCTGGTGCCTGGTGCAAGCCAAAGCCAAACGGCTGTCACCGGTGGCGCACGCCTTCCTGGCGTTCATCCGCAGCGAGCGGGCGCAGATTATTGCGTTGGTTGAGCGTTTCGACGGGAAGCTGCGGGCGTAGCCTGCCAGTGCGTGATCTCGGGAAAATCGCCGATCTCGGCCTGAAGCTGGCGAAGTTCGAAGCGATCTTCAATGGCGCGGCGAAATTCCATGCGGCGCTGATCTTCCTGCTGTCGACGGGTTTTCGCGGCGCTGTTGCGTTCTTCGTAGGGCTGAGCCATTTCGAGTCTCCCAGGGCGAGTACGGGAGTTTCACGATAGGCGTGGGGGATGACGGTTTGGCTGCGCGGGGATGACAATGTGATGAAATGTGCGCAGGGATGTGGTGTTTTTGAGGACGCCTTCGCGAGCAGGCTCGCTCCCACATTTGATCCCGTCATGACCCAGAATTTGTGTTCTCGGGAGATCCCCTGTGGGAGCGAGCCTGCTCGCGAACAAGGTCGGAACGACCTTGCTCAATCATCCAGGGCTTTCACGGCTTTTGGAGACAGACGCAAACTGCGCAGACTGCGCTTGACGCTCTTGAGGTGATTGACCAGGCTCGGCCCGCGCGCCATGGCCACGCCCATCGCCAGCACGTCGATCACGACAAGGTGCGCGATACGCGAAGTCAGCGGCGTATAGATTTCGGTGTCTTCATGTACATCGATCGCCAGATTGACGGTCGACAGTTCGGCCAACGGCGTCTGGCTCGGGCACAGGGTGATCAGCGACGCCCCGCTCTCGCGTACGAGATTGGCGGTGATCAGCAAATCCTTGGATCGCCCTGACTGGGAAATACAGATCGCCACATCGGTCGGTTTCAAGGTAACGGCTGACATAGCCTGCATGTGCGGGTCGGAGTACGCCGCCGCGGTCAGCAGCAAACGGAAAAACTTGTGCTGCGCATCTGCCGCCACCGCGCCCGAGGCCCCGAAGCCGTAGAACTCGACACGTTGCGCCTGCGACATCAACGTCACCGCGCGTTGCAATTCCACCGGATCGAGCTTCTCGCGCACTTCCATCAGGGTGTGCAGCGTGGTGTCGAAAATCTTCAGGCTGTAGTCGGCGACGGAGTCGTCTTCGTGAATCGCGAACTGGCCGAAGCTGGCACCGGCGGCCAGGCTTTGCGCCAGTTTCAGTTTCAGATCCTGAAAGCCGGAACAACCGATGGCGCGGCAGAAGCGCACGATGGTCGGCTCGCTGATGCCGACGCTGTGAGCCAGGTCGGCCATGGAACTGTGCATCACTGCCGCAGGGTCAAGCAGCACGTGGTCGGCGACCTTGAGCTCCGACTTGCGTAACAGGTGACGTGACTGGGCGATGTGTTGCAGCAGATTCAAGGGGCTGGACTCTTCTTGTGGGCAAGGATGTAGCAAGCTTGTAGTTATACTACATGAATAGGCATTTTGCCTGCTCAATGCGTAACTCGATGTCCCGGCATCAGGCACGCTGAGGTGCATGTAGCCCTTAGCGCAGATTTCCCTGATCACGCAAAAGCCCGGCCAGACAGGCAGCGTCCACCGGCCGGCTGATCAGATAACCCTGCACCTCGTCGCAACGCTCCATGCGCAGAAATTCCAACTGATCCTGACGCTCGACACCCTCCGCCACTACTTTCAGCGCCAGCCCGTGAGCCATGGCGATGATCGCCCGCGTGATTGCAGCGTCCGCGCTGCCCACGCTCAAGCCGCGAATGAACGCCTGGTCGATCTTCACGTAATCCACTGGAATGCGCTTGAGATAACTCAAAGACGAATAACCGGTACCGAAATCATCAATCGCCAGTTTCACCCCCAGATCGCGCAGTTGCTGGAAGGTCGCAATGATGTGTTCGACGCTGTCGAGCAAATGGCTTTCGGTCAACTCGAGCTCGAGGCAGTGCGGCGCCAGCCCGGTTTCTTCCAGCACCTGCCGCACCAGACTGACCAGCTTGCCCTGGCGCAGCTGATGCACCGACAGGTTCACCGACACGCGGATCGGCGCCAGGCCCTGCCGCTGCCATTCGCACGCTTGCCAGCACGCCTGACGCAAAACGAATTCGCCGATCGGCCCGATCAGACCGGTCTCTTCAGCCAGGCCAATGAAATCCGCCGGCGGCACCTGGCCCATGCTCGGATGATCCCAACGCACCAGCGCTTCAGCGGCATTCATGCGGCCGGTTTGCAGGCACAGTTTCGGTTGATAGAACACCGTCAGTTGCTGTTCTTCAATGGCTCGGCGCAGGTGGTTTTCCAGTTGCAAACGTTCGAGTGTGCTGGCTTGCAGGCTGTCGGTGAAGAACTGGAAATTGTTGCCGCCCAGATGTTTGGCATGCTGCATGGCCATGTTCGACTGGCTGACCAGCGCGGAAATCTCCCGCGCGTTGTCCGGCAACAGGCTGATGCCCATCGAAGCGCTGACCACCAGTTCATGCCCGTCGACGCTCAGTGGCAAACGCAGCTTGGCCGACAACCGCGTGGCGACCCGCGCCAGGCTCGACAGATTGCCGTAGGCATCGAACAGCACGGCAAATTCGTCACCGGACAGGCGCGCAATGGTGTCGGCTTCCGGCAAGGCATTGACCAGGCGCCGGGCCATCTTCTGCAGCAGCTGATCGGCGACTTCATGGCCAAGGCTGTCGTTGAGCAATTTGAAGCGATCGAGATTGATGTGCAGCAACGCCAGACTGCGGCGCCCGCCTTGCCGCACCCGCTGATGGGCTTCGTGCAGACGCTCGCGGAACAGCGCACGGTTGGCCAGGCCGGTGAGCTCGTCGTAATGAGTCAGATAGCGCATGCGTTCTTCCGAGGCACGCCGCGCCGAGAGATCGGCGAAGAAGCCGACGATATGGCTGACATTGCCCCGGCTGTCGCGCACGGCATTGAGTTGCAGCCATTGCGGATACAGCTCGCCGTTCTTGCGGGTTTCCACCAGCTCACCCTGCCAACTGCCGTGCTGCTCCAGTGCCTGACGGATCGCCACGTAGTGACGACGGGCATCGCGGCTGCACGGCAACTCGACGACGTTGCGCCCGAGCATGTCGTCGATCTCGTAACCGGTGACCCGGCTGAACGCCTGATTGATCGCAATCAGCGCGTAGTCCGGGTCGAGAATCACGATGCCTTCGCTGGCCGCTTCGAACACCGTTGCCGCCAGCCGCTGCTGCTCTTCGAGGCTTTTGCTGGCGCTGATATCGCGACGGGTGCCGACCATGCGGATCACCCGGCCACTGGCGCTGCGCTCTACGGCGCGGCCACGGTCCTCGATCCACACCCAGTGGCCGTCGCCGTGGCGCAGGCGATATTCGACCTGATAATCCTCGGTGCGCCCTTTCAAATGCTCGACCAGGGCGAACTTGAGTGACGGCACGTCTTCGGGGTGCAGTCGCGGCTTGAGGTCGCGCAGCAGCGCGGTCACGTACTCCGGGGCGAGGCCGAACAGTTCCTGAATCTGTGTGTGGTGGACTTCGTCGGTCTGCAGGTTCCAGTCCCACAATCCGAGCTCACTGGCCTTGAGCGCCAGCGCCAGGCGCGCTTCGCTTTTGCTCAGGGCCTGATTGGCGGCATCCAGTTCGCGGCTGCGCTGGGCTACGCGATCTTCGAGATCGACCTGCGCTTCACGCAATTGCGCCTCGGCACAGCGGCGCTGTTCGATCTCTTTGCCAAGTTCCTGATTGAGTTGTTCGCTGCGCGTCTGCGCTTGCTGCAAATGCTCGATCAGGTGCTGATTCTGAAAACGCCGAAGCAATCCACGGTCGATCAGCCGATTGACCTGCCACGCCACCA
Source organism: Pseudomonas sp. UF-293 (assembly GCF_058245595.1). Classification (NCBI taxonomy): domain Bacteria; kingdom Pseudomonadati; phylum Pseudomonadota; class Gammaproteobacteria; order Pseudomonadales; family Pseudomonadaceae; genus Pseudomonas; species Pseudomonas sp. UF-293. The sequence continues at coordinate 192,913 of NZ_JBSICA010000001.1, read as the reverse complement.
CGCTCAACGAACCGAGCAGGATCAGACCCAGCCAGCCCCAGCCCCGGGCCTGATCGTCGCCGCCCCAGAACAGGTAGCCGATCGCTGGCAGCAGGCACGGCAAGGTAAACGAGAGGAACGCCGGCAGGCTCACCGCGTAGGCGACACTGGCCGACAGCGTTGCCGCGCCGATCAGGCCGAACACCCAGGCTTGCTGCATGAAGTTGTCAGCGGGTACCAGGGCGATACCGGCTCCGGCCAGAGTCAGGCCGGTCATGGTCGAACCGAGCAGGAACATGCGGAACCAGATCGGCTGGGCCTGACGATCGGGAATCGCCGAATCGAACGCGGCCACCTGAATCACCCGCAGCGCGACCAGCGACAGCAGCCACACCAGCCAGACGCTGACCACGAAGTAGCGCTGCGGGCTCCAGAGCAAAGCGGCGCAGACCAGACCGTTGATCAACATGAACAGCGTGGGCAACAACGAGCCCTGATACAGCAGACGCGTGCGCTCCACCGCCATTTCGACGGCATAGTGCTTGCGGATCACCCGGGGGTCCACGGAGGGTCCCGACAGTTCGGCGCTGAAGATCATGGGCAACGTTCTTGTTCTTATAAGGAGGGCGTGCGCCCGAAACGTGCACGGAGCATACACAAGCCGATCCCGATGCCAAACTGCTGCCGATCACAATTGCGGGGAAATTTTCCGCCGCTTGCGCACCGCTGCAACCCCTCAGGCGAGACGGGCCGAAGCCTGCAGCCAGTGACCGACCGGTCGTCATCGGCAGCACTTTCATCGGCTAATGCAACGCACGGTTTGCCCGGGCCTGCGGCGCACCCTAGAATGCCCCGATGCGCGATGATCTCTCCCTTCTGCTGAACTCCCTCAACGATGCCCAACGCCAGGCCGTAGCAGCCCCCGTTGGCCGTCAGTTGGTCCTGGCCGGCGCCGGTTCCGGTAAAACCCGAGTGCTGGTGCACCGTATCGCCTGGTTGATCCAGGTCGAAAACGCCTCGCCTCACTCCATCCTGTCGGTGACCTTCACCAACAAGGCCGCTGCCGAGATGCGCCATCGCATCGAGCAGTTGCTGGGCATCAACCCGGCCGGCATGTGGGTCGGCACCTTCCACGGCCTCGCGCACCGCTTGCTGCGGGCGCATTGGCAGGAAGCGGGCCTGAGCCAGACCTTCCAGATTCTCGACAGCGATGACCAGCAGCGGCTGGTCAAGCGGGTGATCCGCGAGCTGGGTCTGGACGAGCAACGCTGGCCGGCGCGGCAGGCGCAGTGGTTCATCAACGGCCAGAAAGACGAAGGTCTGCGACCGCAACACATTCAGGCCAGCGGCGACCTGTTCCTCGCCACCATGCGCGGCATCTACGAAGCCTACGAGGCAGCGTGCCTGCGTGCCGGCGTGATCGATTTCTCCGAACTGCTGCTGCGCGCACTCGACCTGTGGCGCGATCACCCCGGCCTGCTGGCGCACTACCAAAAGCGCTTCCGGCATATTCTGGTCGACGAGTTCCAGGATACCAACGCCGTGCAGTACGCCTGGTTGCGCCTGCTCGGCAAGGGCGGCGACAGCCTGATGGTGGTCGGCGACGACGACCAGTCGATTTACGGCTGGCGCGGCGCGAAGATCGAGAACATTCATCAGTACTCGTCCGACTTCCCGGACTCCGAGACGATTCGTCTGGAGCAGAACTACCGCTCCACCGCCGGCATCCTCAAAGCCGCCAACGCGCTGATCGCCAACAACACCGGACGCTTGGGTAAAGAGCTGTGGACCGACGGTGGCGACGGCGAAGCGATCAATCTGTACGCCGCGTTCAATGAACACGACGAAGCGCGCTACGTGGTGGAAACCATCGAAAGCGCGCTGAAAACCGGTCTGGCCCGTAGCGATATCGCGATTCTGTACCGCTCCAATGCCCAGTCGCGAGTGCTCGAAGAAGCCCTGCTGCGTGAGCGCATCCCGTACCGCATCTATGGCGGGCAGCGCTTCTTCGAACGCGCGGAAATCAAGAACGCCATGGCCTACCTGCGCTTGCTTGAAGGTCGTGGCAACGACGCGGCGCTGGAGCGGGTGATCAACGTGCCGGCCCGCGGCATCGGCGAGAAAACCGTCGAAGCGATTCGCGAGCATGCGCGGCACAGCGATGTGTCGATGTGGGAAGCAATGCGCCTACTGGTGGCCAACAAAGGCCTGACCGGGCGCGCCGCGAGTGCGCTCGGTGCATTTATCGAACTGATCGAGAACCTCGCCGCCAAGTGCGCCGAGATGCCGCTGCACCTGATGACGCAAACCGTCATCGAGCAGTCTGGCCTGATCGCCTATCACGAAGCGGAAAAAGGCGAAAAAGGCCAGGCCCGGGTAGAAAACCTTGAGGAACTGGTCAGCGCCGCGCGCAACTTCGAGAACACCGAAGAGGACGAAGAACTCACGCCACTGGCGGCGTTCCTCGGCCATGCTTCGCTGGAGGCCGGCGACACTCAGGCCGACGAGCACGAAGACAGTGTGCAACTGATGACCCTGCACAGCGCCAAAGGTCTGGAATTCCCTTACGTGTTCCTCGTGGGCATGGAAGAAGGCCTGTTCCCGCACAAGATGAGCCTGGAAGAACCGGGGCGTCTCGAGGAAGAACGGCGTCTGGCTTACGTCGGTATCACCCGGGCGATGCAGAATCTGGTGATGACCTATGCGGAAACCCGGCGCCTGTACGGCAGCGAAACCTACAACAAGGTGTCGCGTTTCGTACGGGAAGTGCCGAAAGGCCTGATTCAGGAAGTGCGTCTGTCCAACAGCGTCAGCCGACCGTTCGGCGGCAACCAGTCGATGAGCGGCAGCAATCTGTTCAGCGGCAGCGAGATTCCGGAAACCGGTTTCGTGCTCGGTCAGGCTGTCCGTCACTCGATCTTTGGCGAAGGGGTGATCCTCAACTTCGAAGGCTCCGGCGCCCAGGCCCGGGTGCAGGTGAACTTCAGCGAAGGCAGCAAGTGGCTGATGCTCGGCTATGCCAAGCTGGAAGCGATCTAACCACCGGCACTGAACCCAATGTCGGAGCGAGCCTGCTCGCGAAAGCGCTGTGTCATCAAGCATTCATTTGTCTGACACGACGCCTTCGCGAGCAGGCTCGCTCCCACAGGGTATGCGGCTCAAGTGCATCAATCCCTCTGAACCTATCGTCTTTTCCTACAGACAAAAGTACATCGGCTGATTGCCTCGCCAAGCTGAACGCGACCTGTCAGGCAAAAGCCCGAAACACTCTCTCGCTAGCCAGTAACACTTCAGCTGTGCAACATGGCGCGCGTGTCTCCACAAAACGGGAATACCCTTTATGAAACGTTTTCTTAGCATCGCCATGGCGTTGTGCATCGGCCTGACGATGAGCCTCGACGCCAACGCCAAGCGCTTTGGTGGTGGCAAAAGCGCCGGCGCTGCGCCGACGCACCAGACCAGCCAGATGGCTCCTTCTTCTCCTGGCGTGGGCGGCGCAGCAGCGACCGCTGGCGCTGCCGGTGCTGCTGGCGCCGCGGCCAAGGCCGGTGGTGCTTCGCGCTGGCTCGGCCCATTGGCGGGTATTGCCGCTGGTGGCCTGCTGGCGTCGATGTTCATGGGCGACGGCTTCCAGGGCATGCAGATCTTCGACATCCTGATCATGGCCCTGATCGCGTTCGTGATCTTCCGCTTCATCGCCGCCCGTCGTCGCAAGCAGCAGGAGCAATTCGCTCCGGCCGGCGCGCCGATGCAGCGTGAAGTGTTCGAACAGAAACCTGCCGCCATGGGTTCGATCTTCGGTGGTTCGGCTGCTCCGGCTGCCGCCCGTCCAGTGATCAACGCACCGGCCTGGTTCAACGAACAGCGCTTCCTTGAAGCCGCGCGCAGCCACTTCCAGTCGCTGCAGCAGCACTGGGACGCCAACGAAATGGACAAGATCGCCGAGTTCGTGACCCCGCAAATGCTCGAGTTCCTCAAGCGTGAGCGTGCCGACCTGGGCGACGGCTTCCAGTCGACCTACATCGACAACCTGCAGGTGCAACTGGACGGCGTCGACGATCGTGCCGACAAGACCATCGCCACCCTGACCTTCACCGGCGTGTCGAAAACCTCGCGTTTCGACCAGGGCGAAGTGTTCAGCGAAAGCTGGAACATGGAACGTCCGCAGGGCGACAACCAGCCTTGGCTGGTCGCCGGTATCCGCCAGAACGGCTGATCCCTGCTGCGCTTCACTTGCGGTAACAGAACCCCGGCCTCGGCCGGGGTTTTTCATTTCACGGTTGCATCTATAGCGAGCTACTGTATAAACCGGCCCATATAAACCGCGCCATTCAGCAAGAGGATCCCGGACGTGGAAGAAATCATCGAACAACTGCGCGAAGCCAACGAACCCGTGCCGGTTCCTTTGGAATTGCCTGACGAAGACCTGCTGGTGGAAATCGAAGAACAACTGTTCATCGACATTCCGTTCGTCTTCAAAGAATTTTTGCTGACCGTCAGCGATGTGGTCTATGGCAGCCTCGAGCCTGTGACGGTCACCGACCCGCAATCACACACCTATCTGCCGGACGTCGCCGCCAATGCATGGGACGTGGGCGTTGACCGCAGCTTGATCCCGATCTGTCAGGACGGCGATGACTATTACTGTGTCGAAGAAGACGGCACCGTGGTGCTGTGGCAGGCCGAAGAAGAACTGATTGCTGAAGAAACCTGGGAATCGGTGTGGCACTGGGCGCGGGACGTCTGGCTGGAAAGCTGATCCGCCACACGCCCCGGCTGGTCAATGCCCCGACGATTCCTTGTGGTTGTCGAGGGTTTCCAGCAAGGCCACCTGCATCCGCGTATGCACGCGGATGAACCACCGCCACAGCAGCGCCGCTACCGCAGCGGCGACCACGGCAATCAGCACCAGCAGCTTGTTGGTCGGCAGGATACTGGCCGACAAGGCTGCCAACAGCAGGAAAATCACCAGCAGCGAGAGAATCGGGATCACTTCGGCGATCACCCGGCGCACTCGCTGCGTGTGACGCCCGGCCATCTCCGGCTTGACGCCCATCTCCGCCAGCAGCATCGACAGCGCCTTGAGCTTGCGATAAGCGGCAATCAGGAACGGTAGCGACACCAACAACGCACCGCCCCAGATCAGTGCCTTTTGCCAGCTCGGATCGCTGATCCAGTCCTGCAGCCACAACGACATGCGCTCGGCGAAGTACGCGCCGGCAAAGAAGATCGCAATCACCAGCGCCAGATTGACCCCGACCTGCAACAGAATCCGCCGGATCATCGACGCCAGCATCGCGCCCTCGCCTTGCGGCTGAATGCTGCGCAACCACTCGCCATACATGCCGAGCACCCGCCCGAGACGCTTGGGCACGGCGGCCGCGAGCTTGATCGACAGCGGGTCCGCCGCGCGAATCAGGTATGGCGTCAGCAGCGTGGTGATTACCGACACGGCCACAGCGACCGGATAGAGGAAGTTGCTGGTGACCTGCAAAGTCATGCCCAGCGCGGCGATGATGAAGGAAAATTCGCCGATCTGTGACAGACCCATGCCGACCCGCAGCGAAGTCCGTCCGTCATTGCCGGCGATAAACGCACCGAGGCCGCAGGACAACATCTTGCCAAGCACCACAGCCACGGTGATCACCGCGATCGGCCAGGCGTATTCGATGAGAATCAGCGGGTCGAGCATCAGCCCGATGGCGACGAAGAAGATCGCACTGAACAGGTCGCGAACCGGCTCGACCAGTCGTTCGATTTTCAGTAATTGCCGCGACTCGGCCATGATCGCACCGATCAGGAAAGCGCCTAGAACCATGCTGTATTCAAGCTTGACCACCAGCAGGCAGAAGCCGAAACACAGGCCGAGCACGGTGATCAGCAGCATCTCGTTGCTTTCGAATTTCGCCACATAGGCCAGCAAACGCGGCACCAACAGAATGCCGATGACCAGCGCGACGATCATGAACAGCGACAGCTTGCCGACCGTTGAAAATACTTCCCCCGAGCTCACCGTGCCACTGACGGCGATGCTCGACAGCAGCGCAATGATGCCGATGCCAAGGATGTCCTCGACAATCAGCACGCCGAAGATCAACTGCGCAAAGCGCTCGTTTTTCATCTTCAGGTCATTCAACGCCTTGACGATGATGGTGGTTGAGGAGATCGCCAGAATCGCGCCAAGGAATAACGAATCCATGGTGTTCCAGTCGAACCAGCGGCCGATTTCGTAGCCGATCCAGATCATCAGGATGATTTCGAGAAACGCGGCAATGAACGCTGTCGCGCCGACCTTGAACAACTTGCGCAGGCTGAACTCCAGGCCGAGACAGAACATCAGGAAGATCACCCCGAGTTCGGCCAGGGTCTTGATGGTTTCTTCATCGTGGATCAGGCCGAACGGCGGCGTGTGCGGGCCAATGATGAAGCCGGCAACGATGTAGCCGAGTACCACCGGCTGCTTGAAACGGTGGAACAGCACGGTCACCACGCCTGCGACCAGCATGATCACTGCCAGGTCCTGAATAAAACTGATGGCATGCATGGCGTGGTCTCCTTGATGACGAGGCGCGCGGACAGACGTCAGACGTTCTGCGCGAGCAGGGTAAAAATCCGCTTTTAATGTAGGAATTGCCCTTGGGCAGGGCTTTTGCAGGTTAACACCGCGACTTCGCTCTGGAAGCCGGTGCAATATATGGAAACAGATCGCTACCGGCGTGACGGCGGCCCGCCGCGCGGCGTCCCGATAACGGTGCTTTTTGAAAAGCTACCAGGTGCCCGCAGAGGCGCTTCCTGCAATCAGCCTTGATCCGTGAGAACGTTATGGAACCCGGAAACGCCCAGCTGTCGATGACGGTACTGATGACCCCCGACATGGCCAACTTCTCTGGCAATGTCCACGGCGGCACCCTGCTCAAATACCTCGACGAAGTGGCTTACGCCTGCGCCAGCCGTTATGCCGGGCGCTACGTGGTGACCCTGTCGGTGGATCAGGTGATTTTCCGTGAGCCGATTCATGTCGGCGAACTGGTGACGTTCCTGGCCTCGGTCAACTACACCGGCAACACGTCGATGGAAGTCGGCATCAAAGTGGTCACCGAAAACATCCGCGAACGCTCGGTGCGCCACACCAACAGCTGTTTCTTCACCATGGTCGCGGTGGATGATCAGCGCAAACCGGCCGCCGTGCCGCCGTTGCAACCGCAGAACAGCGAAGACAAGCGCCGCTTCATGCAGGCGCAGCAGCGCCGGCAGATTCGCCAGGAACTGGAGAAGCGTTATCAGGAGATCAAGGGCGACGCCTGAGACCAAAAAGCAAAAGATCGCAGCCTTCGGCAGCTCCTACATTTTGGAATGCAAACCCATGTAGGAGCTGCCGAAGGCTGCGATCTTTTTTGAACAACGACGAGATTACAGACTGATCGCTGTAGCCTCGAACTTCACCCGCGGATGCGCAATGCGATCCTGCGCCCGCACCAGTTGCAGCTCGTAACTGGCGCACGCCTGGGTTTCCAGCAACACCTCATGCACCGCTGCTGCGGTGAATTCGAACGCTGCCAGCAGGCTGTCACCCAGCAACACCCGCGCCAGGAACAGACCAGAGGTCAGATCGCCCACGCCCACCGGCTGACGCGGAAACGCCAGCAAGGGACGGCGCAGATGCCAGCTGCCTTCGGCAGTCACCAGCAGCATTTCAAAACCATCGGCCGGTTTGCCTGGGTAATCCAGATGCTTGACCAGTACCGCTTTCGGCCCGCGCGCCAGCAGCGCCCGCGCCATCGCCAGGCAATCGAACAGCGACTGTGGCTTGCGCCCGGAAAAACTGTCCAGCTCCAACTGGTTCGGGCACATGATGTCCGCCACGGCCGCAGCTTCATCGAGGAGGAAATCGCTGACTTCGGTGGGTACGCTGCAGCCCTTCTCCGGATGGCCCATCACCGGATCACACAGATACAGCATCTTCGGATTGACCGCTTTGATTCGCGCCACACCGCTGAGAATCGCCCGGCCCTGCGCGGCGCTGCCGAGGTAGCCGGAGAGCACCGCGTCGCAGTTGCCCAGCTCGCCAATCGCGGCGATGCCTTCGATCAGCTCGGGAATCTGCTGCGGCGCCAGCACTTCACCGGCCCACTGACCATACTGGGTATGGTTGGAAAACTGCACGGTGTTGAGCGGCCAGACGTTGACCCCGACGCGCTGCATCGGAAAAACCGCAGCACTGTTGCCGGCGTGGCCAAACACCACGTGGGACTGGATGGCGAGCAGATGAGGCGTACGTTTCATTCGGGTCATTCCGTAAAACGATTGAAATTCAAGCCGCGCAGTATGCGACGAAACACAGCCTGTACGACAGACCGGCGAGACAGTTAAGCTGACGCCATCATTTGGAGTTCGATGTAGATGCTGACCCTGGAAAACATCTTCGTGCTGATGCTGTTCGCCGCCGCTGGTGCCTGGCTATGGCACAACCACGGCCTGCGCGAGCGCGCGCTGGAACGGGTCAAGCAGCATTGCACCAATGTCGGCGTCGAGCTGCTGGACGGTAACGTCGCGCTGAAAAAGATCGGCCTGATCAAGGATGCCAACGGTCGCCGACGACTGGCGCGGGTCTACAACTTCGAGTTCACCGTGACCGGCGAGAGCCGCCACAACGGCACCGTCACCCAGTTCGGCGCGCACAGTGCGCAGATTGAACTGGCACCCTACCCGGCGCCGTTCGACGATACGCCGCCGGTGGTCGAAGTGCACAAGCCTCGCGCGGAAGTCATCGAGTTGAGCCAGTGGCGCCAGGAACATACCAAGTGGAAGCCTTGAAACGCCACAACACCGGCGCGTACATGCACGTCATGTAGGAGCTGCCGAAGGCTGCGATCTTTTGCTTCTAAAGCTTTCGGCAGGCAGCGAGCCCCGCCTGAAGTACTTCAACTTCCTCAAGACCACTGAAAATCAGCTCGATCCGCGAATCTCTTCGCCATTCACTTACCTGCCATTCCAGCTCGGCATTCTCCAGCGCATTCGCCGAAACCCAGCCATCCGTGCTGTGGATAACCAGTTTGGCCCGCTTCCAGTTCATACCGCTCAACCAATGGGCAATGCGATCTTGATCAAAGACCTGCGCCGGATGCCAGCGCCAACCGATGCTCCAGCCGCCCTCTTGTGACTGACTCAGGCAAATCGGTTCGGCCGGATTGCTCCAGACCGCTGGCAGCTGTGCCAATCCAGTGGGCAGCGGCAGATTGCCTGCGCCTTCGTATGCTTTTGCTTTCAGCCCCGGCAGCTCGCTCAGGGGCAGTTGTGCTCGCTGCGTCCATATCAGCCTGACGGGCGGCAACTGGGTGGCGATACTGTCTCGAGCCTTTTCATCAAGATCCTGCGCCTTGTTCAACAGCAACAACCCCGCGCTGGCCAACGCTTTCTGCTGGGCGTCCGGCAGGGATTTGCCTGCGTGCAGTGCCTGAGCATCCAAAACCAGAACGCTCGGTTGAACAGCCAGCACGCCCAGCCACGGCGCCTCGCTCAACTGCTTGAGTAACTGCGCCGGATGGCCCAGTCCGGATGGCTCGATAAACAGTCGATCTGGCCTGGCCTTGCGCAGCAACCGGCCGAGGCCGATCTGGAATGGCGCGCCGTTGACGCAACACAGGCAGCCCCCGGCCACCTCACCGAGTGCGATACCATCGGCATCGCGAGTCAGCAGCGCGGCGTCCAGACCAATCTGGCCGAACTCGTTGATCAGCACCGCCCAGCGTTCGTCCGCAGGCCGTTGCGCCAGCAACTGGCGAATCAGGCTGGTCTTGCCGGCGCCCAACGGGCCGGCGATGACGTGGGTCGGAATGTTCTGCAACATGGCGGGTACTTTCTGCGGACAGTTATTGAGGAGATCGAAGATGCGCTGGTCGGGATGGTCGTTGCTGTTGGCGCTGCTGTCGAGTGAAGCGTGGGCTCAGGCCTGCGTGGTGCACACGCAGGGCGAACGGCTCGACGTCAAAGTCTGTCAGCAGAACAGGACGATTCCGCAGAAATTGTTCAATGACGGCTTCTGCCAACCGACGCTGGCCGGGCAGAAGGTCGAGGTGCAATACGTCGACCAGTGCCCGAGCGGAGCTTTCGGCGTATGCAGCAACGCGCAAGTCGCCAATATGCCCTATCGCCAGGATATCCACTATTACGGCGTGGCCACCGATGCGGCGTATCTCAAGCCATATTGCGAAGGCCAGAGTCAGGGCGTCTGGCGCAAGCCCTGATGTGTCAGCCGAGCCAGTCGAGGGTGAGCAACAGACGGCGCTCACCGGGTGCCGGTTGCGGCGAACGATGGATCAGGCCGAAGCCTTCATTACCGTGCCACTTTTCGCCTTTGAGCAGCGCGACGTCGCCGCTGTCGAGCTGACGAATCGACGCTGGATCTTGCGGTTCGGCATTGGCCTGGCCAAGTTGCGCGCGGTCCATCGCACCCTCCTCAAGCCATTGGCTGCCGATGCCAGCGTAAGTAGTGATCAGGCGCACCGGCACGTGATCGACGTGGAAGCGCGGACACATGGCCTTGTCCAGCACACGCAAACGCACGCCGATACGCCGCGCGCCCAGCAGACAGGCGAAGGCACTGATCAGCCATTTGAGGTCGCACATGAAACCTTCGAAACCTTGCAGATCACGCAACCCTGCAGCCAGACCGGCGAGATCCGGTTCGGCGTCTTCGTCAGGTAACTCCAGGCAAAGCGACTCGGCCAGGGGCTCGTTGAGCGACAGCACCAATTGCGCAAAATCGGCAATGTGCACGGGTAGCTGGCGCTGCCAGATAGCGAGATTGGCCTGATCTTCGAGGATGCGCGTCAGCGTTTGCGGTGTCAGGCCCTGGTACTGATGACGGGCAAGAAGCGGCTGATCCTTGAGTGCGAGCATCAGGCGGCCTCTTCGTGCCACGGGCCGAATGGATCAGGCAGCAAACGCCAGCCTTCTACACCCATGGCCATTTCTTCATCGGTCAAAAGGCAGGCATCGAGTTCGGCGGAGAGCTGCAGGAAATCGATGTTCTGACCGATGAAAACCAGCTCCTGGCGGCAATCTCCTACGCTTGGAGTCCAGTTTTCCATGATCGCCTGCACGCTTTCCTGATCTTCCGGCCATTGATTCTTTGCTACGAAACGCCACCAGCGCCCGGCGAATCCATGCCGCATCAAACCGCCGGCCTGAGACCAGCTACCGGCATCGGTGGGTTTGCTGGCCAGCCAGAAGAAGCCTTTGGAGCGCAGCAATTTACCGTTCAGCCATGGGCGGTCAATGAAGCTGAAAAAGCGTTGCGGGTGGAATGGCCGGCGCGCGCGGTAGGCCGTCGACGCGATGCCGTATTCCTGTGTTTCCGGGACGTGCTCACCGCGCAGTTCCTGTAGCCATCCGGGCGCTTGTGCGGCTTTCTCGAAATCGAAACGACCGCTGTTGAGGATTTTCTCCAGTGGGATTTCGCCCATCACCATTGGAATGATTTCAGCCTGGGCATTGAGGCGACTGAGGATGGCAGTGAGCTCTTCGCGCTCGTGCTGGCTGATCAGGTCGATTTTGCTGATCAGCAGAACGTCGGCGAATTCGATCTGTTCGATCAACAGATCGGTGATGGAACGCTCGTCTTCTTCACCGAGAATTTCGCCGCGAGAGGCAAGGCTTTCGGCAGCCTGGTAATCGAGCAGGAAATTCACACCGTCGACCACGGTGACCATGGTATCCAGGCGAGCGATGTCGGCGAGGCTTTGCCCCTGTTCATCGCGGAAGGTGAAGGTTTCCGCGACTGGGAGCGGTTCGGAAATACCGGTGGATTCGATCAGCAAATAATCGAAACGATCCTCGCGAGCCAGTTTACTGACTTCTTCCAGTAGATCTTCACGTAACGTACAGCAGATACAGCCGTTGCTCATCTCAATGAGTTTTTCTTCTGCACGGTTCAGACTGACATCGCGCTGGACTTCGCTACCATCGATGTTGATCTCGCTCATATCGTTGACGATCACCGCAACGCGCAAACCGTCTCGGTTACGTAGTACGTAATTCAGAAGTGTACTTTTTCCGGCCCCAAGAAATCCTGAAAGTACGGTGACCGGCAATTTGGCTGACATTGGATAATCCTCATTGATGGCAGCCGATTGGCGCGTTTGAGAGTGCGCCTGGGGCTTTGCGCTTCATGTACTCGGCTCAATGAAGGCAAATGATTGTGATCGGCAGCTCAGGCTGGTTACGATTGATGTTATAGTATAACAACTCGAGCTTACCAGTCCGACGCAGGAGATTTCGCAAATTGCCTCACCATCGACGTGGAAATTCGCGATGAACAATGCTCTGAAATACTTGCTTTTGAGCTTTGCTACGTCGCTGGCCGGTCAAGCCCAAGCGCAAATGCCGGCGCTCGCGCACTGCACACGCAGCGCTAATCTGCTGGCCTGTGTAGACGCCGACGGCAATGCCTATAGCGTCAATACGGTAGGTTCCACGCTTTACCTGCGCGGATTCGAGAAGGACGGCCATCGCTATTGGGCGCAGACCAACAGCCGCTTCGGCCAATTAACCTTTTTTACCGGCATTGCCTCTGATGGCGAGGCTTGGGTTGGCTATACCCGTCGTGTCGGGTGGACGACCATCAACCGCTTTTCCAGCTCGGGAGGGAGCAGCGCAAGGTTCACTTGCAGCCGGATGACGGGCTGCTAGTGAAAACCTTTTCATGAAAAAAGCGTCGCTGAATGGATTGTTATAATGTAACGTAAAAAGAGATCAACACGACGGTCTCAACCATGAATTCTCTTACTCTTCCAGATATCGCCGCTCAATCTGCCCGCCAGACATTGCCTCTCGATTGGGTGGGAATGCACGGGATCGCTCTTCCCGTTTTGCTTGGAGGCCAACGCCTCAGCGCCAAAGTAGACGCTGGCGTAAGTCTCGATGATGGCGATGCGCGCGGGATTCACATGTCGAGGCTGTATCTGGCACTCGAAGCCCTCGAACAGCGAAGCCTTTCTCCCGCTTTGCTGCATCAAGTACTCAAGCGTTTTCTGCAAAGTCACCAAGGTCTATCCGCCAGCGCACATCTGAACATTCACACCGACGTGCTGCTGAAACGAGCCGCGCTGATCAGTTCGTTGGCCGGCTGGAAATCTTATCCGGCAACCATTTCAGCCAGCGTGAAACAGCAAATGTTCCACGTGGAACTAAAAATCGAGGTGCCCTATTCCTCGACATGCCCCTGCTCCGCAGCCTTGGCAAGGCAATTGATCCAGCAGCAATTCGTCGAAGATTTCGCCAACAAGGCTCTGCAACACGCGGATGTTCTGGCGTGGCTAGGTTCAACCAAAGGGATCGTAGCCACTCCGCACAGTCAACGCAGCTTCGCACAACTGCACCTGCATCTCGACAATTTCATCGACGAGCTACCGCTGACCGCGATCATCAATGACGCTGAAGCAGCGTTGGGCACTGCGGTTCAGACCGCAGTGAAGCGCCCCGACGAACAAGCCTTCGCTCTCGCCAACGGGCAAAACCTGATGTTCTGCGAAGACGCCGCCCGCCGCCTCAACCTGGCACTGCAGCGCACGCCTGGTATCAACCAATTCCACATCCGCGTGATCCACGCCGAAAGCCTGCATGCCCATGACGCCGTCGCCGAAAGCAGCTGGCGACGGGAGCGCAAATGATCCGCTGCCAATCATTGGTCTGGGGCGCACCCGGCCAACCGCTGACGACGCCTCTGAGTCTTGAATTCGCAAGCGCCAGCCTGACGGCCGTCATCGGCGCCAACGGCTGCGGCAAAAGCAGCCTGCTGAAGGTCATCGCCGGTTTGCAAAAACCTCTGGCTGGCACGGTAGAAATGGCGGTTCCCCGGCAAAGCGGAATTTCCTTCCTGCCGCAACAGCAGCACCTTGATCGCCAGTTTCCAATCAGCCTCCAAGAGCTCATCGCCGCAGGTTTCTGGGGCCGACGGCTGTCGACACAACTACGCACGCAGCGACTCAACAACGCATTGGAAGACTGGCACTTAAGTGGACTCGAACAGCGTCCGTTGATGGCTCTGTCAGGCGGTGAGTTACAACGCGCCTTGCTCGCACGTCTGAGTCTCGCGGATGCCCCGGTGCTATTGCTGGATGAACCTCACGCCGCACTTGACGAACTCGGCCAGCAACTGCTTTGGCAACACATCCACCACTGGCACGCCGAGGGTCGGACACTGGTCGTGGTCTGCCATGACCTGGCCGCTGTCCGCCAACACATTCCGCATACCCTGCTGATCAAAAACGCCGAGTGCGTGTATGGAACCAGCCAGGAACTGATCCAGCCGACACCGCACATGCAGGTCGCCTGATGCTCGCTACCCTCGACCATTTCTGGCAGCCGTTCAGCGAATTCGTGTTCATGCGCCGCGCCCTGGTCGGCGGCCTGGTGCTGGCGTGCAGCACTGCGCCGTTGGGCGTGTTTCTGATTCTCAGGCGTATGAGCCTGATCGGTGACGCCGTCGCCCACGGCATTCTCCCTGGTGCAGCGTTGGGATTCTGGTTTGCCGGTCTGAGCCTCCCTGCTCTGACGTTCGGAGGCCTCGGCGCCGGGCTGAGCATGGCCGGACTTGCGGCCTGGATCACCCGGCGCACGGGTCTGCGCGAGGACGCCAGCCTCGCCGCAATCTATCCGATCTCACTCGCCAGCGGCGTGCTGATTCTCGGCATTGCCGGCAAACGCCTCGACCTTTTGCATTTGCTGTTCGGCTCAGCGTTGGCCGTAGACGGGCCGACGCTGACCGGCATGCTGTGGGTCTCGGCCGGCAGCCTCATGGCCATGGCGGCGATCTACAAACCACTCCTGCTGGACACACTTGACCCGTTGTTCTTGCGCACAGTCAGCCGTCTCGGGCCTCTGGCTCACGGTGTGTTTCTTACCCTCGTCGTACTGAATCTGGTGATCGGTTTTCAGGCCATCGGCGCGCTGATGGTGGTGGGATTGATGATGCTTCCAGCTGCTGCGTCGAGATTCTGGAGTCGCCGTCTGCCGATACTGATTGCCGTCGCCGCCGTCATGGGCTGCGTGTCGGTGTGGCTCGGTTTGCTGCTGTCGTTCTACTACTCGTTGCCAAGCGGCCCGGCCATCGTGCTGGTCGCGGGGCTCGGCTATCTGCTGTCGGTGGTGTTGGGACCGGTTCACGGTCTGCTGCGCCGCCCGCCTTTACTCACATCCCAATGAGGTGTTTCCCGATGCGCGCTCTATTCGTGCTGTTCAGCCTGATGCTGTCGATGTCCTTGTCGGCCGCCGAAAAACTGCCGGTGGTGACCAGCTTCAGCATCCTCGCCGACATGGTCCATCAGGTCGGCGGCGAGCACGTGCAGATCACCAATTTGGTTGGCCCGGACGCCGATGCGCATACCTATGAGCCGACCCCGGACGATGCCAAGGCTTTGCTAAACGCCAAAGTGATCATCAAGAACGGCCTCGGTTTCGAGCCTTGGCTGGATCGGCTGGTGGCCAGCACCGAGAGCAAGGCCACGGTGATCAGTGCCAGTCGCGGGGTGATTCCACGTTCGCTAGATGAAGACGGCGAAACCGTTCCTGACCCACACGCCTGGCACAACCTGGCGAACGCCCAGTTGTATGTCGCCAACATCACCAACGCGCTGATCGCCGCTGACCCGGCCAACAAGGCTGACTACGAGCGCAACAGCCAGACCTATATCAAACAGATCTACACTCTGCTCGCCGAAGCCAAGAGCAAACTTGGCGGGCTGCCGCCGGGCAACCGCAGGATTGTCACCAGCCACGATGCCTTCGGCTATCTAGGTCAGGCCTATGGCATCGACTTTATCGCGCCACAGGGTCTGTCCACCGAACGCGAACCCTCCGCCGCCGAAGTCGCTGCGCTGATCACGCAGATTCGCCAGGCCAAAGTCAAAGCGGTGTTCATGGAAAACATCAAGGACGCGCGCCTGCTCAAGCAGATCGCGGATGAAAGCGGCGCACACATCGGTGGCACGCTGTACTCGGATGCACTGGCGGCGAGTGGACCGGCGAGCACCTTTACCGGGCTGTTCGAATACAACCTCAATACGCTGTACAAGGCGTTGAGTCAGCCATGACTTGAGGCGAATTTGCGATCTATTCGCGAGCAGGCTCGCTCCCACAGTTGGAATAGATTCCAGCTGTGGGAATCGCAGAGGTTTCAAGCGCGAGGTTTTACCGTGCCGCAGTCCTGACCCAGCCAAACCGCACGGGTTTCCAGGCTGCCCTTCTGGTTGATACCGATAGCGTTGAAGGTGCCATTGGCGACGGTGGTGAACTCGCGGTCACTGAGGAATGTCGCCACGCCGGTGCCCTGGGCTTTCGGGCAGCTGAAGCGGAATTTCCATTGGTTGACGGTGCGTTCGGTGATCTGTTGTTTGCAACCCGATTGCGGGTCGGCCAACGGAATGTCGTTGGTCGCGACCTGTTGTGGCGTCAGGCAAGCGCGGATGCCTTTACCGCCGATATTGATGCCGTTCTTCTCCAGCGCCGCACGCTGCTGCGGGGTGATCTGACCTTGAATCTGGCCAAGAATCGATTGCACGTCCATGGCCTGATCATCGACCTTCAGATTGCTCGAAGTCATCTCCCACAATCCCGGCTGCAGCATTTGTGCCTGTGCAACCACCGGTAAAGCCAAACCCAGGCCCAGCACCAAACCCAGCAGACGAACGTTCATCGAGAAACTCCTGATCAGTTGTGGCCGTTAGACGCCGGCCGATTGCGTCGGTTCATGCACCGATTAAATAGAGACATTCGCAGCAGAACATGGTCTGTTAAGCATTGCATCTCGCGGAGCAAGGTTGCCCCATGGATTTTTTCGGACCGCACATTTTCGGTTACCTGATCGCCCTGTTGCACACACTCGGGTCGATCGCCGCGATCCATGCGGTGCTCACCGTACGCACCGCGCAAGGCTCGATCGCCTGGGCATTGTCGCTGATCTTCATTCCCTACCTCACGCTTATTCCATATCTGGTATTTGGTCGCAGCACCTTCGATGGCTACATCAAGGCGCGGCGCCAGGCCAACGAGCAGATGCGTTTGGCCATTTCCGAATTGAACTGGCGCCCGTGGGTGGAAGAAGCCTTGGCCGCTCGCGCGTCGAGTGCCTACGCGTCACTGCGCGCGATGCCCAAACTGGGGCGCATGCCGTGTCTGGCGAATAACGAGGTGCAACTGCTGGTGAACGGCGCGGCGACCTTCGATGCGATTTTTCAGGCGATCGAGCAAGCGAAGGAAGCCGTGCTGATCCAGTTCTTCATCATCCACGACGATCGGCTCGGCCAGCGCTTGCGTGATTTGCTGTTGAAGAAGGCCGCCGAAGGCGTTTCCGTTCATTTGCTCTACGACCGCATTGGCAGCCACGCCCTGCCCCATCATTACGTGCAGGCATTGCGTGATGCCGGCGTCGAGGTCAAAGCCTTTGCCACGCGCAGCGGCTGGCTCAACCGCTTTCAGGTCAACTTCCGCAACCACCGAAAAATCGTCGTGGTCGATGGCGTAGTCGGGTTCGTCGGCGGGCATAACGTCGGCGATGAATACATGGGTGAGAAGCCGCCACTGGCGCCGTGGCGTGACACCCACGTCAAAGTACGCGGGCCGGTGGTGGCATGCATGCAGGAATCGTTCGCCGAAGACTGGTTCTGGGCAGCTCGAACATTGCCACCGTTGATCCTTCCGGATGCGTATCCGGACGATGGCGTGCTTTGCCAATTGCTCGCCAGCGGCCCGGCCGATGCCTACGAAACCTGCTCGCTATTTTTCGTCGAAGCCATTCACGCAGCAACGCAACGCCTATGGATCACCAGCCCGTACTTTGTCCCGGACGAAGCGGTATTCGCGGCATTGAGGCTGGCGGTATTGCGTGGTGTCGATGTGCGCCTGCTGTTGCCGTCGCGGCCTGATCATCGCATCGTCTATGCCGCCTCAAGCCTGTATGCCTTTGAAGCGGTACGGGCCGGCGTTAGGGTGTTCCGTTATCGACCGGGTTTTCTGCACCAGAAAGTGGTATTGATCGACAGCGAGATCAGCGCCATCGGCAGCGCCAATCTGGACAATCGCTCGTTCCGCCTGAATTTCGAAGTGATGTTACTGACCGTCGACAGCGAGTTCGCCGCCGCCGTGGAACAGATGCTCAACGATGACTTCGCACAGGCCGATGAGGTGGCCAAAGAAGAAAGCCGGGAGATCCACCGCCTGCAGCAAGTCGGCATGCGGATCGCCCGGCTGATTTCGCCGATTCTCTGAACGCCCCGTATCAGGGGTGGTAGATATCGTCGCGGGTCCAGGGCAGTTCGTGGCTGCCATCCGGATGAGCTTTCACGGCGAGGATCTGATGCAGGTTGATCCAGCCCCGGGCAAAGGCATACGCGCAGCCGGCAAGGTACAGACGCCAGATACGCAACGCTTGCTCGGGTACCAGCTTCGCCGCAGCCTCGAGGTTGTCTTCAAGTCGCTCGCTCCAGTGATCGAGCGTGCGCGCGTAATGCAGGCGCAGGCTTTCGACATCGACGATTTCCAGCCCCGCTTCACTGATCTCGGCTGAGATCATCGACAGATGCGGCAACTCGCCGTTGGGGAACACGTACTTCTCGATGAAGTCTCCGGCGCCGCGTCCAACCGGACGGCCATCGGTGTGCTTGGCGGTGATGCCATGATTCATCACCAGCCCGCCCTCCCTGACCGCGCCGAACAACGTTGCGCAATACTCGGCGAGATTGGCATGGCCGACATGTTCGAACATGCCGACACTGACGACCTTGTCGAACCGACCGTCCTGCGGCAAATCGCGATAGTCGAGCAATTGCAGTTCGACCTGGTCTTCCAGACCTTCGGCTTTGACACGCTCCTGCGCGAGTGCCAATTGCTCCTTGCTTAACGTAATACCGAAGACCTTCACACCGAACTCTCGCGCCGCGAACCGCGCCAGACCGCCCCAGCCACAGCCGACATCCAGCAGATACTCGCCCGGCTGCAAGCGCAGCTTGCGGCACAGATGGCGGAATTTGGCTTGCTGCGCCTGTTCGAGGGTTTCGCTGCCGGTTTCGAAATAGGCACAGGAATACACCATGTCGCTGTCCAGCCAGAGCTGGTAGAACGCATTCGACAGGTCGTAATGATAGGAAATGGCTTTGGCGTCAGTGTCCTTGTCGTGATGCGCTCGCACCGGCTGACTGCCTTCTTCTTCGTCGAGCAGCGCACTGCTCAATTCGTCGCAGACCCGAATGACCTCGCTGATCGAGCCCTCCAGTTCCAGCTTGCCTTCGACGAACGCCGCACCCAGCGCATCCAGGCTTGGGTGGGTAAATTGAGTGACCATCTGCGGGTCCTTGACGACGATGGTCACGCTGGGCGTCGGGCCCAGATTGAACTCATGGCCGTCCCAGAGTCGCAGGCGAAGCGGTAACTGCAGATTCTGTAAGGCCGGTGGAAGTTGCGCGAGCATGGAAAATCCCCCCTTGTTTCAGACGTCTGATCTGAGGGTAGACCAACCTGGAAAAATAGCAGGCTATCGATTCGATCGGCCTTGTCTATCGTGATCGGCCCATCGGCTGAAAGCCACAGGCGACGCGCCTTACGATAGATGACTGCCTGCGCACTGTGCGGTTCGATGAATTTTCTTTCATTTATCCTGAGCGTCGAGCCTGAGCAATGGCTCCTGAAAGCGCAGCAAACGTCCGGCGTTGCCCAACACCAACAACGTACTCAGGTTATGCAGCAGCGCCGCGATCATCGCCCCGGCGGCACCCAGCCAACCGAAAGCCGCAAAAATCACGATGGCCAGCGTCCAGCCCAGCCCGATGATCACATTGGCCTGCAAAGTGCGACGGCACTGACGACTCAAGCGTACGCAAGTACCGAGGCGGCGCAAGTCGCTGCCGATCAAGACGATGTCCGCTGACGCCAGAGCAATGTCGGCACCGCCGGCGCCCATCGCCACGCCAACTACGCCTGCCTTGAGTGCGAGTGAATCGTTGATGCCGTCGCCCACCACCATCGGACGGAAGCCGTGATCGATTTCCTTGAGCACGCGATTGAGTTTGTCTTCGGGTAGCGCCTGCGCCTGGACTTCATTCAACCCGACTTCCTGCGCCAGGGTTCGCGCGACACTCTCACGATCACCGGACAGCAGCAGTTGTCGTCCCAGGCCCAGTTCGCGCAATTCGCTCAAGGCAAAGCGTGCTTCGGGTTTGATGCTGTCGGCGAGCAACAGCCAGGCGAGGAATTCGCCGTTCAGGGCCAACCCGGCAATCGGGCCATCGTGTTCAGGAACAAGGGTGGTTGTGATGCTCAGTTGTGCGAACAACTCTGGGCGACCGAGCGCAGCTTCGCCCTTCCCTGTCATCGCCACTACACCCAAGCCTTGGCGCTCATGAATTTCAGTTAGAGGCCAATAAGCTTCCTGATCGGCCATCCCAGCGAGTGCCCGGCTCACCGGATGACTGCTCGCCGCGCCGAGACTGGCGGCCAGTGTCTGCACGTCGGCGGTGTCCGCATTCGGGCTGTCGATCGACTGCAAACGCAACGTGCCGTAAGTCAGCGTGCCGGTCTTGTCGACCACCAGCGAGGTGAGATCGGCGAGTTCTTCCAGGAATGCCGAGCTGCGAATAAGAATCCCATGGCGCGCGGCAACGGCGACACCGGCAATCGCCGTGGCCGGCGCCGACAGCACCAGCGCACAGGGGCACGCCGCCACCAGAACCGCGAGCATGGCCTGAGCATCATTGGTGACGAACCAGGTCACCGCCGCCAGCAGCAAAACCAACACCATGTAACTGCCTGCATAGCGTTCGAGTAACCGTGTGATCGGTGGTTTCGAGCGCTCGGCGTTTTGCATCAGGGCGATGACTTTGCCCAACGTGGATTCCTCGCCGGTGCGGGTGACTTCGACGCGCAGCACTCCATCAAGGTTGATTGCCCCGCCGAACACCAGTGCGCCGACGCCCGCTTCTACCGGCACCGACTCACCGGTAATCGAGGCGGTATCAAGGCTCGCCTGACCGACCAGCACCCGACCGTCTGCCGGCACCCGATCACCGGCCCGCACCTCGACGACATCACCAGCGCTGAGCATGCCGTTATCCACCTCGATGATCGAACCGTCTGCTTGCAGCTTGCGCGCACGGCTGCGGGTCAACTGGCCAAGCGCATTAATCGCTTCCTGGGAGCCGATGACGCTGCGCTCCTCCAGGACATGGCCGAAGATCATGATGATCGGCAACAACGCTGCAGTGAGCAGATCACCGGTCGCCCAGGCACCGAGCATGGCCAGCGCAATCAATTGATCGGTGATTCCGTGCAGGCTCGGGTAACGCAGGCTGTACCAGGCCGAACGCATCACCGGAACCGCTACCAGCAACGAGGCGACACCGAGCAGCAATTGGCTGACACCGGTCTGCTCCGGGAGCATCCAGCGCCAGAGCAAGCCCAGCCCCAGCAGCCCGAGCGCAAGCATCGCCAGGGTCAATTGACGCGCGGCGCGACGTTGTTCAGCCGAGGACAACAGGCTTGGAGCAGCGGTAGTCGCCGTCATTGACTGGCTCCTTGAATGATCAACCGGGAATCGTCTTTCGGGTTGACGGTGGTAACCGACCCGGCCTGACCAAGAATCTTCGGCATGCGCTCGCGATACAGACGCAGGAGCATTTGCGGGTCGGCAGACGTGGCGAGACTCGAGACGGTTGCGGTATCGGCCGCGGCTTTTGCAAGACGCTCACCTGCCTGCGCGTGAGCCACCTGCAGCGTGCGGTCTGCCTGTTCGTTGGCGGCCTGGGTAAGTTTCTCGGCATCGGTGCGCGCGTTAGCCACAGCTTTGTCAGCCTGCTGACTGGCGGTCAGAACCGCATTGAAAGCACTGACCGCTGGCTCCGGCAGACTCGATTGCACATCGACCCGCGACACCTCGATACCGATGCCCTGCCCGCTCGCCTTCAGTTCAGCGAGACGCGCGTTGATGCCTTGCACCAGATCACCGCGCAATCGCTCACGACGCTCGGCCGCTTGACTGTCGGCGCCGATCAATTCCGGGCGAGCGACCAGAATGGTGTCGAGATCTCGCGCCGCAGTCAGCGCCACGGCGCTGCGCGTCACCAGGCGATCGAGTGCCGGCAGCACATGCTCGCCTTGCAACACGAATTCGTAGGGATCGCAGACTTGGTAAAACACTCGCACGTCCAGTTGCACTACGCCGGCGTCACCGGTCAATAAATAACCAGATCCGGCAAGTGCATCGCTCAACGGCGTGGCGAAGGACGCCACCCGGTCAGCCTTTAGCGCCTCGTCACTGCGCAACAGATTTTCCACTCGACGCTCGATCACCCGATCCGCCGCCGGCAACAGCATCACCTGCTCAAAGGGCTGCGGCCATGCCCATAACAGTCCTGCATTCTGAACGCGATCCAGTGCGCCGAAGTGCAGTACCACCGCGCGGTTCTGCGGATCGATCTGCCGGACATTCGAAAATGCCCATGCCAACGCGGCCAATACCGTGATCGCATACAGGACGATGAAGGTCAGACGTCCGGCTTGAATCCACGGACTGTTCAACGCATGTGTTCCACGTGGAACTTCTTCGCTCATGGTTGCGATCCGGGTTTGTTATCGAGCTTCGGCGGGCCGTCGACCAATATGCGGAACGGTGCAGAGTCGGTACGCAGAATCAGTTTGGTATCTGGCGTGACGATGGTGCCGAGGGTATCGAGGGAGCGCAGCAGGTTGTAAAGCTGCGGCGCGCTGGCGTAGGCGCGCCCATAAATCTGCGCAGCCTCAACCCGCGACTGCGCTTCAATGCCAGCTGCTTTCACCGTTGCATCGGCCTGGACGATCCGCGCATCGCGCTCGGCGGCGGAGCGAATTTGCGCCGCTTCGCGTTTGCCAACAGCCGTGCGTTCCGTAGCGATGGTTTCACGCTCTGCGCGCATGCGGTCGACCGTGGCGTTGAGTGTGACAGAGGGCAAAGTCAGCCGCTCGACACCGACCTGCACCACGCGCACGCCATAAGTGGCGAGCAATTGTTGATCAATCTGTTGCCGCAATTGCGCTTCAAAATCAGCGATGCGCACTTGCCTGGCATCAGTGTTGACCAGATTGGCCAAGTCGAAACTGCTGGCCGTGGTCTCCAGCGCTGAGCCGACAAAGGTGCGAATCTGCCGCGCCGCTTCGTCCGGCTGATTCTGCACGGCTCGCATGAAGCGCTGCACGTGTTCAGGATCACCCTGCACCTGCCACGCCACATAGGCCTGCACGATGATGCGCAAACCGTCCCGAGTACCAACGTCCTGCAGACCACTTGAGGTTGTGCGCAAACGCAAGTCCACCGGGATCGCTGCTTCGAACGGTGCCGGCCAGCGCCAGTTCAATCCTGGAGCGAGCAAGACCCGCGACGGATTTCCGAAACGGGTGATGACCGTAGCTTCACCGGAGCGCACTTGCACCAGACTCGCCGCAGCAATGGCAAACGCCACCAGCAACGCAGCCCAGCCCATACGCCGCCACGGAAAGGGTCCGGCTTCTGGCACCTCGCCGTGATGGTGATGATGACCATGATGATGGTGATGGCCGCCGTGGCCGTGGTCATGGCCGCTGTGGTCGTGAACGTCATGAACAGGCGACTGGCTCAATGGGTGGCTCCTGGTTGAGCGATGGTGCGTGGGGACGACGGATCAGTCGGAAGTGTGAAAGTACGCAGATCGATGGTTGGCGCGTTGGCGCTGCCGCCGAGTCGATGATCAAGTATCAGCAACCTGGCTTTACTCAAGCCCTGACTGAGCTGGCTGAAATATTGCTCCAGTACGAAGGCCTGGCCGGCACTGGCGAATGCCTTTTGTTCGGCGCCGAATTTCAGGTCGGCGGTTTGCGCAGCGGCATTGATCTCCTGCGCGTTTGCCGTTGCCTGATCCTGCGCCGTGCTCGCCTGCAACTGCGCTTCGTTACTGGCCTGCGCAGCCGCCCCACGCTCGCGAGCGATCAACGCCTGGGCGCCGATCTGCGCCGCCTGCACACTGTGATAGGCATTTGCCGCACCGGCCGGTGGATGAATCGCTTCGACGACTGTGGCGAGGATTTCCACACCACTGTTCAGTTTGTTCAGATCGCTTTGCACTGCGCGACCGATTTCCTCGGCCAGCCCTGCCCTGTCGTCGCCGAGCAGACCGTCGAGGGTGCGCGAGGCAAAATCGTGAACCAGAATGCGGCTGGCAGTGCTGCGAATCAGCGTCGGTACATCGGCGCTGTTATAGGTCGCGGCGAACGCCGCCTCGTCGTTCAAACCGATGCGATAAACAAAGCGCACGTCCATATTGACGATTTGCAGGCCCTGTTGCGCGCCGCGGCTACTGGCGATGACCTGGGATTTGTCGTTGACGTGGCTGGCGTCCCACAAACGGTTGGCAGTCAGCGGGGCGGGGCCTTCAGCGGAGTCGGACTGCACGGCGATTGGCTTGTCGCCGACACTGGTCGCCAGTTCATGGACCACGCCGTTTTCAACGGAGATCACACGCCCCAATGGCCAAGGCAAACCGGCATGCAAACCCGGGCCGAAAACCTGTTCCGGTTTACCGAAGCGCTCGTAGATGCCGCGACCCTGCAGAGGAATTTCATGTACGCCGGTCAGCAGCCAACCGCTAAGGACGACCACCGCCGACACTGGCAACAAGGCCCGGCGCATGTAACTGAAGGCCCAGATCTGGCGCAGATCGATGCCGAACCGATTGTGCATTTCGTGCTGCAACGCCAACCACGGCTGCGGCGGCCAACGCAGCATATCGGCGATAAAACTGCGCGCCAGCAGGGTCGGCTCGAGTTGGTCGCGGCGCGGGCTGAAGACAGACAGCGCCGCGCGCAACAACAGTTCGAGGGCAACCAGCATCGGCAAGATTGCGCTGAGCACTGCAACGCGAACCGGCCAGACTGCGTGCTCGCTGGCAAACAACAGACACAGCGCACCGATCAACAGGGTGATGATCACCACCCGGGTCAGTTGCGCCAGCGCAGCCGCCTCCTGCCATTGCGCCGTTAGCTCCTGCGCCAGTTGCCGCTCCAGCACCAGCAAGGCGAAGGCCAGCAACAACATCAGTGCTGCACCAACGTTTGCCGGCAGGCCCAACACCGTCGCAGGTAAAGTGAGATTCCACACTTGCTCGGTGCTGAGCAGAACCAGCAATGCCCAGCCACCGAGCCACAGTGCCGGCGCGCCGATTTGTCCTAGCAAATACCGGCCGCGCACACTCAAGCGCTCCAGCAGCCTTTCGTACCAGCCCTCGGCTGCTGCGCCTTCCTCCACGACGCTCGGTTGCGAGGCTGGCGGATGCATCACCCGCGCGCGCCATTGCGCCACCCACCAGGCCGATTGCAGCCCGGCGACCAGCACCAGCAACGCGGCGCTCTGATTGACCAACAACGGCGACCACAAGGATTGCGGCGCAAACAGACCGACGAAAAATGCCAACACCCAGCCCAACCCGGCCATTGCGCCGAGTCCATACGCCAACCAACGCAATTTGCGTGACTGCGCGGCTCCCTGCTGAAAGCGCGGCAGTTCGGTGACTGGCGCGGCGTCCAACTCAAGATCGACTTGCATAACACCCCGAAAATGTAGGCCCTGAGTTCATAGCGTTACGATATAACGGAAACTGTGAAATATTCGTATACATTTACCGTTATTCAAAGACGCCGCAGCTGTCGCTTGCCTGAAGCCTTGACCGAAATGTCCGGTAAAGCTCATATTACGCACGTAATTTTAATCACAACTAATCTTCGCTATCCCCCATCGAGCAATCTGGAGCAAGCGCATGAGCAACTATGACGTGGTGATTCTGGGCGGCGGCCCCGGCGGTTATAACGCAGCGATCCGCGCCGGCCAGCTCGGGCTCAAGGCCGCATGCGTCGAAGGGCGCTCGACCCTCGGCGGCACTTGCCTGAACGTTGGTTGCATGCCGTCCAAAGCCTTGTTGCACGCTTCAGAACTCTTCGCCGCTGCGGTGGGTACGGAGTTCGCCAACCTTGGCATCGAAGTCAAACCGACGCTGAACCTGGCGCAGATGATGAAACAGAAAGACGAAAGCGTCGCCGGCCTGACCAAGGGCATCGAATTTCTGTTTCGCAAGAACAAGGTCGACTGGATCAAAGGCTGGGGCCACATCGACGGCCCGGGCAAAGTCACGGTGACCGACGATCAGGGCAACAAGACCGAGCTCAGCGCCAAGGACATCATCATCGCCACCGGCTCCGAGCCCACTCCCCTGCCCGGCGTCGAGATCGACAACCAGCGCATCCTCGATTCCACCGGCGCGCTGTCGCTGAGTGAAGTGCCCAAACATCTGGTGGTCATTGGCGCCGGGGTGATCGGCCTGGAGCTGGGTTCGGTATGGCGGCGACTCGGCGCGCAGGTCACCGTGGTCGAATACCTTGATCGCATCTGCCCCGGCGTCGATGCCGAGGCCGGCAAGACCTTGCAGCGCGCGCTGAGCAAACAAGGCATTGCCTTCAAATTGAGTTCCAAGGTCACCAGCGCCACCAGCTCCGCTACAGGCGTGCAGCTGAGTGTCGAGCCTGCCGCTGGTGGTACGGCTGAGCTGATCGAAGCCGACTATCTGCTTGTGGCCATCGGGCGTCGGCCATACACCCAGGGCCTGGGGCTGGAGAACGTCGGCCTGAGTACCGACAAACGCGGCATGCTCGCCAACAAGCAACATCGTACCGAAGCCGCTGGGGTCTGGGTCATCGGCGACGTCACGTCCGGGCCGATGCTCGCGCACAAGGCAGAAGACGAGGCCATGGCCTGCGTCGAGCAGATCCACGGCAAGGCCGGTGAGGTCAATTACGCGCTGATCCCCAATGTCATCTACACCCAACCGGAACTGGCCAGCGTCGGCCAGACCGAAGAACAGCTCAAGGCCGAGGGCCGTGCCTACAAGGTCGGCAAGTTTCCCTTCACTGCCAACAGCCGGGCGAAGATCAATCACGAAACCGAGGGCTTTGCCAAAGTCCTCGCCGACGAGCGCACGGACGAAGTCCTTGGCGTGCACCTGGTCGGGCCGAGCGTGAGTGAGATGATCGGCGAGTTCTGTGTGGCGATGGAGTTCAGCGCGTCGGCCGAGGACATTGCCCTGACCTGCCATCCGCACCCGACGCGTTCGGAAGCGTTGCGTCAGGCAGCGATGAATGTCGAGGGGATGGCGACGCAGATGTAAATCTCCAAGTCTTGCGCGCTCCTTCGCGAGCAGGCTCGCTCCCACATTGGAATGCGTTACCCCTGTGGGAGCGAGCCTGCTCGCGAATGGCGCCACCCGGTCTACAGCGGCAGATGCCCCAACGGCAACGCCCCCGGCGCTTTCACTGTGTGAATGGCAAAGTTGCTGCGAATATCGCTCACCCCCGGCAGTTTCAGCAGGTGCGAACTGACAAAGCGGTCATAAGCGCGCAAGTCAGGGACGACCACCTGCAAGAGGAAATCCGATTCGCCGGACACCAGAAACGCTGAGACCACCTCAGGCAACGCAGTGACGGCCGCATAAAACGCCTCGGCGCGTTCTTCGTTATGCCGCTCGACCTTGACCCCGACAAACACCGTCAGCCCCAGCCCGACTTCATCGCGATCCAGATTGGCCTGGTAGCCTCGAATAACTCCCGCCTCTTCCAGCATGCGCACCCGGCGCAGGCACGGCGAGGCCGACAGGCCGATTTGTTCCGCCAGCTCGACATTGCTCAGGCGGCCGTTGCGTTGCA
Source organism: Pseudomonas sp. UF-293 (assembly GCF_058245595.1). Classification (NCBI taxonomy): domain Bacteria; kingdom Pseudomonadati; phylum Pseudomonadota; class Gammaproteobacteria; order Pseudomonadales; family Pseudomonadaceae; genus Pseudomonas; species Pseudomonas sp. UF-293. The sequence goes on along the minus strand of NZ_JBSICA010000001.1, from coordinate 165,193 downwards.
GCGCGGCGAGAATCTTGCGGTCATAGGCGTCGAGTTTCATCTTTGGCAGATCCCGATAGTCTGACGGTTGAAAACCAGCAGGTTATGCCAAAGCTGTGAACAATTGAAGCCGACTACGCAAGCACCTGCCCTGGCCTCTCGCTCTAGACTGGCGCGAGAAAATCAACATTGAGAGGGGCGTGACGTGGCAAGTCTCTGGCTGTTTATCCTGACTCTGGCTGTGGTTCTGCTACTGCCGGGACCGGACATGATCCTGCTGTTGCAAACCGGGGCGCGACAGGGGCGTGGCGCGGCATTGGCCACCGCGCTGGGCCTTGCCATTGCCCGCGCCTGCCACGTGGCACTGGCAGCATTGGGGCTGGCGGCGCTGTTCAAAACGGCACCGTGGACGTTTGACGTGGTGCGCATCGCTGGCGCGGCCTATCTGTTGTGGATCGGCATCCAGTGTTTGCGCACCTCGCTGGTGCCGAGCCCGCAAACCCAAGAGCAGGCACTTGCCCACGGCCAATGGCGCGATGCGATCCGTCGCGGCTTGCTGACCAACCTGCTCAACCCCAAGGCCTTGCTGTTCTGCTCGGTGCTACTGCCGCAATTCATCGTCAGTCATGGCGCGCCGGTGTTGAGCCAGTTCGCCGTGCTTGGCCTGGTGCTGGTCGGCGTCGGTCTGCTGTTCGACAGTGTATTTGCCCTGACCGCCGCGGCACTGGGCCGTTGGCTGCAACACAATCCGACCGCCCAGCGCATTCAGCAATGGCTGTTTGGCAGCCTGTTGATTGGCTTCGCCGTACGCCTGAGCTTCATTCAACAGGCCTAGCCTTTGCGCACCTTGCGCTGACGACGGGTGATCAGCAGTAGCGCAGCAACAGCGACCAGCAGCACCGCGCCGATCTGCACCGGCCACTTGTATGGTCGCAGCGTTTCACGCACGGCATCGGTCACCTGGGTGACGTAGCGCTTGTCGGCATTCTCAAAATCCGGGTACGGACATTGATTGCCGAAGTCCTGCGCCCACGGCACGTAAGGACCTTCCTTGACGTAGCGCTGATACAGCGCACTCTGGTCTTCGAGGCTGCTGTTCCAGCCGGCGGCGTTGCACAACACGGCGGCAAACGCCTGACTGGTGTGCGGCAGGTTATCGGCGGCGCGACTGGCCAGTGCCGTGGCGACAAAACGATAGTGATAACGCTGATCCGGTTGCGCGGCGCTGGCCTGCTGGCGCTGCACTTCCGCCGTGGAAATCAGCGGACCGACATCCAGCTTCGTGCTCTCCAGCGTGTAATTGCCGCCGAAGGTGGCGTAATCGGGGGCCATCTCATAACCGAGGATGTCCATGCCCCACTCCCGGGCTGTCCATGCGGCGTTGTACAACGCACTGGCGCGCTTGCTCGGCCACCACGCCGAGTCGGCCTTGAGCCGTTGCTCGCCATAGAGCCGGGCCTTGTGCTGCAGATCGTCACTGGCGAAATAACCGACCGCTTCCTGGTATCGCCCCTCACGCAGCAAGCGCCGACCGAGCAGATTGCGCAGGTTGGCGGCCACCGACAGCGGGACATAGCTGTCGCGCTCCTGCTGGGTCAATGGCGGCGGCGCCGGCACGTTCTCATCGACATACCGCTTGAGCTCATCGATCGTCAGCACCCGCTCGGCAACGGTGGCGGCATCGAACCAGTAAAGGCTGTTGCTGCGATACAGCTGCACGAATGCTTGCAGGTATTCACCGCGTTGCAGCGCCAGGATCGCGCTTTCGCCGTCGACCCGGCATTTGGGCTGTACCGTTTCAAACGCCCAGTCCGGCGTGCGGCGATAGCCCCAGTCTTCATTCTGCGGAAAGGCCTGGGCGGCTTTGGCGTAGGCGGCGGCAGCGGCAGTCGTGTCGCCGTCACGCACTGCCAGTTTTGCCCGCAGCCACCAGGCCAGCCCGCCGTCGCCGGCGTTTACCAGAAAGGCCTGGGCAGACGCGTAGTCGCCCTGTTGATAACTCATCGCCGCCAGTCGATCGGCATTGTCGAGGCTGCCACGGGTGCTGTTTTGCAGGAGTGTGACGAGTTTCTTTTCATTCGGCGGCTGCTCACCGAAAGACCAGCCCTGACGGCTGACCAGCGATGCCGTAACCAGTTGCTGCACCGCTGGCTGCTGTAGCAGTTTCGCCAGTTGGGCCTCGGGCAATTCGGCCAGTTCGTTCATCAGTTGCTTGAGCGAGGTGTAACCGACGGCCGAACCGTGCAGGTTCTGTGCTTCGTACAGTTCGATGGCGCCGCTCCAGTCGCCCGCGCTGCGCAACACCCGCGCCTCTTCACCGAGGCTGGCAACGCCCAGTTCCAACGGATCGCTGAAGCCGTCGATGCTCAGTTGCCGAGCCTGGCGGAAGGCATCGCGCGCTTCTTCCAGCGCTTCGATGCGATCATGCGCCTCGTTGCTCCTGGCAAAGGCGATGCGCCCGAGGGAATACGCCGCCCACGTGCTGCGCAACGGACGCTGGTCTGCCGGCAGTGCCAGCACCTTATTGAAATACTCCGTGGCCAATTGATCATCGCCGGTGGCAAAGGCAACGGCGCCGGCGACATACAAACGGATTTCCACAGGAAGACCGGCGCCCTGTTCCTCGGCCTGATGGGCATCGCTGAGCCCGCGCAGGCGCTTGACCACAGCGTATTGCTCGGCGCTCAGGCCCACCTGCTCCGCCTGTTCGCGCGCCAGCTCAGCCGCGTGGTCTTCGGCATAGTCATTGGGGTTATGGGTCTCCCCTGTGACATTTTTCAGCCCGGCAATGGTTTTACCCAAGCGACTGATTTCGAAGCTGAAGCTGCCTTCGGGCAAATCGGCCAAGGTCTGCGCGCGGTTGTCGAGCAGGCGCATGGGGAAGTCCGGGCCGCAGGCCAGCGCCGAACCCAGCGGCAGGCTGAGGCTCAGGCAAAGCAGATGGCGGGGCCAGTTACGGGTCAACATGCGAACCTCCTTGATCAATATATGCACAACGCGCCCAACCGACAGCGCGCTGTCCGCCCGCCGGCAAGCGGCCGTCACGCAGGCGGGTGAAGGTAAGCAGATTGGCACTTTGTTGCAACGAGTAACCGGCGAGCGCATCGGCACCTGCACAATCCTGCGCCTTCAGCGTGATTTTCGCGGGCCACGGGCTGTCGAGATTGCCGCGGTTTTCGAGCTGGATGTCATAGAGACCGCCCTGCTCTCTGAATGACAGATCCAACCGGCTGTTCAGCCCATCGCCCCGCGCCACGGCGCGCAAAGTAGTCAGGCTCCAGGCGCGACGATCGTTGGCCAGCGGCAAGCGAAACCAGATCAGCCCGGCCAGATGCTCGGGCGGATCCTCGCGCAAGGTCCTGGCCAATTGGCTGAGTTGCTGCGGATCGGCGAGCAATTCCCGGCGCTGCCCGCCGCGCTCCAGTTGCACTTCGCTTTCCACTACCGGCGCGCCACCGTCATCGCTCAACAGCGCAACGCCGTAGGCCGGCAGCGCCAGATAGAACGGTTTGTCGCTGATACGTGCCCAGGCCTTGGCCCATTTCCACGCCTGCTCGGCATCGAACAGACCCAGTCGCGGATCGCTCACGGCGTGGACCTGCAGCACGCTGCTGTCGACGCCGTGCAAAAGTGCCGGCAGCTGCGCGCTATCGAGCCAGGCCGGTAGCGCAGTGATGCTCAAAGGCAACGATGGCGGCAAGGCCGTGCGCAAATGTTTGAGGAAGTCAGCGTATGCGGGCAGCCGTGCATTGCCGGCATCGTGGTCGATCTCGACGCCGCTCAGCGTGAGGCCTTGCGCCTGCCAATCGGCGATGACCTGCAGAATCTGCGCGGTGACCTGCTGCTGGTCCAGTGACTGCAACTGCCCATCGAGGCGAATCACTGCGATCAGCGGGCGACCATCGGCTTTCAACAATGCCGGAGCAACCCGCGCCCTGCTCCACCTCTCGCCAGGAAAGGCCTGCAATGCCAGCACGCGCAGAGTCGAGAAATCGTCGTGGCTGTTACGCAATGCCGGTTCATGCGCAGGTGTCCATTGGCGTTGCCAAACGTAAAGTTGTTGGTCGAGAAGCGGCGCAACGTGTTGCTCGCAACCCGCAAGCAAGACGCCGAGAAACAGACCCACAATAAACCGCATACCTTGAAAACCCCTCGATCACCGGGCTGCAAGGTTACACAAAAACCGTGTAGGAGCTGTCGAGTGAAACGAGGCTGCGATCTTTTGATCTTGCTTCAACAACCTGGATCAAAAGATCGCAGCGTGCCGCAGCTCCTACAGGGATGCCGCAGGTTTGCGCGCGATGATCACCTGACTCTTGGCTACCACCGCATCCAGCGCCTGCTTGATCTGCGCTCCGCGCGGAGAGTCCAGCACCGCTTGCCAGGTATTGGCCCAGTGCTCGAGCAGCGGGTGATCGGGGTTGCTGAGCTCGACCTTGGCTTCCCAGAACAACATCATCCACATCGACCAGTAGAAGCCATATTGGCTGTGGCTGATGATCTCAAGCCCGGCCTCGCTGACCATCAACTTGAACTGCTCTTCACTGATGATGCGTATGTGGTTGGGTTTCTGGAAATACTCCGGCGCGGCGATGTCTTTCTGCAGGTCCTCGGAGCTGGGATGCGGCACGCTCAGCAGATACAGCGCGCCCGGCTTGCCGACCCGCACCAGCTCGGCGAGAAACTGCGCGGGATCGTCGACGTGCTCGATCACCTCGGTGGAGACCACACGCGTCGCCGTTGCGTCGGCAATCGGTAGTGGGTTGCAGTCGGTGACATGGCATTCGATGTCCCGGGCCGGTGTGTCGTTCAGACGCTGGCGCGTGGCCTCGACCTTGGCCGCATCGATATCGGCAAGAATGATCTTCGCCCCGCGCATACCGCAAAAGTGCACGTTGCCGCCATCGCCGCAGCCGACATCAAGGAGCGTGTCGTCGGCGCTCACGGCGAACCCTGTGTACAGCTCGTGAGTTTCCTGGTTGAACCAGCCGCTGAGCTTTGCATCGTAAAGGCCGAGCAAGTACGGATCGACTTTGTCGGCAACCGCAGCGACCGGTTCTGCTGCCGTCTGTGCAGGCGTTGTCGCCGAGAGTTTCTTCAAAAAGCTCAGCATGAGGTGGCTCCGGTTGAGGTAACAGCAGTTCGGGAGGCATCGAGGCGCTTGACCAGTGCAGCACCGCGATTGCGCATCGGCATTTCGACCAAGCGGTAGTTGAGTTCGCTGAGGACCGCGATCAGGCCGAAGGCAATCAACAGCGTAAGGACGGGATGTCCGGCCGGGCTCGGCAGGCCGCTGCTCTGCAAGCGAAATATCAGTTCACGTACCAACAGGTAGACCGGAATGTGAATGAGGTAGATACCGTAGGAGCGGCTACCGACCCATGCCAGCAACCGCTGCAAGCGTCCGGCAGGCATCAGGTAGTCACGGTTGTACGAGGCGATCCAGACCAGCATGGCACTGAGCACGGCGATCGAACCGATCCGATAATTGGCCAAAGTGAAACGGTCGGTGGCCATGAAGCTCAACAGCGCTGCAATGGCAATCAAGGCTGAGATGCCAAGCCATGGTCGGCGCAAGAACGAGGGCTGCCAGTGCTGATAACCCGGCTGCGCACTCCACATCGCCAACAGCACGCCAAGCGCCAGCGCGTCGGTGCGTACCACCATCAGCAAAGGCGTGCGCACGGTCAGAATCTGCACCGCCACCAGCGCCAGCAATGCCCAGACCAGGTGTCGGCGAAACAACAGGATCAGCAACGGAAAGAGCAGATAGAACTGCTCCTCCAGCGCCAGGCTCCAGTAGACGAAACTGCTGCCGTATTCGTATTGGAAGAAGCTGTCGGCAAACCGGAAATTGGCGTATTGCAGCACCCCGGCCAGAGTTGCCTGAAGATTGGCGGACAGCGTTCCGAAAGCGCCGGATCGGTTGAGAAACACGCAGGCCAGCAGGATCAGCACCAGCCACAGCCAGGCCGAAGGCAAAAGGCGAAAAGCCCGGCGCAGCCAGAAGTGGCGGACCTGGAGCCAGCGCTGCTGCGCCGTCGTGCAGCCTTGCAACAGCGGGATCAGGCTGCGGGCGATGACGAACCCGGAGATGGCGAAAAACAGATCGACGCCCCACCACGTCTGCGCCCACGCATGGATCAAGCCCAGAGACCGCACCGGTTCGCCGAACAGATTGTCCGGCAAGTGGTGGAACAACACGCCGAGCACCGCGACCGCACGCAGGACTTCAACGTCCATGATGCGCTTGGCGTTCATGCCTGGGGGGCTTCCAGGGCAGGCGCACGATGCTCGAACAACTGCGTCAGAAACCCTCGCAAACGCTGTTCAGCCACAGCCTGACTGCAAAACGCCTGCAAACTGTCGACTGCCTGCGCCGACATCGCGGCATAGCGCTGCGGCTGGTTTTTCGCGACGTCGTAACTGGCCCGATAGGCCTCGCACAACGAACTCCAGTTGGTCACGTAACGCAAGGTTCGAAAGGCTTTGCGCGGGTCGTGGGGCCAGGCTGTCAGCTCGTCGGTGGATTCGATGAGAAAGGCATTGTCGGCACTCAGGTAATCGATCATCGCCGTGGTGCGCGGCGCCACCGCCGGCTTGCCGCAGGACATGAACTCCATCAACGGCAGGCACTGACCTTCACCGTACGAGGTGTTGACCACGTACCGCGTGGCCTGCACCAGTTGCTCGTAGTCCGGATCGGCGAGGTAACCGTAGATCAGAACGATGCGGCAGCGGTAAGACTGGTTTTTGTACAAGTGATGAAGAATATCGCTGAGCGCTTCTTCGGCGTCATGGTGAGTGAGCTTGAGCACCAGCGTCGCATCTTCGACATCGCGCAAACACACACAGAACGCACTGAGCATGTCTTCCCAGTTCTTGCGCCCGTCACCAGGATTGAACACCGAGGTGTAAACCACGCCATCAAGCACCAGCGTCTGTTCGGAGGCCGGCGCGGCGAAGTCGATGCCGTCGCCGCTGCGCAGGTGCGCAGGGCCGAATGCATTCAGATTGAGGGTGCGGCTGTCCGCGACCAGGCCTTTGATCGTCAGGCTGTACGCAGCGGCCAGCGGTTGCTCGGGCATATTCGCGCCACGGGCGGCAAAGCGGTCCCAGACCGGCGCCGGCACCGCGACGATCGGGTATTCGGCCCCCATGGCCTCGTGCACGGCGTTGACCGTATAACTGGAATGGGTGATCGCCGCCCCGCAGGCATGCAATACGCTACGCCAGTCGTTGCGCGGCTCGCCCGCAAAGGCTTCGTTGGGGATCGTGCTGAACTCCCACGCAAACACCGGCAGCGTCGGACAGGCCAGGTCAACGGGAGTGCGATGTGGCGGCGAGAACGACAGAAACACGCAGGGCTCGCCACGGCTCAGGCATTCCAGATACAGCGCATCGACTTCCGTCTGCGGATCGGCCACTTCCACCACCTGACCGATGCGTTCGAGCACCGGGCGATACTCCTTGAGTACGAAGTAATAGCTGTATTCCGAGCGCCCGAGGTTCTGCGCGATGGTGTGCCGGTTGGTTTCCGAATGAATGATGATCAGCATGAGGCGTTATCCTTCGCGAGCACGACATCTGCAATCTCGGGCAAAGGTTCGAAGAAGTTCGACAGACGCGTTTGCACCTCGCTGAAACCGCAATAATGCTGCATGCGTTCTCCCGCCGCTGCCGACATGCGGCGGTAATCCTGCGGCTGCGTCGTGGCCATGCGGTAGCTGCGTTCGTAGGCACTTTTCAGCGAGCCCCAATCGGGCCGATGACGCAGCGTGCGATAGATCAGGCGAGTGTCCTGCGGCCAGATGGCCGGCTCCTCGCTGGACTTGACCACGAAGGCCACCGAGTCGTCGATGTAGTCTTGCATCGCCGAGTGATCCGGTGCGATCACCGGTTTGCCGCTGCACATGAACTCCATCAAGGGCAGGCAAAGACCTTCACAGCGCGAAGCGTTGACGTAAAAACTCGCGGCCTGATAAAGCCGAGCGTATTGGCCGTCGTCCAGGTAACCGTGCAGGACCACCACGCGGCAGGCGAACGGCGTGAGCTGGGCGAGCAAGGTCATCAGCTCGTCGTAGTAAAGCGCCAGATCGTTCTGAGTGATTTTCAGCACCAGCGTCGCATCAGCCGTCTCACGAAACGCCCAGCAAAACGCGGTGATCAGTTGATGCCAGTTCTTGCGCCCGTCCTTGGGGTTGAACACGCTGACGTAGATAACGCCGTCAACCCGGGTTTCGACCACCGAAGAGGTGTCTGGCAGATTGAGCGGGACAGGTTCGACTACCCTCAGCGGTGGCGCGGCGCACACGGCCGGCAGACGCTGCTCGAGCCAACCGTGAACGGCATCGGGCAGCAGATCGCGAACGCCTTCCCAATACCAGTTCGACAAGAATTTAACTCGAGGTACCGGTTCGGCTTGCAGCTGACCGGCGTTCAACAGCCATAGCCGCAGGTAGTGCCGGGCAATGACGAAACGCCGCTTGAGCGTCAAAGGTGGTGGCCGGGCTGCCTCCAGTTCAGCCGCCAGCGCAGCCTCTTCTTCAGCAGTCAGCGGGACAGGAAGTAAACCGTCGGCCGAGAGCCCCAATGTACGGCTATCGAAAATGCAGCCCTTGATCGCCAGCGTAGTGCCCGGATTGACTGGCATCGGCTGCTGTTGCTGACGAATTGCCGCGAAGCTGTCCCACAACGGCGTTGGCAAGACCAGTACCGGAAATGCTTCGCCCATGGAGCGGCGGATCGCCGTTGCCGTGTGGCTGGACAGGGTGATGACCCGGCCGTGGCGCGCGAGCATGCGTGTCCAGTCCTGACGCGGATCGTCGTCCCACTGTTCATCGGGGATCGAATCGAACTCCCAGGCCACCACGCATATCGTCGGGCATTCCAGATCAACCGGGGTTTTCTGCGGCGGAGTGAAGGACAGGAACACACTGTCTTCACCAGCGGCGAGCAATTGCCGGTAAATCACATCAACGTCGGCGACAGACCCGGCCACGTGCACCCGCCCCAGGCTTTCCAGCACCGGGCGATAGGCTTTGAGCACAAAGTAATAGCTGTATTCCGGACGCCCGAGACTGGCACTGATGGAGCTGTCGTTGACGTCCGAATAGAGAATGAAATTCATGGCATCCCACGATGAAGCGCCGTCCCGGCTACTTCATGCTATGACGGCCGGGCGTCGGATCGAGTCGGCAGGGCCGGCACTCGTCCGTCATCATCGGGCACGTCTCTGTTCTTGTTTTAGTGGTCAGTTTCACCCCGCGTCGCGGCGTCCGGAAAACAACCGGCCAACTCGCGACGAAGGCCATTCTAAACACATCCATCGCGACTCCGGGAACCGCCGGGCGAGAATAAATCGGACTATGCTGACGAGAACTGACCAGTCACGGTTTGCCCGGTTGAAATTGCCGAGCAATTGGCACAGATTGGCAACCAAACAACTACAACAACGGCTTCGCCTGCTGTTTCACCGGATACTTCCTCCGGTCTGACAGAGCTTTCCTTAAAGCGTGTGAGGAAAGCGGCGCGAGTCATGACCAAGGGGTCGCTGTTTGAAAAAACGTCTGTTCGTCACGGGCCTCAGTGGCTTCGTGGGACAACACATTCAGTCTCGTCTGGCTTCGCCGGGATCGTCGTGGGAGCTGCTGCCTGCCGCATCGGCCTACGACCTTACGAACGCCGACAGCCTCATCGACCTTTGGCCTGAGTTGCCGGATGCAGTCATTCATCTGGCCGGCCAGACCTTTGTGCCGGAAGCCTTTCGTGACCCGGCCCGCACCCTCGACATCAATCTCTTCGGCACCCTCAATCTGTTGCAGGCGCTCAAGGCTCGCGGCTTTGCCGGGACATTCCTGTACGTCAGCTCCGGTGACGTTTACGGGCAAGTCGGCGAGCAGCACCTGCCGATCACCGAGCAACAACCGCCGCTGCCGCGCAATCCTTACGCAGTGAGCAAACTTTCAGCGGAATTTCTGACCCTTCAATGGGGCCTGAGCGAAAGCTGGCCGGTACTGGTCGCGCGTCCGTTCAACCACATTGGCACCGGGCAAAAAGACAGCTTCGTCATCGCCAGCGCAGCGCGGCAGATCTGCCGCATCAAACAGGGCTTGCAAGCACCGCAACTGCAAGTCGGCGATATCGACGTGACCCGCGATTTTCTCGATGTCGGCGATGTGATTTGCGCCTACTTCGCACTGCTGGAAAACGGCACACCGGGGCAGGTCTACAACATTTGCTCGGGCCGCGAGCAAAGCATTCGCAGCCTGATCGAGCAATTGGCCGATCTGGCCGAAGTCGACGTAGAACTGGTGCAGGATCCGGCGCGCATGCGTCGCGCGGACCAGCGCCGCGTCTGCGGCAGTCAGGCAAAACTGGCCAGCGCCACAGGATGGGCGCCAGCCATCACCACACAACAATCCCTGCGGGCGATCCTGTCCGACTGGGAGACGCGAGTACGACAACAATGACAAAAAGTGCACTGATTACCGGGATTACGGGCCAGGACGGCGCCTATCTGGCCAAACTGCTGCTGGACAAGGGCTACAAGGTTCACGGCCTCGTCGCCAGGCGTAGCAGCGATTCACGCTGGCGCCTGCGCGAGATGGGTGTCGAAGCCGATATCGTCTACCTCGACGGCGACATGGCCGATGCCTGCTCGGTGCAGCGTGCGGTAATCAAGTCGGCACCGGACGAAGTCTATAACCTCGCCGCACAGAGTTTCGTTGCCGCCTCGTGGGATCAACCGGTCACCACCGGCATCGTCGATGGATTGGGCGTGACACACCTGCTCGAAGCGATCCGCCAGTTCAGCCCGCACACGCGCTTCTATCAGGCCTCGACCAGCGAAATGTTCGGCCTGATCCAGGCTGAGCAACAGGACGAAAACACGCCGTTCTACCCGCGCAGCCCTTACGGCGTGGCCAAGCTCTACGGCCACTGGATCACCGTCAACTACCGCGAAAGCTTCAACCTGCACGCCAGCAGCGGCATTCTCTTCAACCATGAATCACCGCTGCGCGGCATCGAATTCGTGACGCGCAAAGTCACTGACGCTGCCGCGCGCATCAAGCTGGGCAAACAGCAGGACTTGGCACTGGGCAACATCGACGCGAAACGCGATTGGGGCTTTGCCGGCGATTACGTCGAAGCCATGTGGCTGATGCTGCAGCAGGACAAGCCTGACGACTTCGTAGTCGCCACGGGTGTTACCACCACGGTGCGCGAAATGTGCCGCATCGCCTTCGACCACGTCGGCCTGAACTACCGCGATTACGTGAAGATCGACCCGGCGTTCTTCCGCCCGGCCGAAGTCGAAGTGCTGCTCGGCAACCCGGCCAAGGCCCAGCGTGTACTGGGCTGGAAACCGAAAACCGACCTGGATACCTTGATCCGCATGATGATGGATGCGGACATGAAACGCGTCGCCAAGGAGTAGGCCATGCTGATTCCAGTGATTCTGTCCGGCGGTGCCGGCACCCGTTTGTGGCCGGTGTCCCGCGAGGGCCATCCCAAGCCGTTCATGACCCTGCCCGACGGCCAGTCGCTGCTGGGCAAGACCTACCAGCGCGCGGCAGCTTTGCTCGATGGCTGGGGCGACATCGTCACGGTGACCAACCGCGAGTATTACTTCCAGAGCAAGGATCACTATTGCGCGGCGCACGTATCGCGCCATCGCGGGCACTTTCTGCTGGAGCCGAGCGGGCGCAACACCGCACCGGCGATCGCAGCGGCAGCACTGTCATTGCAGGCGCTGCACGGTGACGACGCGGTCATGGTGGTGATGCCGGCCGATCACTTGATCGTCAATCAGGACGCCCTGAAGAGTGCGGTCGAGCACGCAGTGAATCTGGCGAAGGACGGTTATCTGGTGACCTTTGGCGTGGCTCCGACCGCGCCGGAAACCGGCTTCGGCTATATCGAAACCGGTGCGCCGCTGGATGCCAAGGGTGCGGCCAAGGTGCAACGCTTCGTCGAGAAACCCGATCTGCAAACCGCCACGCATTACCTGGAGAGCGGTAATTTCCTGTGGAATTCGGGGATGTTCTGCTTCACCACCGCGACGCTCATTGCCGAACTACAACTGCACGCACCCGAGTTGCTGGAACAGACCCGCGCCTGCATGGCCGTCAGCGCGCCAGTTGAAACCGTGGGCTGCCTGCAACAGGAGTTGTCGCCGACGCTGTTTGCCGAAATCACTGATATTTCCATTGACTACGCGCTGATGGAACGCTCGGAAAAAGTCGTGGTGGTACCCGCCGGTTTCGACTGGAGCGACATTGGCTCGTGGAGCGCGGTCGCGGCGCTGATTCCGGCCGATGCCGACAACAACCGCGCCAGCGGCGAAGCGATTTTCATCGACAGCCACAACAACTTCGTGCAGAGCGAAGGCCGGCTGGTGGCGACAGTGGGTGTGGATAACCTGATCATTGTCGACACCGCCGATGCGGTGCTGGTGGCCCATGCCGACCGTGCGCAGGATGTGCGCCGCGTGGCAAAACAGCTCAAGGACAAATCCCACGAAGCCTATCGCCTGCATCGTACGGTCAGCCGTCCCTGGGGCACCTACACCGTTCTCGAGGAAGGCCCGCGTTTCAAGATCAAGCGCATCGTGGTCAAACCCGGTGGCAAGTTGTCACTGCAGATGCACCATCATCGCAACGAACACTGGGTGGTGGTCGAAGGCATGGCCAAGGTCACCAACAACGGTTCCGGCACCACGCTGGTAGCCAAAAACGAATCGACGTTCATTGCTGCCGGACACAAGCATCGCCTGGAAAACCCCGGGGTGATCGATTTGGTCATCATTGAGGTGCAAAGCGGCGAGTACCTGGGCGAGGACGATATCGTTCGCTTCGAAGATCAATATGGCAGGACGGTTTGAATGCTGCTTTCCCTGTACCGCTCGCTGTACAGCTACCGTGGATTCATCCTCGGCAGCGTGCAGCGAGAGTTTCAAGCGCGCTATCGCAATTCGCTGTTCGGCGCGCTATGGCCGATCTTCAATCCGCTGTCGATGATCATCGTCTACACGGTGATTTTTTCCCAGATCATGCGCGCACGTTTACCGGGTGTGGACGACAGCATGGCCTACAGCGTCTACCTGTGTGCGGGTCTGCTCGCCTGGGGACTGTTTTCCGAAATCACCCTGCGCAGCCAGAACATGTTTTTGGAAAACGCCAATCTGCTGAAGAAAATCAGCTTCCCGAGAATTTGCCTGCCGGTGATTGTGCTGATCAACGCAGGAATCAATTTCGCCATCATCATCGGCCTGTTTCTCGGCTTTCTGCTGGTCACCGGGCGCTGGCCGGGGATGGCGCTGCTGGCGCTGATTCCGCTGATTGCTCTGCAAATGATGTTCTGCGCCGGGCTGGGCATGGTCCTTGGCGTGTTGAACGTATTCTTTCGCGATGTCGGCCAGTTGTTCGGCATCTGCCTGCAGTTCTGGTTCTGGCTGACGCCGATCGTCTACCCGGTCACGATCCTGCCGGAATGGGTCCAGCGCCTGCTGCAACTCAACCCGCTGACCCACCTGTTCAGCAGTTATCAGAACCTGTTTCTCTACGGTCAGTGGCCGGTATGGAGTGCGCTGCTGCCGGTTTTCATTACCGGCGTGGTGTTTTGTCTGATCGGTCTGAGGCTGTTTCGCCAGCGCGTCGGCGAAATGGTGGATGAACTCTGATGGGGCATATTCGTGTCACGGGCCTGGGCAAGGCCTATAAACAGTATCCCAACCGCTGGGCGCGATTGGCCGAGTGGCTGATTCCGTTTTCACCGCTCCGGCATCATCCGCATTGGGTGCTGCAGGACGTCGAGTTCGAAATTGCTCCCGGCGAAGCGGTAGGCATCGTCGGCGCCAACGGTGCGGGCAAAAGCACTTTGCTGAAAATGATCACCGGCACCACCCAACCCACCCGGGGCAAGATTGAACTGCAGGGGCGCGTCGCAGCCCTGCTGGAGCTGGGCATGGGTTTCCATCCGGACTTCACAGGGCGCCAGAACGCAATCATGGCCGGTCAGTTGTTGGGCATGCAGCTTGAAGAAATCCAGGCCCTGATGCCCGATATCGAGCGTTTTGCCGAAATCGGCGAAGCCATCGATCACCCGGTCCGCACTTACTCCAGCGGCATGCAGATGCGCCTGGCGTTCAGCGTCGCCACGGCTCGGCGCCCGGACATCCTGATCGTCGACGAAGCACTGTCGGTGGGCGATGCCTATTTTCAGCACAAGAGCTTCGAACGCATCCGCAGCTTTCGTAAATCCGGCACGACGTTATTGATCGTGTCACATGATCGCTTCGCGATTCAGTCGATTTGTGACTCGGCGATCCTGCTCAAGGACGGGCGCGTGGCCATGCGCGGCAAACCGGAGCCGGTTCTCGATTATTACAATGCGCTGATGGCCGAACGGGAGGGTCAGGTCGTACGCCAGGAAACGCTCGCCGGTGGCGAGGTGCAGACGGTCTCCGGTACCGGCGAGGCGGCGATTCTCGGCGTACGCCTGCTCGATGAAAACCAGCGCAGCATTGACGCTGTCGAAGTCGGCCAGCCGGTGGTGCTCGAAGTGCAGGTCGAGGTACGCGAGGACATCGAACGGCTGGTGCTGGGCTTTATCCTCAAGGATCGACTGGGCCAGATGATGTACGGCATCAACACCCACCGACTGAACAAGGCATTGACCGATCTGCGCGCCGGTGAACGCTTCACCTATCGCTTCGCCTTCATCATGGGCCTGGGCAAAGGCAACTATTCGGTGTCGCTGAGCCTGTCGCGTCTGGACTCGCACCTGGATCGCAATTTCGAGTGGCGTGACTATGCACTGGTGTTCCACGTGATCAACAACCCTCGGGAGGATTTCGTCGGTTGTGCCTGGCTCGACGCAAAAACCACCATTACCCGTGAAACCGAGGCCCGGCCTGTCGAGCGTGCGCCATGATCCGCCTCCTGGTTGAATGCACTCACGTATTCAAACATCCGAAGGTCAACTCGGGGATCCAGCGCGTGGTGCGCAACGTCATCAAGCAGTTGCCCGCCAGCGCTGAAGGCATCGAGTGCATGCCGGTGGTGGTGATCAATGGTCAGCTCTACCGCGTGCTGCAACTGGCGCCACTCGATACACCTTTCTGGAACAGCATTGAAACCTTCGGTGAGCGCCTGGAGCGCCTCGCCCACCGCTTCTGGCAATGGCACCAGCGCCGCGATGCGCTATGCACGTCGAAACCGGCGCGGCGACTGCTGTATGTGAGCTATCGGTTGACCCAGTTTGCAGTGCTCGGCCTGCCGATTCGGCTGGTCCGGCGGATCAATCGCAGGCAGTTGCTCAAACGTTGTTCGCCGCTTCAGCACCAGCCGGGCGATCAACTGGTGCTGCTGGATTCTTCTTGGCACTCGGATTTTTTCACCCATGTCGAGCAGCTCAAACGCGACGGCGTCGGCATGATCGCGGTGATCTACGACCTGATTCCGCTGACGCATCCGCAGTTTTACGACACGCGTCTGGTCGAGGTTTTCAACGAATGGTTCGACTGGATCACCCGCACAGCTGACGGCTATATGGCAATTTCCGCCACGGTGCGCGATCAGGTGCGTGACGAATTGCAGCGCAGAATCGGTGCCGAGCAGACTGAAAAGCGCTGGTTCGATTACTTTCATCTGGGTTCCGAGCTTGATCTGCAGCACAGCGAAGCCACGGTCGAACCGCGCTTGAGAGACCTGTTCACAGCGCCCGAAGCGGTTTTTCTGATGGTCAGCACCATTGAGCCGCGCAAGAACCATGGGTACCTGCTCGACGCCTTCGAACGCGCCTGGGCCGATGGCTCAACGGCACGCTTGTGCATCGCCGGACGGATCGGCTGGAAATGCGACGCCCTGCTCGCCCGCATTCGCAATCACCCGCAATTGAACCGGCGCCTGTTCATGTTCAACGACCTGAATGACACCAGCCTTGAATACGCTTATACGCAAGCCAGCGCGTTGGTGTTCCCATCGTTTGTCGAGGGCTTCGGCCTGCCGCTGGTGGAAGCCATGCAGCGCGGTTTGCCGGCAATGGGCAGCGACATCGCGGTTTTCCGCGAAATCGGCGGCGAGTTCATGGCTTATTTCGATCTGCAGGATCCACAAAGCCTTGCCGATCTGATCGAAACCTATCAGCGCAGCGGACAATTTCCCGCCGCCCGCGAGGTCGCTGACTGGCGCTGGATCGGCTGGCGCGAGGCCAGTGAACAATTGGCGACTCGCAGTCTTGAAAATGTTTTGCAGGCCCCGCGCGTGCAAGCGAGGCCGTATGCGCATTGCTCTTAATGCCCGCATCCTGCAAGCGCCGCGCACCGGCATCGGCCACTACGTCGCCGAACTGGTCAACGCCTTGCGCAGCGAGTCCGATGTGGAGGTGACTCTGTTTCATGGCTGGGGCTGGAGTTCGGCCCTGCCGGACGCGGCCATGCCCGGCTACTCGCGCATGACGCCATTGTTGCGGCAGATACCCGGGGCGTATCAGGCACGCCGCTGGCTGGAGCAGAAACGCTTCGATCAGGGTCGGCGCCAAGGGATTGATCTTTATCACGAGCCGAGCCTTTGGCCGCTGGCTTTCGACGGCCCGACCGTGATCACCCTGCATGATCTGACGCACCTGCATTTTCCAGAAACCCAACCGCCAGCACGGCTGAGGGAGATCGAACGTCGTCTGGCCGCAGGTGTGGAGCAGGCGCGAGTGATTCTGACCGATTCGCAGGCAATCGCCGACGAGGCGCAAGCTTGTTTCAACCTGCCTGCGCAGCGATTCGTGGTCGCGCCGCTAGGCGTGGCCGAACGCTTCCGCCCTCGGCAAACCGAGGAAATCGATAGCGTACTCAAGGCCCACGCCGTCCAGAACCGGGAGTATTTCCTGTGCGTCGGCACCCTCGAGCCGCGCAAGAATCTGAGCCTGGCATTGCAGGCCCACGCCCTGCTGCCCGACGTCGTGCGCCAGCGTTTTCCCTTGTTGATCGCGGGTATGGCCGGTTGGCAGCGCGAGCAGTTCAGCGAGCCACTGCGCCAGGCATTGGCCAGCGGTCACGTATGCCTGCTCGGCTATCTGCCCGATGAGCAACTGGCGCAACTGTTGGCCGGCGCCCGGGCACTGATATTTCCATCGTTGTATGAGGGCTTCGGCTTGCCGGTGCTGGAAGCCATGGCCAGCGGCACGCCAGTGGTGACCACCCGCTCTTCGGCGATGCCGGAAGTCGCCGGCGCGGCTGGCAACTATATTGAAGCGGACGATGCCGAGGGTCTGCGTGATGCAATGGGCCGGCTGATCGACGACTCGCTGCATTGGCAGGCCTGCCGCGAAGCGGGATTGCAGCAGGCGGCACTTTTTTCCTGGCAACGTTGTGCACAGGCCACGGCCGGTGCGTACCGCCAGGCCATGGGAGGTTGAATGCGCGTTCTTCATTTCTTCAAGACGTACCTGCCCGATTCGGTCGGCGGCATCGAACAAGTCATCTTTCAGTTGTGCGAAAGCGGCGCCCAGCATGGCATCGACGGGCAAGTGCTGACACTCAGCACCGATCCGACGCCGCCCGTGGTGCAACTCGGTCAGCACGAAGTACATCGGGCGAAGCTGGATATCCAGTTCGCCTCCACCGGCTTTTCCTGGAGCGTGTTCAAGCAGTTCCGCGAGCTGGCCGCTGAAGCGGACGTGATCAACTATCACTTCCCGTGGCCGTTCATGGACCTGGTGCATTTCGCCAGCGCCGTGAACAAGCCGAGCGTGGTGACCTATCACTCGGACATCATTCGCCAGAAGCATTTGCTCAGGCTCTATCGGCCACTGATGAATCGCTTTCTCGCCAGCGCCGACCGCATCGTTGCTGCATCGCCGAACTATCTGCACACCAGCGATGTGTTGCAGCAGTTTCAGGACAAGACTCGCGTTATCCCCTACGGCTTGAACAAGGCAGGTTATCCACAGCCTGATACCAAAAGGACGAACCGCTGGCGCCAACAGCTTGGGGATAAGTTTTTTCTCTTCGTCGGAGTGATGCGTTATTACAAGGGCCTGCACATCCTGCTCGATGCGCTCAAGGACGTCGACTATCCCGTGGTGATCGTCGGTGCCGGTCCGCTGGAGCAGGAACTGCATGCACAGGCCGCCGCGCTGGGCCTGCGCAATATTCATTTCCTCGGTCGTCTGAGTGACGAGGACAAAGTGGCGTTGCTGCAATTGAGCTACGCGATCGTGTTTCCCTCGCACCTGCGTTCCGAGGCTTTCGGGATTTCGCTGCTCGAAGGCGCGATGTACGGCAAACCGATGATCTCCAGCGAAATCGGCACCGGCACCAGTTTCATCAATATCCACGACGAAACCGGACTGGTGGTGCCACCGAGCAATCCACAGGCCTTCCGTGAAGCCATGCGTACACTCTGGGAAAACCCTGCGCGTGCAGCCGAGATGGGCGTCAAAGCCGAAGCGCGCTATCGGCAGTTGTTCACCGCCGATGAGATGGGTCGCAAGTGGACAGAGCTGTATCAGGAACTACTGGCTGAAAAGGCTCTGTCCTACGCTTGAGTGGAGATCACGCGGTTTTCTGCAAACCCGCGACAGTACGCGGCATCGCGACAAAACCCGGCAACGCTTCGATCCGCGCCAGCCAGGCGCGAACGTTGGCGTAGTCATCCAGCGAGACATTCCCCTCCGGAGCGTGGGCAATGTAGCTGTAGGCGGATACGTCAGCGATGGTCGGCTCTTGCCCCGCCAGATAGGCAGTTCTGCCCAATTCCAGTTCCATGACCTTGAGCAGGTTGTGCGCACGGCCAATGACTTCCTCGGCATTCAGCTGCGCACCAAACACCGTGATCAGGCGTGCCGCCGCCGGGCCAAAGGCAATCGGTCCCGCCGCTGCCGAAAGCCAGCGCTGCACATGCGCTGCGCCCACCGGGTCGGTCGGCAGCCAGCGACCGTTGCCATACTTCTGCGCCAGATAAACCAGGATCGCGTTGGAATCGGCCAGCACCACGCCGTTGTCATCAATCGCCGGTACTTGGCCGAAGCTGTTGATCGCCAGGTACTGCGACTGCTTGTGCTCACCCTTGGCCAGGTCGACAAAGATCAGCTCGGTCGGCAGTTGCAGCAGCGACAGCATCAACTCGACGCGATGGGCATGGCCGGAACGGGGGAAGTTGTAGAGTTTGATCGCTTGCATGGTCGACTCCGCTGGAAAGTGACGTCGCTACGGGGATGAGCGCGCCGATGAGTCATCATCCATGTGTTGCCGGAACAACAGAATAACCAGCACCTGCAATCGATTATTTCATCTCGTGCAATAACGCCGTAGCGCTCAAGGCCGGATGCTCGCGCAGCGCCTTCACGGCGAAGTCGACAAAACTGCGGATTCGCGCCGGCGCCTTGCGCCCGCCCTGATACACCACGTGGATCGGCAACGGCGGCAGTTCGAACTCGGCAAGGACGATTTCCAGCTCGCCCGCCGCAACCTTGTCCGCCACTTGATAGGACAGCACTCGCGTCAGACCCAGGCCTTTGCGCGCGGCGGTGATCGCCGACTGATTGGCCGTGACGGTCAGGCGCGGTTCGGTGCGCACGCTGAGTGCTTCACCGCCGTCGAGAAACGGCCAGTTGCGTTGCTGACCGATCGCCGACGTCGCCACCACCGGCAGCCCGGCCAAGGCCTGCGGATGCTCCGGGCGGCCATGTTCAGCCAGAAACCCCGGCGAAGCGCAGATTACCCGCCGCACTTCCCCGACGCGAATCGCATGCTGATTGCTGTCCGGCAGCTCACCGATGCGTACCGCGACATCAATGCCCTCCTCGACCATGTTGACCACCCGGTCCAGCAACAGCGCGTTGATCGACACATCCGGATAACGACAAAGGTAATCGGCCATCACTGGCGTCACGAACAGATCGCCAAACAGCACCGGCGCAGTGATCGTCAACTGCCCGCGCGGCAAGGCATGGCTGCCTGCCGCCGAATCCTCGGCCTCCTGCACCTCGGCGAGAATCCGCCGGCAGTCATCGAAATAACGCTGCCCGGCTTCGGTGAGATGCACGGTACGCGTGGTACGCACCAGCAACTGTGTACCGATATGCTGCTCCAGCGCCGCCACCGCTCGGGTGACGCTTGCCGCTGACAACCCCAGACGCCGCGACGCCGCCGAAAAGCCTTGCTCCTGAGCGACGACAACGAAGATCTGCATTTCCTGAAAGCGGTCCATGGGATTCCTCGGCGACGGATACGACAATCGCAGCCGAGGCTGCGATTGTGGGAGCTTAGGCCAACGGTGGATAACTTATTCCACGGTCACCGATTTCGCCAGGTTGCGCGGTTGATCGACGTCGGTGCCCTTGAGCACGGCGACGTAGTACGACAGCAGTTGCAGCGGGATCGTATAAAGGATCGGCGAGAGAATGTCGTGGATGTGTGGCATCTGCACCACATGAGTGCCCTCGCCATTGGTCATCGCGGCCTTAACGTCTGCAAATACGATCAACTCGCCGCCACGGGCGCGGACTTCCTGCAAGTTGGACTTGAGCTTCTCCAGCAGTTCGTTGTTCGGCGCGACGGTGACCACCGGCATGTCGTTATCCACAAGGGCCAGCGGACCGTGCTTCAGTTCACCGGCCGGATAGGCTTCGGCGTGGATGTAGGAGATTTCCTTGAGTTTCAAGGCACCTTCCATCGCGACCGGGAATTGCGCGCCACGGCCGAGGAACAGAGTGTGGTTTTTCTCGGCGAACAGCTCGGCGATTTTTTCCACGGTGCTGTCCATCGCCAGCGCTTCGCCGAGGCGAGTCGGCAGACGACGCAGCTCTTCGACCAGCGTGGCTTCGACGCCGTTGGCCAAAGTACCGCGTACCTGGCCCAGCGACAGAGTCAGCAACAGTAGGCCGACCAGTTGCGTGGTGAAGGCTTTGGTCGAAGCCACGCCGATTTCGCGACCGGCCTGGGTCAGCAGGGTCAGGTCGGATTCACGCACCAGCGAGCTGATGCCGACGTTGCAGATCGCCAGGCTGGCGAGGAAGCCCAGGTCCTTGGCATTGCGCAGGGCCGCGAGGGTGTCAGCGGTTTCGCCGGACTGCGAGATGGTCACAAACAATGTGTCCGGCTGCACCACGACTTTGCGATAACGGAATTCGCTGGCGACTTCGACTTGGCAGGGGATGCCGGCCAGTTCTTCGAGCCAGTAACGCGCGACCATACCGGCGTGATAGCTGGTGCCGCAGGCGACGATTTGCACGTTGCGCACTTTGGCAAACAGCTCGGCGGCTTGCGGACCGAAGGCCTCTACCAGCACCTGATCATTGCTCAGGCGGCCTTCGAGGGTGCGCTGGACCACGGTCGGTTGCTCGTGGATTTCCTTGAGCATGTAGTGGCGGAACTCGCCCTTGTCGGCGGCTTCGGCACCGTCGGTGTACTGCACGGTCTGGCGCTCGACCGCGTTACCGGTTACGTCCCAGATCTGCACGCTGTCGCGACGGATTTCAGCGATATCGCCTTCTTCCAGGTACATGAAGCGGTCAGTGACCTGACGCAGAGCGAGTTGGTCGGAAGCGAGGAAGTTTTCGCCCAGGCCCAGCCCGATCACCAATGGACTGCCACTGCGCGCGGCAACCAGACGATCCGGTTGCTGTGCGTTGATCACTGCCAGACCGTAGGCGCCATGCAGCTCCTTGACGGTCGCTTTGAGCGCGGCAGTCAGGTCCGGTTGTTCCTTGAGCTTGTGGGTCAGCAGGTGGGCGATGACTTCGGTGTCGGTGTCCGAGCTGAACGCATAGCCCAGCGCTTTGAGCTGTTCGCGCAGGGCTTCGTGGTTTTCGATGATGCCGTTGTGCACCACCGCAATGTCACCGGAAAAATGCGGATGAGCGTTGCGTTCGCACGGTGCGCCATGAGTCGCCCAACGAGTGTGGGCGATACCGAGGCGGCCGGCCAGCGGCTGTTCGGCCAGTGCGGTTTCCAGCTCGCTGACCTTGCCCGGACGACGCATGCGTTCCAGGGTCCGGTCGTTGGTGTAAACCGCCACACCGGCGCTGTCATAGCCGCGGTATTCGAGGCGCTTCAGGCCTTCGAGAAGGATGGCGGTGATATTACGTTCAGCTACTGCGCCGACAATGCCACACATGGTTATTTCTCCTGACTGACAGCCGCACAGATCAAGGTGATCCCGCGGGCCTGAAGCTGATCGCGTGCCTCGACTGGCAGGCGATCATCGGTAATGAGGGTATGGATGCTGCTCCAGGGCAGCTCCAGGTTGGGAATCTTGCGGCCGATCTTGTCGGCCTCGACCATGACGATGACTTCCCGCGCCACGTCGGCCATCACCCGGCTGAGACCGAGCAGTTCATTGAATGTGGTGGTGCCGCGCACCAGATCGATACCGTCGGCGCCGATGAACAATTGGTCGAAGTCGTAAGAGCGTAGTACCTGCTCGGCGACCTGGCCCTGAAAGGATTCGGAGTGCGGATCCCAGGTGCCACCGGTCATCAGCAGCACCGGCTCGTGTTCCAGTTCGCTCAAGGCGTTGGCGACGTGCAGGGAGTTGGTCATCACCACCAGGCCAGGTTGCTGGCCCAGTTCTGGAATCATCGCGGCGGTGGTGCTGCCGCTGTCGATGATGATGCGCGCGTGTTCGCGGATGCGTTTGACTGCCGCCCGAGCAATCGCCTGCTTGTACTTGGAGATACTCTGCGCAGTTTCTGCGACCAGCTCTTGCGGCATGGTGATCGCACCGCCGTAACGACGCAGCAACAGACCATGGGTTTCCAGCGCAGCAAGATCCTTGCGAATCGTAACTTCGGAAGTTTCGAAACGCTTGGCCAGCTCATCCACACTGACTTCGCCCTGCTCGTTGAGCAAGGCGAGGATGTTATGACGACGCTGAGGAGTGTTGCGTTTGGACATGGCGGCTTAAGTTTCGATTCGAAAGATAACGCAAGCAATGAAACTCTATCGAAAGGTTGCCGTCAAGACGCGGAGAGAAAAATTCAGAAAGATTGAAATGACTGTGGGAGCGAGCCCGCTCGCGAAAGGGGAGTCTCAGCCACTGAAGACGTGACTGACAAACCGCATTCGCGAGCAGGCTCGCTCCCACAGAGCTTGTGGATAAATCAGGATTTTTTGATTTTTTCCGGCCGCTTCCAGCCATCAATGTTCTTCTGACGAGCTCGGGCAACTGCCAGCTGAGCGTTATCCACATTTTGCGTGATGGTCGAGCCAGCCGCAGTGGTTGCACCGTTGGAGATATCCACAGGCGCAACCAGCGAGTTGTTGGAGCCGATGAAAACGTCAGCCCCCAATACGGTTTTCCATTTGTTGGCGCCATCGTAGTTGCAAGTGATGGTGCCGGCACCGATGTTGGTGCGTGCGCCGATTTCGGCATCGCCCAGATAGGTCAGGTGGCCAGCCTTGGCACCCTCGCCCATATGGGCGTTTTTGAGCTCAACGAAATTACCGACATGGGCGCGAGCTTCGAGCACAGTGCCCGGGCGCAAACGCGCGAAGGGACCGGCGTCGCTGCCTTCACCGAGAATGGCGCCTTCGATATGACTGTTGGCCTTGATCACCACGCCCTTACGCAGGGTGCTGTCCTTGATCACGCAGTTCGGACCGATCTCAACGTCGTCTTCGATAATCACCTTGCCTTCGAGGATCACGTTGATGTCGATCAGCACATCGCGGCCTACGCTGACCTCGCCGCGCACATCGAAACGTGCCGGGTCACGCAGGGTCACGCCTTGAGCCATCAGACGACGGCCGGCGCGCAACTGGTAATGACGCTCCAGTTCAGACAATTGCTTGCGATCATTGGCGCCCTGGACTTCCATCGGGTCGTGCGGTTGTTCGGTAGCGACGACCAAACCATCGCTGACCGCCATTTCGATCACGTCGGTCAGGTAGTACTCGCCCTGCGCGTTGTTATTGGACAAGCGGCTCATCCAGTCCGCCAGGCGATTGGCCGGCACGGCGAGGATGCCGGTGTTGCCCTCTGTGATGGCCCGTTGCGCTTCGCTGGCGTCTTTGTGCTCGACGATGGCCGCAACCTTGCCGTCGGCATCGCGCACGATGCGGCCATAACCGGTCGGGTCATCCAGCTCTACGGTGAGCAGGCCCATTTGTCCCGGCACCACATGCTTGAGCAGACGCTGCAGGGTCTCAACTTCAATCAGAGGCACATCGCCGTAAAGAATCAGCACGGTGTCGGCGTCAATGAACGGCACCGCTTGGGCGGTGGCATGGCCAGTACCGAGCTGTTTGTCCTGCAACACGAAGTTCAGGTCATCAGCTGCCAGTCGCTCACGCACCACATCGGCACCGTGACCGATCACCACGTGGATGCGCTGTGGATCAAGTTGCCGGGCGCTGTGGATAACATGGCCGAGCATGGAGTTGCCGGCAACCGGATGCAGCACTTTGGGCAGCGCCGAGCGCATACGAGTGCCTTGACCGGCCGCGAGGATAACGATTTCGAGAGACATGACTGGCTACCAATCCTGGGTGGTCAGCGACTGCGACCGGTTTCTGGGGAATTCGGAAAAGAAAAAAGGGTAGCCGAGGCTACCCTTTTTTATCAATCGCACAACAAGCGGCTGACGGATTAACCGCCAAACTTCTTGCGGATCTGCTGGACGGTGCGCAGCTGAGCTGCAGCCTCGGCCAGACGAGTGGCAGCGGCGCCGTAATCGAAGTCCGCGCCTTTTTCGTTCAGGGCATTCTCGGCAGCCTTGAGAGCTGCCTGAGCCTGAGCTTCATCCAGGTCGGCGGCACGTTGCACGGTATCGGCAAGTACCTTGACCATGTTCGGCTGAACCTCGAGGAAACCACCGGAGATGTAGAACACCTCGGCTTCCCCGCCTTGCTTGATCAGGCGGATCGGACCCGGCTTGAGATTAGTGATCAGCGGCGCGTGACCCAGAGCGATACCAAGATCACCCAGTGCACCGTGCGCAATCACCATCTCGACCAGGCCGGAAAAGATTTCCCCTTCCGCGCTGACGATATCGCAATGGACTGTCATAGCCATCTGATTGCCTCAACCTAAATTAGCGCCCGTTGCCGGGCGCCGGGATTACAGTTTCTTGGCTTTCTCGATCGCTTCTTCGATGCCGCCAACCATGTAGAACGCTTGTTCTGGCAGGTGGTCGTAGTCACCGTTGAGGATGCCTTTGAAGCCAGCAATGGTGTCTTTCAGGGAAACGTATTTACCCGAAGCACCGGTGAAGACTTCAGCCACGAAGAACGGCTGCGACAAGAAGCGCTGGATCTTACGAGCACGGTTAACCAACTGTTTGTCGGCTTCCGACAGCTCGTCCATACCCAGGATCGCGATGATGTCTTTCAGCTCTTTGTAACGCTGCAGAACATACTGAACGCCGCGAGCGGTGTCGTAGTGGTCCTGGCCGATCACGTTCGGGTCCAGCTGGCGCGAAGTCGAATCCAGTGGATCTACCGCCGGGTAGATACCCAGGGAAGCGATGTCACGGGACAGAACGACGGTGGCGTCCAAGTGGGCGAAGGTGGTCGCTGGCGACGGGTCGGTCAAGTCATCCGCAGGTACGTATACCGCCTGGATCGAAGTGATCGAACCTTCCTTGGTCGAAGTGATACGTTCCTGCAGAACGCCCATCTCTTCAGCCAGGGTCGGCTGATAACCTACTGCCGAAGGCATACGGCCCAGCAGTGCGGATACTTCAGTACCGGCCAGGGTGTAACGATAGATGTTGTCGACGAACAGCAGAACGTCGTTACCTTCGTCACGGAACTTCTCGGCCATGGTCAGGCCGGTCAGTGCTACGCGCAGACGGTTTCCCGGCGGCTCGTTCATCTGACCGTAAACCAGTGCCACTTTGTCCAGAACGTTGGAATCCTTCATCTCGTGGTAGAAGTCGTTACCCTCACGAGTACGCTCACCCACACCGGCGAACACGGAATAACCGCTGTGCTCGATGGCGATGTTACGGATCAGTTCCATCATGTTTACGGTTTTGCCTACACCGGCACCACCGAACAGACCGACTTTACCGCCTTTGGCGAACGGGCAGACCAGGTCGATAACCTTGATGCCGGTTTCCAGCAGGTCGTTGCCGCCTGCCTGTTCAGCGAACGAAGGCGCTGGACGGTGAATGCCCCAGCGCTCTTCGGTGTCGATCGGGCCTGCTTCGTCGATCGGGTTACCGAGGACGTCCATGATCCGGCCCAGGGTCGCTTTACCGACTGGTACGGAGATGGCTGCGCCAGAGTCGGTAACTTCCAGACCGCGCTTCAAGCCTTCGGTGGAACCCATCGCAATGGTGCGAACCACGCCGTCGCCCAGCTGCTGCTGAACTTCCAGAGTGGTTGCGGCCGCGCTTTGTACAGTCAGCGCGTTGTAGATGCTCGGTACGCTGTCGCGTGGAAATTCCACGTCGATAACGGCGCCGATGATTTGAACGATACGTCCGCTACTCATAGCTGGATCCTCTGAATATTTGAACCGTTAAACCGCGGCAGCGCCGCCGACGATTTCCGAGATCTCTTGGGTGATCGCAGCCTGACGCGCCTTGTTGTAGATCAGCTGCAAATCGCTGATCAAATCACCGGCGTTGTCGGTAGCGTTCTTCATCGCGATCATCCGCGCAGCCTGTTCAGCCGCGTTGTTCTCGACCACCGCCTGGTAGACCTGCGACTCGACGTAACGGACCATCAAGCCGTCAAGCAGCTCTTTGGCATCCGGTTCGTAGAGATAGTCCCAGTGGTGCTTGAGATCCTGATCCGGGGTAGCCACCAGTGGAATCAACTGCTCCACGGTAGGCTGTTGCGTCATGGTGTTGATGAACTTGTTGGACACCACGGACAGGCGGTCAATACGGCCGTCCAGGTAGGCATCCAGCATCACCTTGACGCTGCCGATCAGATCATTGATCGACGGCTCTTCACCCAGGTGGCTGATAGCTGCAACGACGTTACCGCCGAAGTTACGGAAAAAGGCCGCACCCTTGCTACCAACGACACACAGATCAATCTCGACGCCGTTTTCGCGGTTTACCGCCATGTCCTTGACCAGGGCCTTGAACAGGTTGGTATTCAAGCCGCCGCACAGACCACGGTCACTGCTCACCACAACATAACCAACACGCTTGATTTCGCGGTCGATCATGAACGGGTGGCGGTATTCCGGGTTGGCGTTGGCCAGATGCCCAATAACCTGGCGGATACGCTCCGCATAAGGACGGCTAGCAGCCATGCGCATTTGTGCCTTGCGCATTTTGCTGACCGCCACTTTTTCCATGGCGCTGGTAATCTTTTGCGTGCTTTTGATGCTCGCAATCTTACTGCGAATCTCTTTTGCGCCTGCCATGTAACACCTATCAGGTTAGCAAGCGGGAGCCTCGCGGCTCCCGCTGCGGCTTACCAGGTTTGGGTGGCCTTGAACTTCTCGATACCGGCTTTCATGCCAGCGTCGATTTCGTCATTGAAGTCACCTTTAACGTTGATCTTGGCCATCAAATCGGCGTGATCGCGGTTGAAGAAAGCAATCAGCGCTTGTTCGAAGCTGCCGATCTTGGCGATTTCAATGTCAGTCAGGAACCCACGCTCAGCGGCATACAGCGACAGCGCCATGTCAGCGATCGACATCGGTGCGTATTGCTTCTGCTTCATCAGCTCGGTAACGCGCTGACCATGCTCAAGTTGCTTGCGGGTCGCTTCGTCCAGGTCAGAAGCGAACTGGGCGAATGCCGCCAGTTCACGGTACTGAGCCAGAGCGGTACGGATACCACCGGACAGCTTCTTGATGATCTTGGTCTGAGCGGCACCACCCACACGGGATACCGAAACACCGGCGTTCACTGCAGGGCGGATGCCCGAGTTGAACATCGCCGATTCCAGGAAGATCTGACCGTCGGTGATGGAAATCACGTTGGTCGGAACGAACGCGGAAACGTCGCCAGCCTGGGTTTCGATGATCGGCAGTGCGGTCAGGGAACCGGTTTTGCCGGTCACTGCGCCGTTGGTGAACTTCTCTACGTATTCTTCCGAAACGCGGGATGCGCGCTCCAGCAGACGGGAGTGGAGATAGAACACGTCGCCTGGGTAAGCTTCACGGCCTGGTGGACGGCGCAGCAGCAGGGAAATCTGGCGGTAAGCCACTGCTTGCTTGGACAGATCGTCATAAACGATCAGCGCGTCTTCACCGCGGTCGCGGAAGAATTCACCCATGGTGCAACCGGAGTACGGTGCCAGGAATTGCAGCGCAGGAGATTCCGAAGCACTGGCAGCCACGATGATCGTGTTGGCCAGGGCGCCGTTTTCTTCCAGCTTGCGAACCACGTTGGCGATGGTCGATTGCTTCTGACCGATAGCTACGTAGACGCAGAAAATGCCGCTGTCTTTCTGGTTGATGATCGCGTCGATCGCCAGAGCGGTTTTACCGATCTGACGGTCACCGATGATCAGCTCACGCTGGCCACGGCCGACAGGGATCATGGCATCGACAGCCTTGTAGCCAGTCTGTACAGGCTGGTCTACCGACTTACGCCAGATCACGCCTGGAGCAACTTTCTCGACCGCGTCGGTCTCGGTGTTGCCCAGTGGACCTTTGCCGTCAACAGGGTTACCCAGAGCATCGACTACGCGACCCAGCAATTCCTTACCAACAGGAACCTCGAGGATGCGGCCGGTGCACTTGGCGCTCATGCCTTCAGCCAGCGACTGGTAGGAGCCCAATACCACGGCACCTACGGAGTCCTGCTCCAGGTTGAGGGCCATACCGTAGACGCCGCCCGGAAACTCGATCATCTCGCCGTACATGACGTCGGCCAGACCGTGAATCCGCACGATGCCGTCAGATACGCTGACGACAGTGCCTTCGTTACGGGCTTGGGAGGTCACATCGAGCTTGTCGATGCGGCCCTTGATAATTTCACTTATTTCGGAAGGATTGAGTTGCTGCATTGCTCTGCTGCCCCTTCAAACTCAAGATTTCAATGCTTCGGCAAGTTTCGCGATTTTGCCGCGAATCGAGCCATCGATAACCAGGTCGCCGGCGCGGATCACGACACCACCAATCAAGGCAGCGTCCTCCGCAACTTGCAGGCGCACTTCCCGGTTGAGTCGTGCACTGAGAACCTTGGCGAGTTTGTCTTGCTGTTCTTGGTTCAATGCAAATGCACTGGTTACTTCAACGTCTACCGATTTCTCTTGTTCGGCCTTGTACAGGTCGAACAGAGCGGCGATCTCCGGCAGAAGCAGGAGACGGTCGTTCTCGGCAACGACGTTGATGAAGTTGCGTGCCTTTTCATCAAACTTGTCGCCGCACACGTCAATGAACGTGGCGGCCTTTTCTGCGCTCGTCAGTCGCGGGGCCTTGAGCACGCGCTGCAGGGTGTCGTCTTGCGACACCGCTGCTGCCAGGCCGAGCATGGCTGACCAATTGGCCAGTTGCTGGTGGGCCTGAGCGTGCTCGAAGGCCGCCTTAGCGTAAGGTCGGGCCAACGTGGTCAGTTCTGCCATGATCGCCCTCGCTTAGATTTCAGCAGCCAGTTGGTTAACCAGCTCTGCGTGCGCGTTTTGATCGATTGTGGCACCCAGGATCTTCTCGGCGCCGCCAACAGCCAGCAAGCCCACTTGGGCACGCAGCTTGTCTTTGACGCTGTTCAGTTCCTGTTCGATCTCGGCTTGAGCCTGAACCTTCACACGGTCAGCGTCGATACGGGCTTTTTCAACAGCCTCTTCGACGATCTGGTTACCGCGTTTCTTGGCTTGCTCGATGATTTCAGCTGCCTGAGCTTTCGCTTCGCGCAGTTGCTGACCCGCTTTCTCTTGGGCCAACTCCAGGTCGCGAGCTGCACGGCTGGCAGCGTCCAGACCATCAGCGATCTTCTTTTGACGTTCGTGCAGAGCAGCGATGACCGGAGGCCATACATACTTCATGCAGAACAGTACAAAAATCAGGAACGCAACGGACTGGCCAATCAGGGTCGCATTAATGTTCACGCCAACACCTCGCAGTTACGTTGTCCATCACACCAAATTACCCGGAAGATCCGAGTAATCAGCCAGCGATCTGACCAACGAACGGGTTCGCAAAGGTGAAGAACAGAGCGATACCAACACCGATCATGGTTACGGCGTCGAGCAGACCGGCAACGATGAACATTTTCACTTGCAGCATTGGAACCATTTCTGGCTGACGCGCTGCGCCTTCCAGGAACTTGCCGCCCAGCAGGCCGAAACCAATTGCGGTACCCAGTGCGCCCAGGCCGATCAACAGTGCAACAGCGATAGCGGTTAGACCAACTACAGTTTCCATCTTTCCTCCCGACTTTTACGTCGTATGGTTTAGGTTTTTTAGATTAAAGCGGTAAAACAAATCGTTTCAGATGCCCCGCAAGGAGCCCCTTCCCGTTTTACCGGGAAGGACATCAGACTAGTCGAGACTGGTCTTAATGGTTTTCTTCGTGCGCCATCGACAGGTAGACGATGGTCAGCATCATGAAGATGAACGCCTGCAGCGTGATGATCAGGATGTGGAATACAGCCCACGCCCACTGCAGAACTACGCCCAGGCCGCTGAGCCAGAGCAGGCCGCTGCCGAACATCACAGCGATCAGAATGAACACCAGCTCGCCGGCATACATGTTGCCGAACAGACGCAGAGCCAGAGAGATCGGTTTGGCGATCAGGGTGACGAATTCCAGCAGGAAGTTCACCGGGATCAGCAGGGCCTGAACGAAGATGTTCTTGCTGCCGAACGGGTGCAGGGTCAGTTCGCCGATGAAGCCGCCGATGCCCTTGACCTTGATGCTGTAGAAAATGATCAGTGCGAACACCGAGAACGCCATGCCCAGAGTCGCGTTCGGGTCGGTAGTCGACACGGCGCGGAACGGGATGTGGTGGTCACCGGAGATCAGGATGGCCAGCTGAGGAATCCAGTCGACCGGTACCAGGTCGACGGCGTTCATCAGGAACACCCAGACGAAGATGGTCAGTGCCAGCGGTGCGATCACCGGGCTACGGCCATGGAAGCTGTCTTTCACGCTGCCATCGACGAATTCGACCAATACTTCAACGAAGTTCTGCAAGGCACCCGGCTGGCCCGACGTCGCTTTCTTTGCCGCCATGCGGAAAAGAAGAACGAAGATCAGACCCAGCGCGACCGACCAGCCGAGGGTATCGACGTGGAAAGCCCAGAAGCCCATTTCCTTGGCCTCTGCTGCGGTGTGGGCAAAGCCCCAGCCGCCGTTGGGTAGCTGACCGAAAGTCAGGTTCTGCAAGTGGTGCTGGATATAGCCCGAAGCGGTTGTCTCTGCCATGGTTGCCTCAAACGCCCTAAGGTCTCGAAAGTCTTGTTCTCATCAGCAGGGGAGCGAACCAGCTGACCGACTGAGTCAGCACGAACACGCCGAATACTGCGATCGGCGCCAGTGGCTTCACACCTGCGAACACCAGTGCAAACAGCACTGCCGTCAAAATAAGTTTGCCTGCCTCGCCGGCATAAAAAGACCGGACGATGGACTGGGCTGCTCGGGCGCCGGAAAACCGAAATGCCCTGTGAGCGAAATAAACATTGGGCAGCAAGGCTATCAGGCCTCCGCAAAGTCCCGAGTATCCGGCAACGACTCCATGCCATTGCCAGAGCGCCAAAGCGGCAATGAGCAGAATGACAAATTGAGCCATCAACACCGGAAAAACCGCCAGGCGATGGAAAGGCAAGCGGTTTGGCGTGCGGGTTTCCATCACAGTTGCTCTCCAATGGTCGGCTGCCGAAATTCAATAACTTGGCATAATTTGTGCCGACAAAATGCGCGCAGAGTATAGGGGCGGTTCTGCCCCTATTCAACTGTCAGGTAGTGATTTCCGACTGCGCGCTACATGAGGAAATGTTTCAGCGGATGTGTGCGAGCACACCTTGAAGCTCATCGAGGGAGTTATATCCGATCACCAATTGGCCTTTGCCCTTCTTGCCATGGCGAATCTGCACCGCAGAGCCTAGGCGCTCGGCCAGGCGCTGCTCGAGGCGAGCGATGTCCGGGTCGGGTTTTGCAGCTTCCACAGGCTCCGGTTTACCACTCAACCACTGACGAACCAGTGCCTCGGTTTGGCGCACGGTCAGTCCTCGTGCGACAACATGTCGCGCCCCTTCGACCTGCTGATTGTCCGGCAGACCAAGCAAAGCACGCGCGTGACCCATTTCCAGGTCGCCGTGCGAAAGCATGGTCTTGATCACTTCGGGCAGTGCAATAAGTCGCAACAGGTTAGCCACAGTCACCCGCGACTTACCCACAGCCTCGGCAACCTGCTGCTGAGTCAGCTGGAATTCCTGCTGCAAGCGCTGCAAAGCCACTGCTTCTTCGATCGGATTAAGGTCTTCACGCTGAATGTTCTCGATCAGCGCAATGGCAATCGCGGTTTCATCCGGCACATCGCGGACCATCGCCGGGATGGTTTCCTGCCCGGCCTGCTGACTGGCGCGCCAGCGGCGTTCACCGGCAATGATCTCAAAGCGACCGCCGCCAATCGGGCGCACCACGATCGGCTGCATCACGCCTTGAGCCTTGATCGACTGTGCCAGCTCTTCCAGGGCCTGCGGGTCCATGTCGCGGCGCGGCTGATATTTGCCGCGCTGCAGCAGGTCCAGCGGCAGGTGTTGCAGTTCGCGGGTGTCAGCCTGCGCGGCTTGTTCTTCCAGCGCGCTGACCGTCGGACCACTCAGCAGTGCATCCAGTCCACGTCCGAGACCTCGTTTCTTGACGGCCATGGGGATTCCTTAAGTTGGCTGAGCAGCAGCAATGCGTGAATTTTTGCGCTGACGACGAACCATCTCGCCCGCCAGAGCCAGATAGGCCAGGGCACCACGCGATTGCTTGTCGTAGGCCAGCGCCGGCATGCCGTAGCTCGGTGCTTCGGCCAGGCGGATGTTGCGCGGGATTACCGTGTCGTAGAGCTGATCGCCGAAATGCTCCTTGAGCTGTGCCGAGACATCATTCATCAGGCTCAACCGCGGGTCGTACATGGTCCGCAGCAGGCCTTCGACTTTCAGGTTGGGATTGAGCAGCTCGGCAATGCGCTTGATGTTATCCACAAGGTCACTCAAACCCTCCAGCGCAAAGTATTCGCACTGCATAGGGATAATCACCCCGTCAGCGGCGACCAGTGCGTTGAGGGTGAGCATCGACAGTGACGGCGGGCAGTCGATCAGAATGTAGTCGTAGTTGTCACGAATTGGCGCCAGCGCACTGCGCAGACGGCTTTCCTTCATCTGCATTTCCAGCAGCACCACTTCGGCGGCGGTCAGATCGCGGTTGGCCGGCAGCAATTGATAACCGCCGTGCTCGGAGAAGTGCATGGCCTGACCCAGGTCGCATTCACCGATCAGCAGATCGTAGACCGAGTTTTCCAGGCCATGTTTATCCACACCGCTACCCATGGTGGCGTTGCCCTGTGGATCGAGATCGATCAACAGCACCCGGCGCTTGGTCGCGACCAGGGATGCTGCGAGGTTGATGCAGGTGGTGGTCTTGCCCACACCACCCTTTTGGTTCGCTATCGCGAATACCTTAGCCATTCTTGCTTGTGTTCCCAATCATGCCGTGCGGCGCAGTATCAGCAGATGGCGTTGGCCTTGGCAACCGGGTACGGCCAGGGCGTGTTCGCTATCGAGTTTGAAATCTGCCGGCAATGCTACCAGCTCATCAGCCGGATGAACGCCCTTCATTGCCAGCCAGCGTGTATTGGCATCGCCCAGGTGGCGAGTCCAGTTAGTGAAGTTTTCCATGCTGCTGAAGGCCCGGGAAATGATCCCGTTGAAAGGCTGCGCAGGCTGGAAGGCTTCGACGCGACTGTGGATAACTTGCAGGTTATCCAGTTTGAGTTCGAGTTTGACCTGAGTCAGGAAGCGGGTTTTCTTGCCGTTGCTGTCCAGGCAGGTCACTTGCGACTCGGGATACAGGATCGCCAGCGGAATACCGGGCATGCCACCGCCACTGCCGACATCGAGCCAGCGATCGTTTTCGATAAACGACATCACGCTGAGACTATCGAGCAAGTGCCGCGAAACCATTTCGTCTGGATCGCGCACAGCGGTCAGGTTGTAGGCCTGGTTCCATTTGATCAACAGGGCCAGATAACCCAGCAGCAATTCGTGCTGGGTTTCAGTGAGATGGACACCGAGCTCGCGGGCTCCTGTGGATAACTCTTCGGCATGTTGCGAAGTGACCTTAGAACTCAAGCGCTTTGCTCCAACTGACGGCCCGCGCCGCGTTTTTTCAAATGAATCATCAACAGCGAAATCGCTGCCGGGGTCACACCCGGAATCCGCGAAGCCTGGCCCAGAGTCTCGGGACGTGTGGCGCCGAGCTTGCTCTGGATCTCCTTGGACAGACCGGAAATGTTGGTGTAATCGATATCCACAGGCAATTTCGTGTCTTCGCTGGCGCGCAGACGGGCGATTTCGTCCTGTTGACGGTCGATATAACCGGCGTACTTGGTCTTGATCTCAACCTGCTCGGCGACCTGTGGATCTTCAGCGCCCTGCCCGGTCACTTCGACCAGACCGACATAGTCGATTTCCGGACGGCTCAACAGGTTGAGCAAATTGTATTCGTGGGTCAGCGGCGTGCCGAATTTCTCGGCAATCGCATCGCCCTGCGGGGTATTTGGCCGTACCCAAGTGCTTTTCAGACGCTGTTCTTCAAGTTCGATGCTTTCGCGCTTCTTGCAGAAGGCCGCCCAACGCGCGTCATCGACCAGACCGAGCTCGCGACCTTTTTCGGTCAGACGCAGGTCGGCGTTGTCTTCGCGCAGAATCAGCCGGTACTCGGCACGGGAAGTGAACATGCGGTACGGCTCTTGGGTGCCGAGTGTGATCAGGTCGTCGACCAGCACGCCGATATACGCTTCATCGCGGCGCGGACACCAGGCTTCTTTGCCCTTGGCACGCAGTGCGGCGTTGGCCCCGGCGAGCAGACCCTGGGCGCCAGCTTCTTCGTAACCGGTGGTGCCGTTGATCTGCCCGGCGAAGAACAGACCGCCGATGACTTTGGTTTCCAGGCTGTACTTCAAATCACGCGGATCGAAGTAGTCGTACTCGATCGCATAACCTGGACGCACGATATGTGCGTTTTCCATACCGCGGATCGATTGCACGATCTGCAATTGCACATCGAACGGCAGGCTTGTGGATATCCCGTTCGGGTAGAGCTCATGGGTGGTCAGACCTTCCGGTTCGATGAACACCTGATGGCTTTCCTTGTCGGCAAAGCGATGGATCTTGTCTTCGATCGACGGGCAATAACGCGGGCCGACGCCTTCGATTTCACCGGCTGCGGAATACATCGGCGAACGATCGAGGTTCGCTGCGATGATTTCGTGGGTACGCGCATTGGTGTGAGTGATCCAGCAACTGACCTGGCGTGGATGCTGTTCCTTGTTGCCCATGAACGACATCACCGGAATCGGCGTATCGCCCGGTTGCTCGGTCATTACCGAAAAATCCACAGACTTGCCATCAATGCGCGGCGGCGTACCGGTTTTCAAGCGTCCGACACGCAGTGGCAGCTCACGCAGACGGTGGGCCAGAGCAATCGAAGGGGGATCACCAGCACGACCGCCGGAGAAATTCTGCAAACCAATGTGGATAAGTCCGCCGAGGAAGGTACCGGTAGTCAACACCACGGAATCAGCGAAGAAACGCAGACCCATCTGTGTGACAACACCACGGACTTGCTCCTGCTCAACGATCAGGTCGTCGGCAGCCTGTTGAAATATCCACAGGTTTGGCTGGTTTTCCAGTATTTCGCGGACAGCAGCTTTGTACAGAATCCGGTCGGCTTGCGCACGGGTCGCCCGTACGGCCGGACCTTTGCGGCTGTTCAACACGCGAAACTGGATGCCGCCCTTATCGGTAGCCATGGCCATCGCGCCGCCAAGGGCATCGATTTCCTTGACCAGGTGACTTTTGCCGATGCCACCGATGGCCGGGTTGCAACTCATGGCGCCGAGGGTTTCCACGTTATGCGTCAGCAACAGGGTTTTTGCGCCCATGCGTGCTGACGCAAGTGCTGCCTCGGTACCGGCATGACCGCCGCCGATGACGATCACTTCAAAACGGGAAGGGAAATCCACCACGCACCTCGTGCCTGCTTAAGTAGGTCATTCAGGAAAAATTTGAGCTCAGGTTTCTGGACCTGGTCGGCAAGTATAGGGACTTCGCCCTTTCTAAAGAACCCTTTGCACAAAATTTAACCAGCTGTGGAGAACTCGAGGTTAAAAGAATAAAAAAGAGAGAAATTTATAAAACCTTTGTTTTTATGTTTATTCTTACTGAGCAACATTTCTGTGGATAGATTGCTACAGGCCATATTTTACAATGTGTACAGAGGTTCAAAACTCTGTGCCAAAGTAGCAATGAGGCCGTTGGATAACCCGTATAAGCCTGTGGATGAAAGGGGTTGTTATCCACAGGGCGGGTTATATCCAGTTTTCAACCCCTGTTATCAACTGACCTCAGTGGCAGTTATTCACAGGGCTTAATCCACAGAAAATCGCCAACATGGCTTTTTAGGGACGCAAAAAAACGCCAGCGAAGGATCGGTGACGTTTGGCAAGCCAAGGGCAGGAAATGAAAAGGCTATTGTGAGAGGACGTAACAGAGGCTAATAATAGCCATTATCATTAACTCTCCAGTTTCTTCCATGCCCCTACCCGCCCATACCGCCGCCATCGAGCAAATCTACGAGCAACACCATTCGTGGCTATATGGCTGGCTCAAGGGGAAACTGCACAACGCCTGCGATGCGGCCGATGTAGCACATGACACGTTTTTGCGAATTCTGGCGGCGCGCAATGCAGTACATATTCGTGAGCCGAGGGACTATCTGGCGACAATTGCGCGCGGTTTAGTGATCGACCGTTATCGACGGTGCGCCATCGAAACCGCTTATCTGCAGACGCTTGCAGCCCGCCCGGAAGCAACGGTCATCAGCGAAGAAGACCGGGCATTGATTATTGAGATTCTGATCGCTGTGGATAAGGCTCTGGCCGGACTGGGCAGGCGTACAAGGCAGATCTTCATGCTTTCGCAAGTCGATGGACTGACTTATCAACAGATTGCCGTACACCTGAAGGTTTCGCTGACCACAGTAAAGAAACACATGATTCGCGCCCTGACGGAATGCGCCCTGATCATGGCGCAGCAATGATGGCCATCGCTCCCGACCGCCAGGTATTTGAAGCTGCAGCCGGCTGGTACGTCCAATTTCAATCCCAGCCACCAAGCCTTGCCGAACAAAAAGCCTGGCAGTTGTGGATAGACAGCGATCCGGCGCACTTGGCGGCGTGGACCCAGATGGAGCAGTTGCAGCGCCACCTCGGTACGCTGCCGCATGATCTGAAACGACGTGCGCTCAATGGCAGCCTACAAAGGCGTCAGGTACTCAAGCTACTGCTGCTTGCAGCGGGAACAGGCTTCGTTGGCTGGAATGTTCAAACTCACACTTCCATGGGCAACGTCTGGGCGGACTATAAAACCGGTGTGGGCCAGCGTCGGACCGTCAGCCTGGCCGATGGCAGCCAGATCCAGCTCAACACCGATTCGGCCATCGATGTTTCTTTCGACGCAGCGCAACGCCTGATTCGCGTGCGCTCGGGTGAGATCCTCGTCCAAACCGGCAAGCTCGGTGATCGGCGGCCGTTTTATGTGCAAACCCGTGACGGGCGGATTCAAGCATTGGGTACTCGGTTCTCGGTGCACGAGTTGTCGAACTCAACCCGGGTCGGCGTTCTTGAAGACCGAATCAGCATTCAGCCCGCGCAGTCATCTGCCGCTCCACTCGTACTCAAAGCAGGTGAAGGCGCAGATTTCGATAGTCGACATGTCGGGCGCATTCATCCCTTCCGTCCAGCAGAAATCGCCTGGATCAACGGTCAATTAATCGTTCTTGATGCGCCCTTGGGCGATGTCATCGCAGAGTTGGGCCGCTATCGCAGCGGTGTACTGCATTGCGATCGTCGGGCCGCAGATCTGCGGGTCTCCGGGACTTTCCGGCTCGATTCGACCGACGCAGTGCTGGCCAATCTTCAGGCTTCGTTGCCGATCGATGTCCGCTATTTCAGCCGTTACTGGGTCTCGATCAGCCACCGCGCCTGATCAGAAAACGGTTGGGGAAAAATAATTTCAACGAGGGTTATCTTTTTCCACCCTGACCCGGCCCTACAGGTAATCGCGATAAACGCGGCTCTTCGTCACCTTCAGGGCTAATCCACCTATGCGTCTTCCTACGTTCCGTCAGCGCTTTTCTCCTCACTGCATTGTGTACAGCTTGTTGATGGCCGGCGCTGCGTCCTGCCTGGTCACCAGCCATAGCGCCTTCGCGGCGACCGCATCGCAGCGCTACGCCATTGCCGCCGGCCCGCTGGACAGTGCGTTGAGTCAGTTCGCCTCTGCAGCCAATGTGATTCTGTCGTTCTCACCGCAGCAGACAAGTCGCTTGCGCAGCGCCGGGTTGAACGGCGACTTCAGCGTCGAACAGGGTTTCGCTCAATTGTTGCAAGGCTCTGGTTTACAGGCTGTGCCGCAAGCACCTGGCAGTTATATTCTGCAGACCTTGCCCAACGGAGATTCGCTGGAACTGGCGCCGACCAACATCAACGCGCAGTTGGGTAATCCAATGAATCTGGATTACGCCGCCGACGTTGGCTACAAGGCGCAAAACAGCCGGATCGGTACGAAAACCAGCACACCGTTGTCGGAAACGCCTCGTTCGGTGTCAGTGGTGACCGGACAACGCATCAAGGATCAGAAATCCCAGACACTCACCGACGTCCTCGGCTACGTGCCGGGAATCTTCGCCCCGCCGTTCGCTGCCGGCGACAGTCTGGCCGGCGATCTGTTTTACATACGCGGCTTCAACGCCACCGATTACGGCTACGGTCTGCTCCGAGATGGACTGCGCGTGCAGGGCAATCGCTATGACACCAGCACCGAGCCGTACGGACTTGAACGAGTCGAGGTATTCCGTGGCCCGTCGTCGCTGTTGTATGGCGAAAATGCGCCGGGCGGTCTGGTCAACCTGGTCAGCAAGCGCCCGACTGCCGCGCCGCAAGGTGAAGTGCAATTGGGTTATGGCTCGAACAATCGCCGGCAGATCGGCGTCGACGTCTCCGGCCCGCTCAATGACAGCGGTAATGTTCTCGGCCGTGTGGTGATGCTGGGGCGCAAATCCGATACCCAGACCGACCACGTTCCTGACGACCGCATTTACATCGCCCCTTCGCTGACCCTGAATTTTGACGATTTCAACACGCTGACTCTGCTGGCCAATTACCAAAAAGATCACACAAACATGGAGCTTGGCCTGCCGGCCGCCGGCACGTTGCTGAGCAATCCCAACGGCCAGTTATCCAAAGACACCATGCTCGGTGACCCGGACTGGAATACCTTCGAACGGGAAACCTGGAGCACCGGTTACGAGTTCAGCCATTCGTTCAACGATGAGTGGCAGTTCCGCCAGAACTCGCGCTACATGCAGTCGCGCATCACCCGCCACGAAACCTGGCCGGGCAATCTGAACAACGCCGGCTTCGGCACGCGGCTGAACATGACCGCTTACGATCGCTTCAACAAATCCATGGTGTATTCGCTGGATAACCAGCTGGAAGGCAAATTCCAGGCGGGCGATCTGGAAAACACCGTATTGTTTGGCGCCAGCTACGATCGCACCTCGTTCAACCAGGACTGGAATGCCGGCATCGTCGGACCGATCGACGTCTACAACCCGGTTTACCGGCGTGATCCGACCACGCCG
Source organism: Pseudomonas sp. UF-293 (assembly GCF_058245595.1). Classification (NCBI taxonomy): domain Bacteria; kingdom Pseudomonadati; phylum Pseudomonadota; class Gammaproteobacteria; order Pseudomonadales; family Pseudomonadaceae; genus Pseudomonas; species Pseudomonas sp. UF-293. Next base: position 125,440 of record NZ_JBSICA010000001.1, on the reverse strand, counting down.
ATTGCCGTGCAGAACACTTTGCTCGAGCAGCAGATGAAGGGTGTTTATGCACAGATCCAGAGCAAGTACAACCACTGGCTGTTCTTGCTTGGCGGACGTCAAGACTGGGTCGACAGCGATTTCCGCGACAAGGTGGCCCAAGGCAGCAACATCAGTTCCGAGGACAAGAAATTCACCTATCAGGGAGGCGTGATGTATCAGTTCGACAACGGCATGACGCCGTATGTCAGCTATTCAACAGCGTTCGTGCCAGTGCAGCAGATTTCCAATGCCGGCGCACCGCTTGATCCGATCACCAGCAGCCAGTACGAAGTGGGTTTGAAGTACGAACCGATCGGCTGGGACACCTCTTTCACCGCTTCGGTGTATGACCTGCGCAAGAAGGACGACACCTACTTCGACGCAACGACGTCGACCTATCGCCAGGTGGGCGAAAGCCGCGCCAAAGGGGTGGAGCTGGAACTCAACAGTAACCTGACGCAGAACCTCAATGTCACGGCGGCTTATACCTACACCGATGCGAAGATCACCAAGGATGCAGCGACGTCGCTGGTCAAAGGTCATCAAATGACCGGCGTGCCGCGCAACCAGGCCTCGGTCTGGGCGAAATATCGCTTCCTCGACAGTGATCTGAAAGGCTTGTATGTGGCCGGTGGCGTGCGCTATTTCGACAGTGCGTTTGCCTACACTTCGCCTTCTCTATACGGAAAGCTGGATGCCGGCGACGTCACATTGGTCGACGCGGCTGTTGGATATCAGATCGATACACACTGGAGTGTCGATCTGAATGCGAAGAACTTGTTCGATAAGGAATACGTTTCGGGATGCAACGACGCAGGCCGCTGTTACTGGGGCGAGGATCGTACTTTGCTCGGTACGGTTTCCTATAACTGGTGAACAAAAAAGGGCTGTGGATGAATTATCCACAGCCCTTTTCTTTACTTGCCGATGCAGAAGCTGGAAAAAATCCTTCCCAGCAAATCATCTGAGCTGAATGCGCCGGTAATTTCACCCAAGGAATGTTGAGCCTGACGCAAATCCTCGGCGAGCAATTCGCCAGCGCCCGCCAGCGTCAGTTGCGCGCGGCCGTGTTCCAGTGCCGCGCTGGCCTGGCGCAGTGCTTCCAGATGGCGGCGACGTGCGCTGAAGCTGCTTTCCGAAGTCTGCTCGTAACCCATGCACGCCTTGAGGTGATCACGCAGCAGGTCGAGGCCTTCGGCAGACTTGGCGCTGAGACTGATGGTCACGTGGCCGTCGTCACTGGTTTCCAGAGCAACCGCTTCACCGGTCAGATCGGCTTTGTTCCGGATCAGGGTGACTTTTGCTGGATCCGGTCGGGTTTCAAGGAATTCTGGCCACAAGGCAAAAGGATCCAGTGCCTCGGGTGCGGTCGCATCGACCACCAGCAAAACCCGATCCGCTTCACCGATGGCTTTCAACGCCCGTTCCACGCCAATCTTTTCCACATGATCATCGGTGTCGCGCAAGCCTGCGGTATCGACCACGTGCAAAGGCATGCCGTCGATGTGGATATGTTCGCGCAGGATATCCCGCGTGGTACCGGCAATCTCGGTGACGATGGCAGCCTCGCGACCCGCCAATGCATTCAACAGGCTGGATTTTCCGGCATTTGGCCGGCCAGCGATGACGACGGTCATGCCATCACGCAATAACGCGCCCTGCCCCGCTTCGCGCAGCACTGTGGATAACTCATCGCGTACTTTGTCGAGCATGCTCAATACATGGCCGTCGGCGAGAAAGTCGATTTCCTCTTCCGGGAAGTCGATGGCGGCTTCGACGTAGATACGCAAGCCAATCAGTTGCTCGGTCAAGTTATGCACGCGCTGGGAAAACGCACCCTGCAATGAACGCAGCGCATTGCGCGCAGCCTGTGCAGAACTGGCTTCGATCAAATCGGCGATGGCTTCGGCCTGGGCCAGATCAAGTTTGTCATTGAGGAAGGCGCGCTCGCTGAATTCCCCTGGACGGGCCAGACGGCAGCCCAGTTCCAGACAGCGCTTGAGCAACATGTCCAGGACGATCGGGCCGCCGTGACCCTGCAGTTCCAGGACGTCTTCGCCGGTGAACGAGTTTGGCCCCGGGAAATACAGAGCCAGACCTTCGTCCAGCACTTGCCGGTCGTCACTGAAAAATGGCCCGTAATGGGCGTAACGCGGTTTCAGCTCGCGGCCGCTGATGGCTTTTGCCGCAACGCTGGCCAACGGCCCGGAAATACGGACGATGCCCACACCGCCGCGACCTTGGGCGGTGGCGACGGCGGCGATGGTTTCACGGGGTGTGCTCATAAAGCGGCATCCAGACAAAAGTGGCAGATAGCAAAACGCCCCACTAGGGGGCGTTTTGAGTGGTGTTATCCACAGTCCAAGTTACGCCTCGGCTTTTTTCGTCGCCGCTTCGATCTTACGCGTGATGTACCACTGTTGTGCAATCGACAGGCAGTTGTTCACAACCCAGTACAGCACCAGACCCGCCGGGAACCACAGGAAGAAGAAGGTGAAGATGATTGGCATCATTTTCATCACTTTCGCCTGCATCGGATCCGGAGGAGTCGGGTTCAGCTGCTGCTGGATGAACATGGTTGCGCCCATGATGATCGGCAGAATGAAGAACGGATCCTTGATCGACAAGTCAGTGATCCACAGCATGAACGGCGCCTGACGCATTTCCACGCTTTCCAGCAGAACCCAGTACAGCGAAAGGAAGACTGGCATCTGCACGAGGATCGGCAAGCAGCCGCCCAGTGGATTGATCTTCTCTTTCTTGTACAGCTCCATCATGGCCTGCGACATTTTCTGCCGGTCATCGCCATGTTGCTCTTTCAGCGCAGCCAGTTTCGGCGCCACGGCACGCATGCGCGCCATCGACTTGTAGCTGGCGGCCGACAGCGGGAAGAAAATCCCTTTGATCAGCATGGTCAGGAAGATGATCGACCAGCCCCAGTTACCGACGATGGCGTGGATATGTTGCAGCAACCAGAAGATCGGCTGGGCAATGAACCACAGAATGCCGTAGTCGACAGTCAGTTCCAGACCTGGGGACAACTCTTTCAGCACAGCCTGGCTTTTCGGACCGGCGTACAGCACAGCGCTGGTTTCAACTTTTGCACCTGGAGCAGCGGTCAAAGTAGGACCGGTGTAACCAATGATGTAGTTGCCTTTGCTGTCTTTACGGGTCTGGACGATGTTGTTTTCGCCCTTCGCCGGAATCCACGCGGTCACGAAGTAGTGTTGCAGCCAGGCTACCCAACCACCGGTGACGGTTTCCTTGAGCTGCGCCTTGTCCATGTCCTTCATCGACACTTTCTTGTACGGCTCGGAACTTGTCCACAGGGCAGCGCCCAGGTAAGTCGCGGTGCCAGTAGCAGTGGTCGATGAAGGATCAGCGCTGGCGTCGCGCTTCAACTGGGCAAACATTGCGCCGTTCCAGGGCTGAGCGCTCTGGTTATCCACAATGTAGGAGACAGCGACGTCGTACAGGCCACGTTTCATGGTGAAACGCTTGATGTAGTTGACACCGTCCTTGCTGAATTTCAGGTCAACGACGAGTTGATCCTGACCGTCAGCCAGTTGGTAAACCTTCTTCTCCGACGAATAAACCGGACGACCGGCCGGGTTTGCATCCGGGCCGTTGGTGCCGATCAGACCGCTTTGCGCCAGATACACACGTTCGCCGCCGTTATCGAATAACTGGAACGGCACGTCAGGACGGTCCTGACGACGTGGATACAGAGGCAGAGTCAGTTGCGCAACATCGCCACCCTGTGGATCGATCGCCAGATCGAGCACATCGGTCTTGACCTGAATCAGGTCTTTGCTGGCAGCAACCGGCGTTTCCGCTGGTGCACTGGTATCGCTGGCGGCGCGCGGAATATCGTCACTGGCGGCAGCATTTGTGCCAGTGGCGGTGTCCGGCAAACCGGATGTAGTCGTACTGGAAGCAACATTCTGAGTCGGCAGGGCAGCCTGGCCATAATCCTGGTTCCATTTAAGAACCATGACGTAGGACACGATTGCCAGGGCGACGATCAGGATCGTGCGTTTGATATCCATGATTACTCGGCCATCGAAGAAGAACGGGAGGTAGGGACAGGTGGAACCGGGTCATAACCACCGGGATTCCACGGATGACAGCGACCTAAACGACGAAAGGTCAGCCAGCCACCGCGCAGAAGGCCATGATTTTCAATGGCTTCATACGCGTAGCAGGAACAACTGGGGTAGAAGCGACAGTGGCTGGCCATTAAAGGACTAATGGCATAGCGATAAAACTGGATCGGAACGAGGGCCAGTTTACGCATCGGTACTGTCTACCCCTACAGTTTCGGTTTTGACTGCCGGAACGGGCTTGTTGCGTGCCAGACGCTTCCAGAGTTTGCCGAAATGCTGAATCAATTCGGGGTTTTCTACATCACCCAAACCTTTGCGCGCGACGATAACGATGTCCCAACCGACCAGTGAATCCTGGTGCAGACGGAACGATTCGCGCATCAGACGTTTGAGGCGATTGCGCTCAACGGAGAGCTTTACGCTCTTTTTCCCGATAACCAGCCCGAGACGGGGGTGATCAAGATCGTTGTTGCGTGCAAGGAGCAGGAGATTTTTCCCCGGAACCTTGCCGGTAGGGGAGTCAAAGACTGCCTTGAAATGCCGGGGGGTAAGCAGACGCTTTTCCCGACTGAAGTCCTGACTCACCTCCAGTACCGGATTATCAAACTGCCAGACGCGCACGACCTTTGGCGCGACGACGCGACAGGACTGCGCGGCCGTTCTTGGTAGCCATGCGAGCACGGAAACCGTGGGTACGAGCGCGTTTGATAGTGCTTGGTTGGAAAGTACGTTTCATGTCGTGTTACCTGGTTCGTCCACAACGGGCCGGAATGGCCCCCGTTTTAAGAGACCGGGGATTCTAGAGAAAGCAAGCCTTCAGGTCAATTTCCAACCAGCGTTTCCTTATAAATAGATCCACGCAGGGTTTTCGCTCGAAAGCCTCTCAGCCAGATATAGAAATAAAGAAGGGAATTATTTAAAGCTTTTCTGTAAAGCTTATAAAAGCTAGGTACGCCATCTTCTGTGGATAACTATCTTTGGGCCTTATTCCACGCGGCGTACAGAGAATGACAACTACAGTGGAAAACCGTGTTCAGCCTGTGCTGCGCTATCGGATAAGCTGTGCGTGGAATGGTCTGTTATCCACAGGCCGGTTATCCACCGAGTTTAGCCCCCACTTGTCCAGTGCCCTCAGTGGTGTTTATCCACAGGGCTTATTCACATGCCGTTGGTCGCCTTTTAATGCTTCAAAGCATTGATAAATGATGGTGATGGACCTAGCTGCATGTGGATAAGTGAACCGCTCGCCGCTACAATGGCCGCTTGTTTTTGCCTCACCGGCTTTCAACTTAGGGGATATCCGTGTCAGTGGAACTTTGGCAGCAGTGCGTGGAGCTTTTGCGCGAAGAGCTGCCTGCCCAACAATTCAACACCTGGATCCGTCCACTACAGGTCGAAGCCGAAGGCGACGAGTTGCGCGTCTACGCACCTAATCGTTTCGTGTTGGACTGGGTCAACGAAAAGTACCTGGGCCGCGTCCTTGAACTGCTGGATGAGCACGGCAATGGCTCGACGCCTGCGCTGTCCTTATTAATAGGCAGCAAACGCAGCTCGGCACCTCGTGCCGCACCCAACGCACCACTGGCGGCCGCGCAGGTTGCTCAGGCGCAGGCCAATAATGTGCCAGCAAGCAATCCGGCACCCGCGCCAACGCCTGCTCCGGCCAAGCGTTCCACACAGAAGGCCGCCGAAGTCAGCGAAGAGCCGTCCCGCGACAGCTTCGACCCGATGGCCGGTGCCGCCTCGCAGCAGGCGCCGGTTCGCGCTGAACAGCGCACCGTGCAGGTAGAAGGTGCGCTCAAGCACACCAGTTACCTGAACCGCACGTTCACCTTCGAGAATTTCGTCGAAGGTAAATCCAACCAGCTCGCCCGTGCGGCGGCCTGGCAGGTGGCGGACAATCCCAAGCACGGCTATAACCCGCTGTTCCTTTATGGTGGCGTCGGCCTGGGTAAAACCCACTTGATGCACGCGGTGGGCAACCATCTATTAAAGAAGAATCCGAATGCCAAGGTCGTGTACCTCCATTCCGAGCGCTTCGTGGCCGACATGGTCAAGGCGCTGCAGTTGAACGCCATCAACGAATTCAAACGTTTCTACCGTTCAGTGGACGCTTTGTTGATCGACGATATTCAGTTCTTCGCCCGTAAGGAGCGTTCCCAGGAAGAGTTTTTCCACACCTTCAACGCGCTGCTTGAAGGTGGTCAGCAGGTCATTCTCACCAGTGACCGCTACCCTAAAGAAATCGAAGGCCTTGAAGAACGCCTTAAATCCCGCTTCGGCTGGGGCCTGACCGTTGCGGTCGAGCCGCCGGAGCTGGAAACCCGCGTGGCGATCCTGATGAAGAAGGCCGATCAGGCCAAAGTCGATCTGCCACACGACGCCGCATTCTTCATTGCCCAGCGCATTCGCTCCAACGTCCGTGAGCTGGAAGGTGCGCTGAAGCGCGTAATCGCCCACTCGCACTTCATGGGTCGCGACATCACCATCGAGCTGATCCGCGAATCCCTGAAAGACTTGCTGGCGTTGCAGGACAAACTGGTCTCTGTGGATAACATTCAGCGCACAGTCGCCGAGTATTACAAGATCAAGATTTCCGACCTGCTGTCCAAGCGCCGTTCGCGCTCGGTGGCTCGTCCGCGTCAGGTCGCCATGGCGTTGTCCAAGGAACTGACCAACCACAGCCTGCCGGAAATCGGCGATGTGTTTGGCGGCCGCGACCACACCACCGTGTTGCACGCCTGCCGCAAGATCAACGAACTTAAGGAATCCGACGCGGACATCCGCGAGGACTACAAGAACCTGCTGCGTACACTGACCACTTGATGAACACCAGCGCAGCTTATTAAGGCAAGGGACTAGACCATGCATTTCACCATTCAACGCGAAGCCCTGTTGAAACCCCTGCAACTGGTCGCAGGCGTCGTCGAGCGCCGACAGACCTTGCCGGTACTGTCCAACGTGCTGTTGGTCGTCGAAGGCCAGCAACTGTCGCTGACCGGTACCGACCTGGAAGTCGAGCTGGTCGGTCGTGTGCAACTCGAAGAGCCGGCCGAAACTGGCTCCATCACCGTGCCGGCGCGCAAGTTGATGGACATCTGCAAAAGCCTGCCCAACGATGCGCTGATCGACATCAAGGTCGACGAGCAGAAACTGGTGGTAAAGGCCGGTCGTAGCCGGTTCACCCTGTCGACCCTGCCGGCCAATGACTTCCCGACCGTCGAAGAAGGCCCGGGCTCGCTGACCTGCAGCCTGGAGCAGAGCAAGCTGCGTCGCTTGATCGAACGCACCAGCTTCGCCATGGCCCAGCAGGACGTGCGTTACTACCTCAACGGCATGCTGCTGGAAGTTTCCGCTGGTGTGATCCGCGCCGTGGCTACCGACGGCCACCGTCTGGCGATGTGCTCGATGCAGGCCGATATCGGTCAGCCGGATCGCCATCAGGTGATCGTGCCGCGCAAAGGCATCCTCGAACTGGCGCGTCTGCTCACCGAGCCGGATGGCAATGTCAGCATCGTCCTCGGCCAGCACCACATCCGCGCCACCACTGGCGAGTTCACCTTCACCTCGAAACTGGTCGACGGTAAATTCCCGGATTACGAGCGCGTACTGCCGAAAGGTGGTGACAAACTCGTACTCGGTGATCGTCAGGCACTGCGCGAAGCGTTCAGCCGTACCGCGATTCTGTCCAACGAGAAATACCGTGGTATCCGTCTGCAACTGGCCAGCGGTCAGTTGAAGATCCAGGCCAACAACCCGGAGCAGGAAGAAGCGGAAGAAGAAGTGGGCGTTGAATACAACGGCGGCTCGCTGGAAATCGGATTCAACGTCAGCTACCTGCTCGACGTGCTGGGCGTGATGACCACCGAGCAGGTTCGCCTGATCCTGTCCGACTCCAACAGCAGTGCGCTGGTGCAAGAGTCCGACAATGACGATTCGGCTTATGTTGTCATGCCGATGCGTCTGTAATCAGCTGATCCTGAATGTCGTTAAGTCGTGTTTCGGTCACCGCGGTGCGCAATCTGCACCCGGTGACCTTCTCCCCCTCCCCCCGCATCAACATTCTTTACGGCGCCAACGGCAGCGGCAAAACCAGTGTTCTGGAAGCCATTCATCTGCTGGGGCTCGCCCGTTCGTTTCGCAGCACGCGGCTTTTGCCGGTGATTCAGTACGAACAGCTCGCCTGTACCGTGTTCGGTCAGGTTGAACTGGCTGAAGGCGGACACAGTGCGCTGGGGATTTCTCGCGACCGTCAGGGAGAGTTCCAGATTCGCATCGATGGCCAGAACGCCCGAAGCGCTGCGCAGTTGGCGGAGATCCTGCCGTTGCAGTTGATCAACCCGGACAGCTTCCGTCTGCTGGAAGGCGCGCCGAAGATTCGCCGGCAGTTTCTCGACTGGGGCGTGTTCCACGTTGAACCGCGTTTCATGGCCACCTGGCAGCGTTTGCAGAAGGCCTTGCGCCAGAGAAACTCCTGGCTGCGGCATGGTACACTTGACGCCGTTTCGCAAGCGGTCTGGGACAGGGAACTGTGTCAGGCCAGCGCTGAAATCGATGAATACCGCCGCGCTTACATCACAGCCTTGAAACCGGTCTTCGAGCAGACCTTGAGCGAACTGGTTGAGCTCGAGGGTTTGACGCTCAGCTATTACCGAGGCTGGGACAAGGACCGCGAATTGAGCGCCGTACTTGCCGCTTCCGTGCAACGGGATCAGCAGATGGGGCACACCCAAGCCGGCCCGCAACGCGCTGATTTGCGTCTCAGATTGGGCGCACACAATGCCGCGGACATCTTGTCCCGGGGTCAGCAAAAGCTGGTGGTCTGTGCGCTGCGGATTGCCCAGGGGCACCTGGTCAGCCAGGCCCGTCGCGGACAATGTATTTATCTGGTGGATGACTTGCCGTCCGAGCTGGACGAGAGCCACCGTCGCGCGCTATGCCGCTTGCTGGAAGACTTACGCTGCCAGGTGTTCATCACTTGTGTAGATCACGAATTACTGAGGGAAGGCTGGCAGACGGAAACGCCAGTCGCTTTGTTCCACGTGGAACAGGGCCGTATCACCCAGACCCACGACCATCGGGAGTGAAGGCATTGAGCGAAGAAAATACGTACGACTCAACGAGCATTAAAGTGCTGAAAGGCCTGGATGCCGTACGCAAACGTCCCGGTATGTACATTGGTGACACCGACGATGGCAGCGGTCTGCACCACATGGTGTTCGAGGTGGTCGACAACTCGATCGACGAAGCCCTCGCCGGCCATTGCGACGACATCAGCATCATCATCCACCCGGACGAATCCATCACCGTTAAAGACAACGGTCGTGGCATCCCGGTAGACGTGCATAAAGAGGAAGGCGTCTCCGCCGCCGAGGTCATCATGACCGTCCTCCACGCTGGCGGTAAGTTCGACGACAACTCGTACAAGGTATCCGGCGGTCTGCACGGCGTAGGTGTGTCGGTAGTGAACGCACTGTCCGAAGAGCTGGTCCTGACTGTGCGCCGCAGCGGCAAGATCTGGGAACAGACCTACGTCCACGGCGTACCTCAGGCACCGATGGCCATCGTTGGCGACAGCGAAACCACCGGTACCCAGATCCACTTCAAGGCTTCCAGCGAAACCTTCAAGAACATTCACTTCAGCTGGGACATCCTCGCCAAGCGCATTCGTGAATTGTCCTTCCTCAACTCCGGTGTCGGCATTGTTCTCAAGGACGAGCGCAGCGGTAAGGAAGAGCTGTTCAAGTATGAAGGTGGCCTGCGTGCGTTCGTTGAATACCTGAACACCAACAAGACTGCGGTCAACCAGGTGTTCCACTTCAACATCCAGCGTGAAGACGGCATCGGCGTGGAAATCGCCCTGCAGTGGAACGACAGCTTCAACGAGAACCTGTTGTGCTTCACCAACAACATTCCGCAGCGCGACGGCGGCACCCACCTGGTGGGCTTCCGTTCGGCACTGACGCGTAACCTGAACAACTATATCGAGCAGGAAGGTCTGGCGAAGAAGCACAAAGTCGCCACCACCGGTGACGATGCCCGTGAAGGCCTGACCGCGATCATTTCGGTGAAAGTACCGGATCCGAAGTTCAGCTCGCAGACCAAAGACAAGCTGGTCTCTTCCGAAGTGAAGACCGCGGTCGAACAGGAAATGGGCAAGTACTTCTCCGACTTCCTCCTGGAAAACCCGAACGAAGCCAAGCTGGTGGTCGGCAAGATGATCGACGCCGCCCGTGCCCGTGAAGCTGCGCGCAAGGCCCGTGAGATGACCCGCCGCAAAGGCGCGCTGGACATTGCCGGCCTGCCGGGCAAGCTCGCTGACTGCCAGGAAAAAGACCCGGCGTTGTCCGAACTGTACCTGGTGGAGGGTGACTCCGCGGGCGGCTCTGCCAAGCAGGGACGTAACCGCAAGACCCAGGCGATCCTGCCGTTGAAGGGCAAGATTCTCAACGTCGAGAAGGCACGCTTCGACAAGATGATCTCGTCCCAGGAAGTGGGCACGCTGATCACCGCGCTGGGCTGCGGCATCGGTCGCGAAGAGTACAACATCGACAAGTTGCGCTATCACAACATCATCATCATGACCGATGCTGACGTCGACGGTTCGCACATCCGTACCCTGCTGTTGACGTTCTTCTTCCGTCAGTTGCCAGAGCTAATCGAGCGCGGCTATATCTACATCGCCCAGCCACCGCTGTACAAGGTCAAGAAAGGCAAGCAAGAGCAGTACATCAAAGACGACGACGCCATGGAAGAGTACATGACGCAGTCGGCTCTGGAAGATGCAAGCTTGCACCTGAACGAAGAAGCCCCGGGCATTTCCGGTGAAGCGCTGGAACGTCTGGTGAATGACTTCCGCATGGTCATGAAGACCCTCAAGCGTCTGTCGCGCCTGTACCCACAGGAACTGACCGAGCACTTCATCTACCTGCCAGCCGTCAGCCTGGAAACCCTGGGCGACCATGCAGCAATGCAAGAGTGGCTGGCCCAGTACGAAGTCCGTCTGCGTACCAACGAGAAGTCTGGCCTGGTCTACAAGGCCAGCCTGCGCGAAGACCGTGAACGTGGCGTCTGGCTGCCAGAGGTCGAACTGATCTCTCACGGCCTGTCGAACTACGTCACCTTCAACCGCGACTTCTTCGGCAGCAACGACTACAAAACCGTGGTCACCCTGGGCGCGCAACTGAGCACCCTGCTCGACGAAGGCGCGTACATCCAGCGCGGCGAGCGCAAGAAAGCCGTTACCGAGTTCAAGGAAGCACTGGACTGGCTGATGGCTGAAAGCACCAAGCGCCACACAATCCAGCGATACAAAGGTCTGGGCGAAATGAACCCGGATCAGCTGTGGGAAACCACCATGGACCCAAGCGTGCGGCGCATGCTGAAAGTCACCATCGAAGATGCCATCGGCGCAGACCAGATCTTCAACACCCTGATGGGTGATGCGGTCGAACCTCGCCGGGACTTCATCGAGAGCAACGCGTTGGCGGTTTCCAACCTGGATTTCTGATCCAGATTGGCGGCAACGAAAAAGGCCAACGCATTGCGTTGGCCTTTTTTATTTCAGGGTCTGTCCTTCTAAGCTATTCCGGGCATTTTGTTCGGGATGGGCTACTCAACCGCAGATGCGACACTTTCCAGACGATACCCATACCCATAGATCGTCAATAGCTGCCAACCCCGATCAGCCGTGAGCCCGAGCTTGTTGCGCAATCGGTAGATGTGCGTGTCCAGCGGCCGCGAAGACGTTGTCTCCTCGTTCGGCCAGAAGCGCTCGTACAGATAATCTCGTGACAGCGGCCGGCCCAGGTTGCTGAACAGACACCGCGCCAGTCGGTACTCGCGCTCGGTCATAAGGATCGGTTTACCTTCACGGGTAACGGTCAATTCCGCGTCATCGAAGGTCAGATCGTGGAAACTCTGCACCTCCCCCGCCGCGCTGCGCGGTTGGCTATGCCGGCGCAATACCGCAGCCACCCTCGCCTTCAACTCATTCGGGCGAAACGGCTTGCTGACATAATCGTCGGCCCCGGCATTCAAGGCTTGCACGATATCGCTCTCGCCGTCGCGACTGGTCAGCATGATGGCTGCCGGTGGCGCGTCCATGTGTTCACGGGTCCAGCGCAGCAGTGCCAGACCCGTGAGGTCGGGAAGTTGCCAGTCGAGGATCAGCAGGTCGAACGTTTCCCGGCGTAACTGGCGCAACAAGTCTTCGCCACGATCGAAGCTGTGCAGTGACCACGGCTGTTCCCCAGCTTCGGCCATTTGCTCCAGGGTTTGCTCGACCCGGCGCAGTTCGGCGGGTTCGTCGTCCAGAATGGCAACGCGCATCGGCGGTGTTCCTTGTCGCTGGGGCTGGGATGTCGACAATAACGACTCCCCGGCCACGATGAAAGAAGCAGCCCGTCGATGGTCGACGTCCGCTATGATTCTTCGGGTCTACGCCTCAGACCTGAGACCTATGAAACCATTCCCACTGCCCTGCCCTTTGCCTCATGCATAACACTCAACGCCGACGTGAAAGTCGGGAGCCGAGTCAGGTCCAGCGTCTGTTCCGGCGGCTGGTGCGCGAGTGGTTGTGGATAAGTCTAGTGCTATTGCCACTGACTGCCTTGTTGTCTTATCGCGCCCAGTTCAACCTGCACAATCCGTCGCCAGCGCTCGGCGCGTTGCTGTCGATGGCGATGGTCGCGTGTGTGCTGGGATTGTTGCTGTGGCGACCGCGTTGGGCGTTGTGGGTAACTTTGATCGGCATGGCCGGTGCGCTGATCAGCAGTGCCCTGCTCGCCGAAGTACGCTACTGGTGGTCGCCCACATCTGCTGCGCTGGGCATGTTGTTCGGTTACCTGATCTGGAACTGGCGGCGCCTGAGTGTGGTGCTGACCTATTTCGGCTGGGAGCTGGCGCGTCTGGACAGTGAACCGAAAGTCTTCCCTGAACGCCGCCGGACTCGTTTCACCGGTGCTGACCAGTTGCAAGGCCAGATCGTGGCGCTCGAACAAGCCATGAGCCGCACCCGTGATACCCGGCGCTTCATTGCCGATGGCCTGGAATACCTGCCGGTAGCGACGCTGATCAGTGATCCGCAGGGCAAGATCCTGCTGGGCAATCGTAAGGCGCGCGAGCTGTTTGAAGATGCGCTGGTGGACGATGACGTGCTCGATCAACTGGCACGGCTCGGCTATCCGGAATTATCCACAGCGCCGCGACCGCCGCTGGCCACTCTGCCGCTGCTGGAATTTCGCGATCACAAGGAGCGCAGCCTGCGCCTGGAGAGAGCGGCGCTACTGCCGGTCGATGGCGATACGCCGATCGGCTGGTTGCTCAGCCTGACGGATTTGAGTGCCGAGCGTGCGGCCGAGGAGCAACGCGGCGTCCTGCTGCGTTTTCTGTCCCATGACCTGCGCGCGCCCCATTCGGCGATCCTCGCCCTGCTTGATGTGCATCGTCATCAGGCCGGCGCTGATACGCCGTTGTTCGAGCAGATTGAGCGTCAGGTCCGCCGGGCGCTGGATCTGACCGATGGTTTCGTCTTGTTGGCGCGAGCTGAGTCCGAGACCTACCAGTTCCGCCCGACGTTATTCGCGATGCTGGTTTTGGACGTGCTGGATCAGGCCTTGCCCATCGCCCAGCAGAAACGCATCGAGCTGCTCAACGAGGTCGATGAGCAATGTCAGGAGCGGCTGATTCTGGCCGATCAGGGATTGCTGACGCGCGCCCTGTTCAATCTGCTGGAAAACGCGATCAAGTACAGTCCGGCAAACAGCACGGTGCAATTGAAGGTCAGCTGTAATGGACAGTGGCTGCGCTGCGTGTTGAACGATCAGGGCAAAGGAATTGCTGCCGATGAATTGCCTGACCTGTTCAGCCAGTATCGGCGTTTTTCCTCGGCTCAAGGCATCGACGGCGTGGGCTTGGGTCTGTCGATGGTGAAAGCGGTGATTGATCATCATGGCGGCAAGATCGAGTGTCACAGCGTTGTCGATGCGGGAACCACATTCCGCATCGAGTTGCCGCTGATTGCCGAATGAACGGACACAAAAAAACCGGCTATAACAGCCGGTTTTTTTACATCCGAATAAAACTTATGCACGGATTTCGTTCAACTTATCGATTTGGAAATATCGACTAAAATCAATAAGTTAAAAAACGATTACGGACTTTTGAAGCAAAAGCGTACACAGGTTATCCACAAAAATCAGACAGCCAGTTGGTCACTCGCGGTCGGTGCCTGTGGCGCCGGTGGCAGCGAGCCCATATCGCGCTGGGTTTTCTCGTTCCACGCCTGCACGCGGTCATTGAGCTCAGCGATGGCGCGCGGCCCGCTACCTTCGGCATACATCGGTTCGCCGATGACCACGGTGATCACTCCGGCCTGTTTACCCCAGCCGATTTTCGGCCAGAACTTGCCGGCATTGTGTGCAATCGGCAGTACTGGAAGCGCCGCATTCACCGCCAAAGCGCTGCCACTGCGGGAGAATTTTCCGACGGTGCCGTACGGGACTCGTGTCCCTTCCGGAAAGATCAGCACCCAGACGTTGTCCTTGAGCAGCTCGTCGCCTTTGGCCGCGACTTGTTTGAGCGCCGCTTTTGGGTTGTCGCGGTCGATGGCGATCGGGCGCAGCATGGCCATGGCCCAGCCGAAGAACGGCACGTAAAGCAATTCGCGCTTGAGCACCTGGCTCAATGGCGAGAAATAAGCGGAGAGAAAGAACGTCTCCCAAGTGCTCTGGTGGTTCGATTGAATCACGCAGGGCCGGTCTGGCACGTTTTCCGCGCCTTTGATTTCGTAGCGGATGCCAAGGAACACCTTGGTCAGCCACAGGGCGCAACGGCACCAGTACACGTTGATGAAACGATAGCGCGCCTTGAAGGACAGAAACGGCGCGATGAAAAAGCTCAGGCTGCACCACAGCAACGCTGTTGTGCCCAGCAGCAGATAGAAAAGAAAGATTCTGAAGGCCCGCAGTATCGACATGGCGACGGTTACCGTTACGGGGCAATGCCCGACTGTTCAAGCGCACTCCCGAGCAATCCCTGGCCAGGAAATTCAGAAGTACTCTAGTTGTGGATAAGTTCTGCGGCAATCGCCGCCAGATCGTCAAAAATCAGAGTGCCAACCGGCAGGGTTTTGCCCTGAGTCTTTTCGCCTTTCCCGGTCTTCACCAAAACTGGCTGTGAATCGACGGCTTTGGCGGCCTCCAGGTCACCAAGGCTGTCGCCGACGAACCAGACGTTGGTCAACGGCACCGTGTAATGCTCGGCAATGGTTTTCAACATTCCCGGTTTCGGTTTGCGACAATCGCAGCCTTCGTCCGGGCCATGCGGGCAATACACGATCAAGCCGACTTCGCCGCCCTGCTCCGCGACCAGCTCGCGCAGGCGCGCGTGCATGGCCTCCAGGGTGGCGAGGTCGTAGTAGCCGCGAGCAATGCCCGACTGGTTGGTGGCCACCGCCACCGTCCAGCCGGCCTTGCTCAACTGCGCAATCGCTTCGATCGAGCCGGGCAGCGGAATCCACTCCTCCACCGACTTGATGTAGGCATCGGAGTCGTAATTGATCACGCCGTCACGATCGAGAATCAGCAGTTTCAACAGCAATCCCTCAACCCAGCAGCGAAATGTCGGCAACACCGAGGAACAGGCCACGCAGACGCGCCAGCAGCGCATAACGGTTGGCCCGCACATTGGCATCGTCGGCATTGACCATCACCGCGTCGAAGAACGCATCCACCGGCTCGCGCAGGGCGGCCAGGCGTGCCAGCGATTCGTTGTACTGACGTGCGGCGGCCATCGGCTGTACCGCTTGATCCGCCTGTTGGATCGCCGAGTACAGCGAGAACTCGTTGGCGTTGTCGAAGTACTTGGCCTCGACCACGGTCGGTACCGAGCCTTCGACTTTGCTCAACAGGTTCGACACACGCTTGTTCACCGCCGCCAGCGCTGCTGCTTCCGGCAGTTTGCGGAAGGCCTGCACCGCCTGCACACGCTGGTCGAAGTCCAGCGCCGAGCCTGGCTTGAGCGCACGTACCGACAGGTAAGTGGCGACATCGACGCCTTCGTCTTCATAACGCGCCCGCAGACGGTCGAAGATGAATTCCAGCACGGCTTCGTTGAGGCCGGCCGCCTTGACCTTGCCGCCGAACGCATTCACCGCGAAAGCCACGGCGTCGTTCAGATCCAGATCCAGTTGCTTCTCGATCAGGATCCGCAGCACACCCAGCGCCGCACGGCGCAAGGCATACGGATCTTTGCTGCCGGTTGGCAGCATGCCGATACCGAAGATGCCGACCAGAGTATCGAGCTTGTCGGCGATCGCCACGGCTGCACCGGTCAGGGTCGCCGGCAATTCAGCGCCGGCACCGCGTGGCATGTACTGCTCGTTCAACGCCAGCGCGACGTCCTGCGGCTCGCCGTCATTGAGGGCGTAGTAGTAACCGGCGACGCCTTGCATCTCCGGGAACTCGCCAACCATTTCGGTGGCCAGGTCGCACTTCGACAGCAGGCCTGCGCGGGCAGCCCACGAAGCGTTGCCGCCGATGCGTGCGGCGATGTACGCGGCCAGTTTCGATACGCGCTCGGCCTTGTCGTAGACACTGCCGAGTTTTTCCTGGAACACCACGTTCTGCAGGCGCAGGTTGAAGTCTTCGAGCTTCTGCTTCTTGTCCTGCTTGAAGAAGAACTCGGCGTCGGTCAGACGTGGGCGAACCACTTTCTCGTTACCGGCGATGATCTGCTGCGGGTCTTTGCTTTCGATGTTGGCCACGGTGATGAAACGTGGCAGCAACTTGCCGTCGGCATCCAGCAGGCAGAAGTACTTCTGGTTGTCCTGCATGGTGGTGATCAGTGCTTCCTGCGGCACGTCGAGGAAGCGTTCCTCGAACGAACACACCAGCGGCACCGGCCATTCGACCAGCGCCGTCACTTCGTCAAGCAATGCCGGCGGAACGATCGCCGTGCCTTCCTGACGGGTGGCCAGCTCTTCGGTGCGCTTGCTGATGATCTCGCGACGCTCGTTGGCATCGGCCAATACGTAAGCGGCACGCAAGTCGGCGAGGTAGCTCGACGGCGAACCGATGCGTACGGCTTCCGGATGGTGGAAACGGTGTCCACGGGAATCACGGCCAGCCTTCTGCGCGAGGATCGTGCAATCAATGACCTGATCACCGAGCAGCATCACGAGCCACTGGGTCGGACGCACGAACTCTTCCTTGCGCGCACCCCAACGCATGCGTTTCGGGATCGGCAGGTCGTTCAGGGAATCTTCGACGATGGTCGGCAACAGGCTCGCGGTCGGCTTGCCGGCGATGTTTTGGCTGTAGCGCAGTTTCGGACCGCTTTGATCGATTTCGCTCAGCTCGACGCCACACTTCTTGGCGAAGCCCAGGGCGGCCTGAGTCGGGTTGCCGTCAGCGTCGAACGCGGCCTGACGTGGCGGGCCATCGAGGTTGATGCTGCGATCCGGCTGCTGAGTGGCCAGCGCAGTGATCAGCACCGCCAGACGCCGTGGCGCGGCATAAACGGTTTTGCTTTCGTAGCTCAGGCCAGCGGCTTGCAGGCCCTTGTCGATACCGGCGAGGAACGCATCAGCCAAAGTGTTCAGAGCTTTGGGTGGCAGTTCTTCGGTGCCCAGTTCAACCAGAAAATCTTGCGCACTCATTGTGCAGCCTCCAGCTTGGCCAGTACTTCGTCACGCAGGTCCGGGGTCGCCATCGGGAAGCCCAGCTTGGCGCGGGCCAGCAGGTAGGCTTGCGCAACGGAACGCGCCAGGGTGCGCACGCGCAGAATGTATTGCTGACGTGCAGTCACCGAGATCGCCCGGCGCGCATCCAGCAGGTTGAAGGTGTGCGACGCCTTCAACACCATTTCGTAGCTCGGCAACGGCAGCGGCTGGTCGAGTTCGATCAGGCGCTTGGCTTCGCTTTCATAGAAGTCGAACAGCTCGAACAGTTTGTCGACGTTGGCGTGTTCGAAGTTGTAGGTGGACTGCTCCACTTCGTTCTGGTGGAACACATCGCCATAGGTGACTTTGCCGAACGGGCCGTCAGCCCAGACCAGGTCGTAGACCGAATCCACGCCTTGCAGGTACATCGCCAGCCGCTCGAGACCGTAGGTGATCTCGCCGGTCACCGGGTAGCACTCGATGCCGCCCGCTTGCTGGAAGTAGGTGAACTGAGTGACTTCCATGCCGTTGAGCCAGACTTCCCAGCCCAGACCCCAGGCGCCGAGGGTCGGCGATTCCCAGTTGTCTTCGACGAAACGGATGTCGTGCACCAGCGGGTCGAGACCGACATGCTTGAGCGAGCCCAGATACAGTTCCTGGAAATTGTCCGGGTTCGGCTTCAGGACTACCTGGAACTGATAGTAGTGCTGCAGACGGTTCGGGTTTTCGCCGTAACGGCCATCAGTCGGACGGCGGCTTGGCTGTACGTAAGCGGCGTTCCAGATTTCCGGGCCGATGGCGCGCAGGAAGGTCGCGGTGTGGAAAGTGCCGGCGCCTACTTCCATATCGTAGGGCTGAAGTACCACACAACCTTGCTCGGCCCAGTATTGCTGGAGCGCGAGGATCAAGTCTTGGAAGGTACGCACGGCTGGCGTAGGCTGGCTCACGAAATTCACCTGTTTCTTGGGCTGCGATTTAAAGAGCGGGAGTATACCCGATTCGTTGCTGCGCACGCCCCCTGGAGCCTTATGCCACGCTGCTTTTGGTGTACCGAAGATCCGCTGTACATGGCTTATCACGATCAGGAGTGGGGCACGCCGCTACGCGATGCGCAGGGTTTGTTCGAGTTGCTTTTGCTCGAAGGGTTCCAGGCCGGGCTGTCGTGGATCACTGTGTTGCGCAAACGTGAGCGCTATCGCGAGGTGTTGTTCGGCTTCGACGTGCAGCGCGTGGCACAGATGAGCGACGCCGAAATCGACGAACTGATGCTCGACCCGGGCATCATCCGCAACCGCCTGAAACTCAATGCCGCCCGGCGCAATGCCCAGGCGTGGCTGGCGCTGGAGGATCCGGTGGCATTTCTGTGGTCGTTTGTTGGCGAGCAACCGATCATCAATCATTTCAAGGACCGCAGCGAGGTCCCGGCGATCACCCCCGAAGCGCTGGCGATGAGCAAGGCTCTGAAAAAAGCCGGCTTCACCTTCGTCGGTCCGACCATTTGCTACGCGCTGATGCAGGCCTCGGGCATGGTCATGGACCACACCCAGGATTGCGACCGCTACGCGCAGCTCGCCAACGCCGGTTAGAATGCCCGCCTCGCACAGCACAAAGATCAGGAGTGACCTGTGGAAAAGTTTAAAGGCGCCTTGCTGGTAGGCGCTCTGCGGCTGTTTGCCCTGCTGCCATGGCGGGCCGTGCAGGCCGTGGGTTCGGCGATCGGCTGGATCATGTGGAAAACCCCCAACCGTTCCCGCGAAGTGGTGCGGATCAACCTCGCCAAGTGTTTTCCACAGATGGATGCGGCCGAACGTGAGCGTCTGGTCGGGCAGAGTCTGAAAGACATCGGCAAGTCGCTGACCGAAAGCGCCTGCGCGTGGATCTGGCCGGCGCAGCGCTCGATCGATCTGGTTCGCGAAGTCGAAGGCCTCGATGTACTCAAGGATGCGCTCGCTTCGGGCAAAGGCGTGGTCGGCATCACCAGCCACCTCGGCAACTGGGAAGTGCTCAACCACTTCTATTGCAGCCAGTGCAAACCGATCATTTTCTACCGTCCGCCGAAGCTCAAGGCAGTGGATGAATTGCTGCGCAAACAGCGCGTGCAGCTGGGCAACAAGGTCGCGGCGTCGACCAAGGAAGGCATTCTCAGCGTCATCAAGGAAGTGCGTAAGGGGGGGGCCGTGGGCATCCCCGCCGACCCGGAACCGGCCGAATCGGCCGGGATTTTCGTGCCGTTCTTCGCCACTCAGGCGCTGACCAGCAAATTCGTACCGAACATGTTGGCCGGCGGCAAAGCGGTCGGTGTGTTCCTGCATGCCCTGCGCCTGCCTGACGGCTCGGGCTACAAAGTCATTCTCGAAGCCGCGCCAGAAGCGATGTACAGCACCGATACCGCCGAGTCCTGCGCGGCCATGAGCAAAGTGGTCGAGCGTTACGTCGCGGCGTATCCGAGCCAGTACATGTGGAGCATGAAACGCTTCAAGAAACGTCCGCCGGGTGAAGCGCGCTGGTACTGAGCAACTTCGCTTGGGGATGGTTAATGCAGACGGCCTCGCCTTGCGCTATCGGTAGCTCAAGGTGCCTGTCGCTCGAGCTTCTTCAGGAACACCGTCATCTCCTTCTCGGCCTGTTTGTCACCGTGAGCGCGGGCCGCCTCCAGGCCCTGCTCCCAGGCCTGACGCGCAGCGGCGTGATCGCCTAGCGCCAGCTGCGCCTTGCCCAGCAACTTCCACGCCGCCGAGTATTTCGGGTCGAACGCGACACAACGCTGAAAATGCTCGGCAGCCTTGGCGTTTTCGCCCAGGTCCAGATATCCCTTGCCCAGGCCGAAGCGCAACAGAGCGTTATCCACACCCTTGGCGAGCATTTTTTCCAGGGATTCGAGCATTGGCGGAGTCCTTTCTATTGTTCGTCAGAAAATCTGCGAGTCTTTCAGACCGCTTTCGCGAGCAGGCTCGCTCCCACATTTGGAATGCATTCCCCCTGTGGGAGCGAGCCTGCTCGCGAAGGGTCCATCACGGGCAACGTTGTCTTCAGGTCAGAAAAAGCTCAACCCCACATGAAACAGCTTCTCCACATCGCGAATATGCTTTTTATCCACAAGGAACAGAATCACGTGGTCACCCGCTTCGATCACCGTGTCGTCGTGAGCGATGATCACTTTCTCGTTGCGGATCACCGCGCCGATGGTGGTGCCTGGTGGCAGGCCGATCTTCTCGATCGGCTTGCCGATGACCTTGCTCGACTTGGCATCACCGTGGGCAATCGCCTCGATCGCTTCCGCCGCGCCGCGTCGCAGTGAGTGCACGCTGACGATGTCGCCTCGGCGCACGTGGGCGAGCAAGGTGCCGATGGTCGCCAGTTGCGGGCTGATGGCGATGTCGATGTCGCCGCCCTGGATCAGGTCGACGTAGGCCGGGTTGTTGATGATCGTCATGACCTTCTTCGCCCCCAGCCGTTTGGCCAGCAGCGATGACATGATGTTGGCTTCGTCATCGTTGGTCAGGGCGAGGAAGATATCGGCATCGGCGATGTTCTCTTCCAGCAGCAGATCGCGATCCGAGGCGCTGCCCTGCAACACCACGGTGCTGTCGAGGGTGTCGGAGAGGTAGCGGCAGCGCGCCGGGCTCATCTCGATGATCTTCACCTGATAACGACTTTCGATGGCCTCGGCCAGACGCTCGCCGATCTGCCCGCCACCGGCAATGACAATGCGTTTGTAGGTTTCATCGAGGCGGCGCATTTCGCTCATCACCGCGCGAATATCCTCACGGGCAGCGATGAAGAAGACTTCGTCATCCGCCTCAATCACCGTGTCGCCCTGGGGCAGGATCGGCCGGTCACGGCGGAAGATCGCCGCCACGCGGGTTTCGACGTTCGGCATGTGCTCACGCAACTGGCGCAGTTGCTGGCCTACCAGCGGCCCGCCGTAATAGGCGCGCACCGCCACCAGTTGCGCCGCGCCTTCGGCGAAGTCGATCACCTGCAAGGCGCCGGGATGCTGGATCAGGCGCTTGATGTAATTGGTCACGACCTGCTCGGGGCTGATCAGCACGTCGACCGGAATCGCTTCGTTCTGGAACAGCTGTTCCTCGCGATTGAGGTACGACGCTTCGCGCACCCGGGCGATTTTGGTCGGCGTGTGGAACAGCGTGTGCGCGACCTGGCAGGCGACCATGTTGGTCTCGTCGCTGTTGGTCACCGCGACCAGCATGTCGGCGTCGTCGGCACCGGCCTGACGCAGCACCGACGGCAGTGAGCCCCGGCCCTGCACGGTGCGGATGTCGAGGCGGTCGCCGAGGTCGCGCAGGCGCTCGCCATCGGTGTCGACCACGGTGATGTCGTTGGCCTCGCTGGCCAGATGTTCGGCCAGCGAACCGCCGACCTGTCCCGCACCGAGGATGATGATTTTCATCCAGTCACTCCATGAATCCGTTTAGCCGCGCGCGGCAGCGATCTTGATCAGCTTGGCGTAATAGAACCCGTCATGCCCGCCCTGCTGGGCCAGCAATTGGCGACCATGGGGCTGCTTGATCCCGGCCGCCGTGGCCAGATCCAGTTCCCGCGCACCCGGCGTGCGTTCGAGGAAGGCAGCGATGACTTCGGTGTTCTCGGTCGGCAGCGTCGAGCACGTGGCGTAGAGCAGGATGCCGCCGACCTCGAGGGTTTTCCACATGGCTTCGAGCAGCTCGCCTTGCAGTTGCGCCAGGGCTGCGATGTCGTCGGGCTGGCGGGTCAGCTTGATATCCGGATGGCGGCGGATCACCCCCGTGGCCGAACATGGCGCGTCGAGCAGGATGCGCTGGAACGGTTTGCCGTCCCACCATTTATCGATATCGCGACCGTCGGCGGCGATCAACTCAGCGTTGAGGCCTAGGCGCTCAAGGTTTTCCTTCACTCGCACCAGACGTTTGGCTTCCAGATCCACCGCCACCACCCCGGCCAGCGCCGGCTCGGCTTCGAGGATGTGGCAGGTCTTGCCGCCGGGCGCGCAGCAGGCGTCGAGGACGCGTTGCCCCGGCGCCAGATCGAGCAGGTCGGCGGCCAGTTGCGCCGCTTCGTCCTGCACGCTGATCCAGCCTTCGGCGAAACCCGGCAGGCTGCGCACATCGGCGGCGGCTTCGAGGACGATGCCGTCGCGGCTGTACACGCAGGGCGCTGCGGCGATCCCGGCTTCGCCCAGCAACGCGAGATAAGCATCGCGGCTGTGATGGCGGCGGTTGACCCGCAGGATCATCGGCGGATGCGCGTTATTCGCTGCGCAGATGGCTTCCCACTGTTGCGGCCAGAAGGCCTTCAGGGATTTTTGCAGCCAGCGCGGGTGAGCTGTGCGCACCACCGGGTCGCGTTCCAGTTCGGCGAAGATCGTCTCGCTTTCGCGCTGGGCATTGCGCAGCACGGCGTTGAGCAGACCTTTGGCCCAAGGCTTTTTCAGCTTGTCGGCACACCCGACGGTTTCACCGATGGCGGCGTGCGCCGGCACGCGGGTGTACAGCAATTGGTACAGGCCAACCAGTAGCAACGCCTCGACATCGGCGTCGGCGGCTTTGAACGGTTTCTGCAGAAGTTTTTCCGCCAGTGCCGACAGGCGTGGCTGCCAGCGTGCGGTGCCGAAGGCCAGATCCTGAGTGAAACCGCGATCGCTATCCTCGACCTTGTCCAGTTGCGTCGG
Source organism: Pseudomonas sp. UF-293 (assembly GCF_058245595.1). Taxonomy (NCBI): domain Bacteria; kingdom Pseudomonadati; phylum Pseudomonadota; class Gammaproteobacteria; order Pseudomonadales; family Pseudomonadaceae; genus Pseudomonas; species Pseudomonas sp. UF-293. The sequence goes on along the minus strand of NZ_JBSICA010000001.1, from coordinate 101,982 downwards.
CAGAGAGCTGTTCAGTGAAGCCTTGCCGCTGAGCACGGCAGCGAGTGCCTTGGCGGCGGCCAGACGCGGATTCATTGCGCGTCCACCGCAGCGCCGAGCACGCTGCCGACGGCGAATTTCTCACGACGGCTGTTGAACAGATCGCTGAAATTCAATGCTTTGCCGCCGGGCAGTTGCAGGCGGGTCAGGCACAGCGCTTGGGCACCGCAGGCGACGATCAGGCCGTCCTTGCTGGCGCTGAGGATTTCACCCGGGGCGCCAGTGCCTTCGGCCACAGTCGCCGCCAGCACTTTCAACGCTTCGCCATTGAGCGTGCTGTGAGTGATCGGCCAGGGGTTGAAGGCGCGGACCAGGCGTTCCAGCTCCACCGCCGGACGCCTCCAGTCGATTCGCGCCTCGTCTTTGTTCAGCTTGTGCGCATAGGTGGCGAGTTCGTCGTTCTGCACTTCACCTTGCAGAGTGCCGGCAGCCAGACCGGCAATCGCCTGAACCACAGCGGGCGGACCCATTTCGGCGAGGCGATCATGCAGGCTGCCGCCGGTATCTTCAGCACTGATCGGCGTGGCGACCTTGAGCAGCATCGGCCCGGTATCCAGCCCGGCTTCCATGCGCATCACGGTCACGCCGCTTTCGGCATCGCCGTGTTCAACCGCGCGCTGGATCGGCGCCGCACCGCGCCAGCGTGGCAGCAGCGAAGCATGGCTGTTGATGCAACCCAGACGTGGAATATCCAGCACCGCTTGCGGCAGGATCAAACCGTAGGCGACCACTACCAGCAAATCCGGCTTCAGCGCAGCCAGTTCGGCCTGGGCGTCGGCATTGCGCAAGGTCGGCGGCTGCAACACCTGGATATTATTTTCCAGGGCCAGTTGTTTGACCGGGCCTGGCATCAGTTTTTGCCCACGGCCGGCCGGACGATCCGGCTGGGTGTAGACCGCGACGACCTCGTACGGGCTGCTCAGCAGGGCCTTGAGGTGTTCGGCGGCGAATTCCGGGGTACCGGCAAAAACAATGCGCAGTGGCTCAATCATGAAAGGCGTCTCATAAAAAGAAAAAGGCTTGCCGCAGCAAGCCTTTGAAGAGGGGCATCAAGCGTTCTGGCGGTGCAGCTTTTCCAGCTTCTTCTTGATCCGGTCGCGTTTGAGCGTGGACAGGTAATCGACGAACAATTTGCCGTTGAGGTGGTCGCATTCGTGCTGGATGCACACCGCGAGCAGGCCTTCGGCGATCAGCTCATAGGGCTTGCCGTCGCGGTCCAGCGCCTTGATTTTGACCTTCTGCGGGCGGTCGACGTTTTCGTAGAAGCCCGGTACCGAGAGGCAGCCTTCCTGATACTGATCCATCTCGTCGGTCAGCGCTTCGAACTCAGGGTTGATGAACACCCGTGGCTCGGTACGGTCTTCGGACAGGTCCATCACGACGATACGTTTGTGCACGTTGACCTGGGTCGCGGCGAGGCCGATGCCCGGCGCTTCATACATTGTTTCAAACATGTCGTCGACCAACTGACGCACTTCGTCGTCCACTACAGCCACTGGTTTGGCGATAGTGCGCAGACGCGGGTCCGGAAATTCGAGGATGTTTAAAATGGCCATAGGCTTCGATTGCTGCACACGTTGAGTAAAGTCGGGTCGATGGCCTGGCGGGTCCGAAGATGCAGGCTACCGTTGTGAAGCGTAGCTTCTGAAAAACAGAAGCGAGCCACGGGGGCTCTGACGATTCACGCGAATGCACATGATAAAGGGATTCACTGCATGAGGAAAACACTACTCGCCCTGCTGCTTCTGGCTTCGGCCGGCGCCGCGCAAGGGCAAGTGCAACTCAGGGATGGTTTTCCACAGCAATACACAGTGGTTTCCGGAGACACCCTCTGGGACATTTCCGGCAAATACCTGCGCGAGCCCTGGCAGTGGCCACAACTGTGGCGGGCCAACCCGCAGGTCGAAAACCCCAACCTGATCTATCCGGGCGACACGCTGACCCTCAGCTACGTCAACGGTCAGCCGCAACTGACCGTCCATCGTGGCGAGTCGCGCGGCACCATCAAACTCTCGCCACGAATTCGCACCAGCCCGGTGGCCGAGGCGATTCCGAGCATTCCGCTGAAATCGATCAACAGCTTTCTGTTGAGCAACCGCATCGTCGACAAGGCCGAAGACTTCGACAAGGCGCCGTACATCGTCGCCGGCGATGCCGAACGCGTGCTCAGTGGTACCGGTGACCGCATTTTCGCCCGTGGCCATTTCGATCCGGAGCAACCGGTGTACGGCATCTTCCGCCAGGGCAAGGTCTACACCGATCCGCAGACCAAGGAGTTTCTCGGCATCAACGCCGACGACATCGGTGGCGGCGAGATTGTTGCCACCGAAGGCGACGTCGCCACCCTCGCCCTGCAACGCACCACCCAGGAAGTCCGCCTCGGTGACCGCTTGTTCGGCGGTGAAGAACGTTCGATCAATTCGACTTTCATGCCCAGCGCGCCGAAGCGTTCCATCGACGGGCTGATCATCGACGTGCCACGCGGCGTCACGCAGATCGGTGTGATGGACGTGGTGACCCTGAACAAGGGCAAACGTGACGGTCTGGCCGAAGGCAATGTCCTGGCGGTGATGAAAACCGGCGAAACCGTGCGCGACCGGATCACCGGCCAGCCGCTGAAGATCCCCGATGAACGCGCCGGCCTGCTGATGGTGTTCCGCACCTACGACAAGCTCAGCTATGGCCTGGTGCTCAACGCTTCGCGCTCGCTGGCGGTGCTCGACAAGGTGCGAAATCCGTAAGCTTGCTTCACAAGTTACCAACAGAGTTATCCACAGCTTGTTCCGAATGGTTCGGAGCATAGAACGATCAAGGATGATCCATTCATGTTGTCTGTCAGTACGGCCATTTCCCCGGCGGAACTGGAAGCGCGTCTGCGCCTGCACCGCATGCCGGATATCGGCCCCAAGCGGTTTGCCAAACTGCTCGAAGCCTTCGGCTCGGCGTCGAAAGCCATCAGCGCGCCGGCCAGTGCCTGGCGCTCGCTGGGGTTGCCGGCGACCTGTGCCGAGGCAAGGCGCTGTCCGACTGTGCGCGACGGCGCCAGCCACGCAATGCGCTGGCTAGAGCGTCCCGATCAACATGTGCTGATGTGGGATCAAGCGGATTATCCAGCGTTGCTCGCGCAAATTGCCGATCCGCCGCCGCTGTTATTCGTTGCCGGCGATCCGTCGATTCTGGAGAAACCGCAGTTGGCAATGGTCGGTAGCCGCCGCGCTTCGCGTCCCGGGATGGATACGGCAGCGGCGTTTTCCCGCAGTCTGGCCGGGGCCGGTTTTGTCATCAACAGTGGTCTGGCGCTGGGCATCGATGCCGCTGCACACCAGGCTGCTCTGGATGTTGGCGGCTTGACCGTGGGGGTGCTCGGCACGGGGCTGGAAAATTTTTATCCACAACGCAATAAACGCCTGGCTGAGGCGATGATTGCCTCGGGCAGCGCGGTGCTTTCCGAGTTTCCGCTGGATGCCGGGCCGAGCCCGAGCAACTTCCCCCGGCGCAACCGCATCATCAGCGGGTTATCCCTTGGCGTGCTGGTGGTCGAGGCCAGTGTTGCCAGCGGTTCGTTGATCACCGCGCGGCTGGCAGCCGAACAAGGCCGCGAGGTTTACGCCATTCCGGGCTCGATCCATCACCCCGGCGCGCGCGGTTGTCACCAGTTGATTCGCGACGGGGCGGTGTTGGTGGAGACTATCGAACATATCCTCGAAGCCCTGCGCGGCTGGCAGCAGCCACTGTTATTCACAGCGGCGGGGCAGGCCGATCACCCGCTGCTGGCGCTGCTGCACGCGGCGCCGCACACCAGCGAGGCTCTGGCCGCGAGCTGCGGCTGGGCACTGCCGAAAGTGCTGGCGGCGCTGACCGAGCTGGAGATCGACGGCCGTGCGGTGTGCGAAAACGGTCGCTGGCTGGCGCGGACAAGCTAGGTTTTACGAGGAAGATCGGTAAACTGCGCGAAACCTGTTTGTGGAGAGTTTTTCATGGTCAACAGTTGGCGTGTGCAACAAGCCGCGCGTGAAGTTCGCGCCGGCGCGGTGATTGCCTATCCAACCGAAGCCGTCTGGGGGCTGGGTTGCGACCCGTGGAATGAAGACGCGGTGGACCGCTTGCTGGCGATCAAGAATCGCTCGGTGAGCAAAGGGCTGATCCTGGTCGCCGACAACATCCGCCAGTTCGATTTTCTGTTCGAAGATTTCCCGCAGGACTGGATCGATCGCATGGCCAGCACTTGGCCAGGGCCGAACACCTGGCTGGTGCCGCACCAGAACCTGTTGCCGGAATGGGTCACCGGCGTGCATGATACGGTGGCGCTGCGGGTCAGTGATCATCCGCAGGTGCGCGATTTGTGCTCGCTGGTCGGACCGCTGATTTCAACATCAGCCAACCCACAGGGACGGCCGCCAGCGCGCACGCGCTTACGGGTCGAGCAGTATTTTCGTGGTCAGGTCGACCTGATCCTGGGCGGTAGCCTTGGCGGGCGCAAGAACCCCAGCGTGATCCGCGACCTGGCCACCGGTAACGTCATTCGCCCTGACTGACGCCAGTCTTTTTGTATTTTCTGCGGACTCCTCGGTGCCAGCGCCGAGGAGTTTTGCGGATGCCAGCGGTTTATTCCCGTGTCTGTTTAAAAGTTATCCGATGCCATTGTTCTTTCATGCGTCAGACGAATCTTTGAGTCTGCAATATATGTAAGTTTTCCCACGTGATTATCAGAACGCGTGCAGTGGCGAGATTCTCAAAAGCAACCATTCTTTCAATGTGCTTGAAGCAACTTCGAAATGTTAATGGCTGCGGAGAAGTAATGGATATTACGGATTTACACCTCAAGGATTATCTGCAGGGCTTTCAGGAAACACTCAAGAATCAACAGGCCGATTATCGTGTGGCCATTCTTGAGGCGGGGTCGGATGCCGGGGAATTTGAACGCTTCATCAATCGGCAGTTTCGCCTGCGATTGCAGCATTACATGCTCACCTCCAGAGCCCGGGCGCTGGAAACCCGACTGGCGATCACCTCGCGCAGCACGCACTTTCTGCTCTATCAGCGTGACCAGCTCATTGCGGTGCTGCGGGCAACTCCGGCGCCGTTCGAGTGGGCTTCACTGGCCCAGCATCATGTTTCTCCAACCGGGATACTGGCGCGACACGTGGAGTTCAGCCGCCTGATCACCCACTCCCAGCAGCACAGGCCGGTGTCGGTCAATGGCTTGCTCGCCACCGCCGCCGAATGGGCGATTGATCGCGGCTATCAGGGCGTGACGGCCTTGTGCAGATCGCCACAGCGGCAACTGTATCAGCGCTTCGGCCTGACACCGATCGCTTCGCAGGCAATGCATATCGAGCAACGTGCCCGTGGCGATTATTGGCTGTTGTCGGCCGAGTGGCGACAAATCCTGATGGCCCTGGATCAGCCTGTGAACATGAACGCGCATCAGCCGGAGTATCGTGATGAATACAACCGCCAGTATTGATCCGCCAGTGATTGAAGAGTGGGCTGAGAAATGGCTTGTCTATGAATCGAAGAAGTTGCGCCGGAAGTTTGCCGGCCGTAGGCCGGCAGCGAAGAAACTCCACCGCAAGATGTACTTGATATAGCCCCAAGATACTCGGCGAATTCATGGAAGAGTTCGCCGAGTATCAACTTGAGGCGTTATGGCAGCAGAATTGTGGAACCGGTCGTGCGCCGTGCCGACAGTTCGGTTTGTGCTTTCGCTGCATCCGCCAGTGCATGGCGCTGGCTGATGTCGACCTTCAGTTTGCCGCTGATGATCATCTCGAACAGCTCGTCGGCCATGCGTTGCAGGTTCTCGGCGTTGTTGGCGTAAGTCGCCAGCGTCGGCCGGGTGACGTACAACGAGCCCTTGGCGGCGAGAATGCCCAGATTGACGCCGTCGACCGCGCCCGAAGCATTGCCGAAGCTCACGACCAGGCCACGTGGTGCCACGCTGTCCAGGGACGTGAGCCAGGTGTCCTTGCCGACGCCGTCATATACCACCGGGACTTTCTTGCCGTCAGTCAGTGCCAGCACGCGCTCGGCAACGTTTTCATGGCTGTAGTCGATGGTGGCCCAGGCGCCGTTGGCTTTGGCCAGGTCGGCTTTCTCCTTCGAGCTGACGGTGCCGATCAGTTTCACACCCAGCGCTTTGGCCCATTGGCAGGCCAGAGAGCCGACGCCACCGGCTGCGGCGTGGAACAGAATGGTTTCGCCGCCCTGCAGCTCGTAGGTCTGGCGCAGCAGGTATTGCACGGTCAGGCCCTTGAGCATGACCCCGGCGGCGGTTTCGAAACTGATTTCATCGGGCAGATGCACCAGATTGTCCTGCGGCAGAACATGCACCTGGCTGTAGGCGCCGAGCGGGCCGCTGCCGTACGCAACGCGATCGCCGACCTTGAAGCGGGTAACATCGCTGCCCACTGCCTCGACGGTGCCGGCGCCTTCCGAACCCAGGCCGGACGGCAACGCGGGTGGCGCATAGAGGCCGCTGCGGTAATAGGTGTCGATGAAGTTCAGGCCGATCGCCTGGTTGGCCACGCGCACTTGGTTCGGCCCGGGTGCAGCGGGTTCGTAGTCAACATATTCGAGCACTTCGGGACCGCCGTGGGCGCGGAACTGGATACGCTTTGCCATCTGCCTGCTCTCCTTGATTCATCGGTAAGCCCCCTATCCAACTCCCCTGCTTGATCTTCGTCAACTGCGGCGCGCCGGTCCGCGATGGTATGCTACGCGCCCATTTGCGCCGCCCGCCTGCCGGGGCGCCGCCCGATTCAAGGTGAAGCCATGACGACCCGCACCGACGCCGTAAAGGCCTATCTGCTCGATCTGCAAGACCGCATCTGCGCTGCGCTGGAAACCGAAGACGGCGGCAAAAGCTTCGCCGAAGACGCCTGGACCCGGCCGGCGGGCGGTGGCGGGCGCACCCGCGTGCTGGAAAACGGCACACTGATCGAAAAGGGCGGGGTCAACTTTTCCCATGTTTTCGGCAGCGGCTTGCCGCCGTCGGCCAGCGCCCATCGGCCGGAGCTGGCCGGGCGCGGTTTTGAGGCACTCGGCGTGTCGCTGGTGATCCACCCGCACAACCCGCATGTGCCGACCTCCCACGCCAACGTACGCTTTTTCATCGCTGAAAAAGAAGGCGAAGAACCGGTCTGGTGGTTCGGCGGCGGCTTCGATCTGACTCCGTACTACGGCGTTGAAGAAGACTGCATCCACTGGCACCGCGTCGCCGAGCGAGCCTGTGCGCCGTTCGGTGCGGACGTCTATCCGCGCTACAAGGCCTGGTGCGACACATACTTCCACATCAAGCATCGTCATGAGCCGCGCGGCATTGGCGGTTTGTTCTTCGACGATCTGAACGAGTGGGATTTCGACACCAGTTTCGCCTTCCTGCGCGCCATCGGCGATGCCTACATCGAGGCCTACCTGCCGATCGTGCAGCGGCGCAAGAACGACGCCTTCACCGCTCAGCAGCGCGAATTTCAGGAATTTCGCCGTGGCCGCTACGTCGAATTCAACCTGGTTTACGACCGTGGCACGCTGTTCGGCCTGCAGTCGGGCGGCCGTACCGAATCGATTCTGATGTCGCTGCCGCCGCAAGTGCGCTGGGGTTATGACTGGAAGGCCGAGCCGGGCAGCGCAGAAGCGCGCCTGACCGAGTACTTCCTGCAGGATCGCGACTGGCTGGCCGAGGCCTGAGGACGGGTGATGGATCGTTATGTCGTTTTTGGTAACCCGATCGGCCACAGCAAGTCGCCGATGATTCACCAGTTGTTCGCCGAACAGACCGGCCAGCGCCTCGATTACAGCACGCTGCTCGCGCCGCTGGAGGATTTTGCCGGCTGCGCCACGGCGTTCTTTCGCGAAGGGCGCGGCGCCAACGTGACAGTGCCGTTCAAGGAAGACGCGTACCGTCTGGCCAACAGCCTGACCGCCCGCGCGCAGCGCGCCGGTGCGGTGAACACCTTGAGCAAACTGGACGATGGTTCACTGCTCGGCGACAACACCGATGGCGCGGGCCTGGTCCGCGATCTGACGGTGAATGCCGGTTTCAGCCTGACCGGTAAGCGCATCCTTTTGCTCGGTGCTGGAGGCGCGGTGCGCGGGGCACTGGAGCCTTTGCTGGCGGAGAAACCGGCCTCGGTGATCATCGCCAATCGCACGGTGGACAAGGCTGAGCTGCTGGCGGAATTGTTCGGCGATCTGGGGCCGGTGTCGGCCAGTGGTTTCGACTGGCTGCGCGAGCCGGTGGACGTGATCATCAACGCCACCTCCGCCAGCCTGACCGGTGACGTGCCGCCGATTGCGCCAAGCCTGATTGAGCCAGGCCAGACGCTGTGCTACGACATGATGTACGGCAAGGAACCGACCGCGTTCTGCCGCTGGGCCACTGAGCACGGCGCAGCGCTGGCGATGGATGGTCTGGGCATGCTCGCCGAACAGGCAGCCGAGGCGTTCTGGCTGTGGCGTGGCGTACGCCCGGATACCGCGCCGGTACTCGCCGAGCTGCGCCGCCAGTTGGCCCTTTAAGCGTTGCTCCCACATTGAAATACGCTCAATGTGGGAGCGAGCCTGCTCGCGAATCGCATCACCACCGCGAGATCAGATCAATCCTCAAACCGGATCGGGCATTTCTCCGCCCCCTCCAGCTTCCTCAGTTCCTCCACCACTGGCGGCCGCGCCCGGCGCAAAGTCAGGCTGCGACCCTGGCCCAACAGGCGCCGCGCTTCCTGATGCAGCATCTCCACCCCTGAATAATCGATGAAGTTGATCTGCTGTGCCTCGATCACCACTCGTGCGCCATGCAGGCGTTGCAGGCGCACTTGCAGGTAATGGCTGGCACCGAAAAAGATCGAACCGCCCACCCGCAGCACATCGTCGTCACCGTCGCGCCAATGCTGCACCCGTGGTTGCGAGGTGCGCTTGAGGTAAAAGAACAACGACGCGAGCACCCCGGCGTAGATTGCCGTCTGCAATTCCAGCAGCAAAGTCGCGAGGCAGGTCAGCGCCATCACCACGAACTCGGCGCGGCTGACCCGCAGCAAGGCGCGAATGCCGCGATGATCGACCAAGCCCCAGGCGATCAACAGGATGCTGCCGGCCATGGCGGGGATCGGAATGTGCGCGATCAGGCCGGCGCCGAACACCGCAAACAGCGCCACCCAGATCGCCGAAAACACTCCGGCCAGTGGCGAGCAGGCACCGGCCTCATAACTCAGACCTGAGCGGGTAAACGATCCGGCTGAGAGCGACCCGGAAAAGAACGCACCGACGATGTTCGACAGACCCTGTGCGCGGACTTCCTGATTGGCGTCGAGCAACTGCTGCGAGCGCGCCGAAATCGAACGGGCGATCGACAGACTGGTGACCAGCCCGAGCATGCCCACCGCCACGGCGCTCGGCAGCAGGCGCAGGATTAGCTCCAAATCCAGCGGCAAAGGGCTGAACGGCGGCAAGCGCCCGACGAAAGCGCTGACCAGATGCACATGGCCGAACATCCCCGGCCAAATCCATACCAGCAGGCTGGCCAGCACCAGCGTGAGCAACAGCGTCGGCCAGCGCGGCAGAAGTTTTTTCAGGGTCGCGCCGACGATTACCGTGGCGACGCCGAGGATAAGAGCAGACTTATCCACAGCCCCCAGATGTCGCAGCAGATCCATCAGGCTGGCGAGCGCCGTGGTGTTAGCCGGCAATTCCAGGCCGAGCAGATTGGGCAGTTGCCCGATGGCGATCACCACGGCGGCACCGAGGGTGAAGCCGAGCACCACCGAATGCGAAACGAAATTCACCAGCGCGCCGAAGCGCAGCAAGCCGAGCAGCCACTGGAAAATCCCGGCGAGGAATGTCAGCAGCAGGATCAGGGTGATGTAGTCCTCGGACGCCGGCACCGCGAGCGGGCTGACGCTGGCGTACAGCACAATGGAAATCGCCGCCGTCGGGCCACAGATCAGATGCCATGACGAACCCCACAGGCAGGCGATCAATACTGGAACGATCGCCGCATACAGGCCGAATTCCGGCGGCAGACCGGCGATCAGTGCGTAGGCGATCGACTGGGGTAAGGCGAGAATCGCACCGCTGAGGCCGACGATCAGGTCCCGCCCGACGCTGGCGCGGGTTTGCCGTGGCAGCCAGGTCAGGAAAGGAAAAAGTGAATGACGGCTGGGGAAGGCCATGGGTCCTCGCGGTTGGGGTTTTTCAGGCAAGCCTATCAGGACACCGCAATCATTGTGACGAGGGGATTTATCCCCGATGAGCCGCGAAGCGGCCCCAAACCCGGAGTTCTCGGTGAGTCAGGTCTATCGAGTTCATGGATCTTGCGACTGCTTCGCAGCCGATCGGGGGTAAATTCCCTCGCCACAGGTAAGTGGTCGACAGTCAGATAGCATTACAGTTTGGCTTTCACCGCCGCCAACGCATCCTTGCCATCCGCCGTTTTCACACCCTCGAGCCATTTATCCAGCACCGCCGGATTCGCTTTGATCCAAGCTTTCGCCGCTTCGGCATTGCTGATTTTCTTGTTCACCACCTCGGCCATGATGCTGTTTTCCATGTCCTGGGTGAACGCCAGATTGGTCAGCAACTTGCCCACATTCGGGCAGGCCTCGGCGTAGCCCTTGCGGGTCAGGGTGAACACGTTGCCGGTGTCACCAAAATATTTTTCGCCGCCCTTCAGATAGCGCATTTTCAGTTGCACGTTCATCGGGTGCGGGGTCCAGCCGAGGAAGGTGACGAATTTCTGTTTCTTCACCGCCCGCGACACTTCGGCCAGCATCGCCTGCTCGCTGGATTCGATCAGCTTCCACTGACCCATGTTGAAGTCGTTCTTCTTGATGATTTCCTGCAGCGAAATATTCGCCGGTGCCCCCGAACCGATGCCGTAGATTTTCTTGTCGAATTTGTCGGCGAATTTGTTCAGGTCGGCAAAATCATGCACACCCGCCTCCCAGACATACTCGGGGACGGCGAGGGTGAATTCAGTGCCTTCGAGGTTCTTGGCCAGTTGCGTCACATCGCCGGTGGCGACGAACTTGTCGTAGAAGCCCTGCTGCGCCGGCATCCAGTTGCCGAGGAACACGTCCACCTGGCCATCCTTCAAGCCGCCGAAGGTGATCGGCACCGCGAGGGTGTCGACCTTGGCCTTGTAGCCCATGCCGTCGAGCAGAAACCCGGTGATGGCATTGGTTGCGGCGATGTCGCTCCAGCCTGGATCGGCCATTTTCACGGTTTCGCAGCCCTGCTCGGCGAAGGCCGAAGCGCTGCTCAATGCGATCAGGCCAACGGTCACAGCTGTGGATAACTTGCGCATGGACTTCCCCTTAACGTTATTGGTTTTGGCAGGGTTGTGGATAACGGGCCTTGCGCTCCAGATCATCGAGGTCGATATGGTTACGCATGTACTGCTGACTGGCATCGACCAGCGGCTGGTGATCCCAGCTCTTCAGCTTGCCGATGGTTAACGCGTCGGCGACGAAACGGCGTCGGCGCTGGCTGGCGAGCACCTCCCGATGGATTGCCGGGATGTCCCACTTGGCCCGCGCTTCAGCGAGAAAATCTTCGAACAGTTGACGATGGTGCGGCGACTGGCTCAGCTCCTCTTCTTCGCGCGGATCGTTATCCACATCGAAGAGTAGGCACGGGTCGCTTTCGCTGTAGATAAATTTGTAGGCGCCCCGGCGAATCATCATCAGCGGGCTGACGGTACCTTCGGCCATGTATTCGCCGAACACCTCGTCGTGCCCGCCCTGCCCTTGCAGATGCGGCAGCAAGGAACGACCGTCCAGCGGCAAGTCCGGCTCGAGCGTGCCACCGGCCAGATCAACGAACGTCGGCAGCAGGTCGGCGGTGGAAACGGCGGCGCTGACCCGGCCCGCATCGAACTGCCCCGGCGCGCTGATCAACAGCGGTACTCGCGCCGCCATCTCGTACCAGTGCATTTTGTACCAGAGGCCCTTCTCGCCGAGCATGTCGCCGTGGTCGCCGGAGAAGACGATGATGGTGTCATCGATCAGCCCGGTTTCCTCGAGTGTTTGCAGCAGTTTGCCGACATTGGCATCGATATAGCTGCAAGCACCGAAGTAGGCGCGGCGGGCATCGCGGATTTTATCCACAGGCAGCGGTTTGTCCCACAGGTCGTAAACCTTGAGCAGGCGTTGCGAGTGCGGATCGAGTTCTTCCTGCCTCAAGGCTGTAGGCAACGGGATATCAGCATCGTCATACAGATCCCAGAATGCCTTGGGAATCGTGTATGGATCGTGCGGGTGGGTCATCGACACGGTCAGGCAGAACGGCTGATCGCCGTCTTCGCGAATGTGATCGAACAGGTATTGCTGCGCCTTGAACACCACCTCTTCATCGAAATCCAGCTGATTGGTGCGCACGCACGGTCCGGCCTGCAGTACCGACGACATGTTGTGATACCAGCTCGGCCGTACGTCCGGCTCGTCCCAGTTCACCGCCCAACCGTAATCGGCCGGGTAGATATCGCTGGTCAAGCGGTCTTCATAACCGTGCAGTTGGTCCGGCCCGCAGAAATGCATCTTGCCCGACAGCGCGGTGCGGTAGCCGAGACGCCGCAGGTAATGCGCGTAAGTTGGAATGTCGGCGGGGAAATCGGCCGCGTTGTCGTAGGCGCCGATCTTGCTCGGCAACTGGCCGCTGACCAGGGTGAAACGCGACGGTGCGCACAGCGGGCTGTTGCAATAGGCAGCATCGAACACCACGCCTTGGGCGGCGAGGCGGGACAGATTCGGCAGTTTGATTGGCGATGGGCCGTAGAACGGCAACATTGGCGCGGCCATTTGATCGGCCATGATGAAAAGAATGTTCTTGCGCTTCATGTGATCGCGGCATTCCATGTTGAATATTTATGCGAGAGTGCTGCGATCGAGCATGGATTCCATGCCTCTTCCGGTAAAGCCCGCGCCGGACAATGACTAGGATAAGCCCAGCTTATGTATGAAGCCCTCGGTGATCTCTCCCTTGATCTATTGCGCGCCTTTGAAGCGGCGGCCCGTCATCGCAGCTTTACCGCTGCTGCGGTTGAGCTGGGCACCACGCAACCGGCCATCAGCCAGCAGATAAAACGCTTGGAAGAGCAGCTCGGTACGCGCCTGTTCGATCGGATTTACAGGGGCATCGAGTTGACTGAGGTGGGTGCCCTGCTTTTCGAGCAAGTTACCCTCGGTTTGCAGAATATCGACGCAGGATTAGGCGCAATCAGCGCTCAGCAGCAACATGAAGTGCTGCAAGTGGCCACGGATTTTGCTTTCGCCGCTTATTGGTTGATGCCGCGCCTGCATCGCTTCCATGAGGCCAATCCGCATATCGATGTCAGCCTGGTCACCAGCGAGCGCAACCACAACATGCTGCGCACCGACATCGACGTGGCGATCCTGTTTGGCGACGGTCGATTCAAGCAGGGCGAGAGCCACTGGCTGTTCAGCGAAGAGGTGTTTCCGGTGTGCAGCCCGCTGCTGCTCAAGGAGCGTTCATTGCCGCTGCCCGCGCAGGCCCTGCTGGAATTTCCGCTGCTGCACCTGCGCGGTGAAAACAGCAGCAACTGGTTCGACTGGAGTGGCTTGTTTCGTCAATTGGGCCTGACTACGCCGCCGGCGCCGGGGCAGTTGCGCTTCGACAATTACACCTTGCTGATCCAAGCGGCGATTGGCGGGCAAGGTGTGGCGATCGGCTGGCGCCACCTTGTGGATAACTTGCTGGTGCAGGGTTTGCTGTGCCGGCCGCTGGCGCAAACCACGCTGTCGCGGCTTGGGTATTACGTGGTGTTGCCGCAACGCAAACGTCGGGGGGCGTTGATTCAAGAGTTTGTTGATTGGTTAATGGCGGAACAGGCCAGTAGTGCCGAATCGCTTAACGGTCTGGCCCTGCCCTCGATTGCGGTGTGAAGAGTAAAAGATCGCAGCTTCGGCAGCTCCTGCAAATGGAATGCGATCCCATGTAGGAGCTGCCGAAGGCTGTGATCTTTTACGAATCTGAAGCCGCCACAAAATTCACATGCTCACCGACATGCAGATTCAACCGCAGCTCATCGGCGATACCCACCGCGACGCGGTTCAAGCGTTCCAAGGGTTCGGCAAGTCCCGGTTCGAGATTGCCGCCGACCTGACTGAAGTGCTCGATGGTCAACCCGGCAACGCCATGGGGTGCGTTGACCAAGGTCCAGCGCAGCGAGCTGCTTTGCACCGCTTCGAGGATTTCTTCGGCGGCGTGACGTTGCAGGCGCTCGTCGCTGTCAGGCTCGTCGAGCACGCCGAAATTGCCGACCAGAAACAGTCGCGGCACGCTGGCCAGTTGCAAACCTTCGACCAGCGCGTCGACTGCCAGCACCTGTTCAACCGGCCCGAGCGTCACTGAACGCTCGACGTGGTCGCTGCTGAATGGCAGACCCGGCGCGTCCAGCAGACAGATCACCGCAGAACTGCCGGCGACGCTCTGATTGACTCGCTCGGCATCGAACAGATCGCCGGTTTTACTGCGCAAGCCCGGACGTGGCGCAAGCGCAGTGAGATCATCGAGAATAGCGATGACTTCGTGTTGGCGGCGCAGTAATTCAGCCATCAACGCACCGCCCAGGCTGGCCATGGCACCATAGAGCACCACTTTCACCACTGGGGTTTCGGCATTTTTCATGGCTGTTTTCCTTATTGTTGTCCTATATGGCCTGTGACGGTGGAAACAGCCAAGGGTTCGAACCGATTGAGAGGCGATACGATGCAAGGGATCAAGGGCTACCACGCCCATGTCTATTTCGACGCGCAAACCATCGACCAGGCGCGGGCCCTGTGCGAACGGGCCGCGCAGTTGTTTGCGCTGAAAATGGGCCGCGTGCACGAACGCCCGGTAGGGCCGCACCCCGACTGGAGCTGCCAACTGGCGTTCGGCCCCGAGCTGATCGGCGAGGTGCTGCCGTGGCTGGCGCTCAACCGCAAGGGCCTGGTGGTGTTCCTGCATCCGGACACGGGCGACGACTTGCTCGACCACACCGAACATGCGATCTGGATGGGCGCGGTGCGGCCGCTGGATCTGTCGATTTTTTAACCAGATGCTGACGCCGAACTGATAACGGATATGTCCGGACTGCCAGCCGGCGCTGTCAGTGCGTTTACCCACATCGCTACCAACCCCGTCTTTATTGGCCCTGGTCGCATCCGACCGCCGGTTGGCCGTTCATTCACCGCTTTCAATAGCGAAAGGTAGCTGAAAGCTTCCCCGATTAGGATCGCCTCACTCCCGGCAACAGACCGGTTGGCCCAAGACCTGTATTTGCTCCACAGGCCCGGCCCAATTAACAACAACAATGGTGATTCTGATGTCCTCTGCAACCCGCCGTTTCTCCCGCTTCCTGCTGGTCACTCCGCCCGTACGCCTCGCGTCTCCCGTTCTGCGCTGATCCCGCCCGATCCGCTCATTCCATTAGCCGCGCTACGCCTGGAGTATTCCCATGCTGACTTTCCTTGGCTTCGCCATGGTCATCACGTTCATGTTCCTGATCATGACCAAGCGCCTGTCCGCGCTGATCGCCCTGATCATCATCCCGATTTTGTTCGCTCTGTTCGGTGGTTTTGCGCCGAAGATCGGCCCGATGATGCTCGAAGGCATCACCAAACTGGCGCCGACCGGCGTGATGCTGATGTTCGCCATTCTGTATTTCGCCTTGATGATCGACTCCGGCCTGTTCGACCCGGCCGTGCGCAAGATCCTCAAACTGGTCAAGGGCGACCCGTTGAAAGTTTCGGTCGGCACCGCCGTTCTGGCGCTCGTCGTTTCCCTCGATGGTGACGGCGCGACCACTTACATGATCTGCGTGGCCGCGATGCTGCCGCTGTACAGTCGCATCGGCATGAGCCCACGAATCATGGCCGGTCTGATCATCCTCGCCGGTGGCGTGATGAACATGACCCCGTGGGGCGGCCCGACCGCTCGCGCAGCGAGTGCCCTGCATGTGGATCCGTCGGACATTTTCGTGCCGATGATCCCGGCGATGGCCGCCGGTGTCGTAGCGATCCTGCTGATTGCCTACTTCTACGGTAAACGTGAACGCGCCCGCCTCGGCGAGCTGCACCTGGTCGGCGACGAAATCGATCACAGCGAAATCAGCGTCTCGCAATTCCCCGACGCACGCCGTCCGAAGCTGATCTGGTTCAACGCCGCACTGACTTTCGGCCTGATGTGCACGCTGATCGGCGGCCTGTTGCCGCTGCCGGTGCTGTTCATGGTGGCGTTCAGTATTGCCATGATCGTCAACTACCCATGCCTGCAAATGCAGAAGGATCGCGTCGCCGCGCATTCCGGCAGCGTGCTGGCAGTGGTCGGGCTGATCTTTGCGGCCGGTATCTTCACCGGTATCCTGTCGGGCACCGGCATGGTCGATGCGATGTCGAAGAGCCTGTTGGCGGTGATTCCGGATTTCCTCGGCCCGTACCTGGCGGTGATCACGGCGCTGGTGAGCATGCCGTTCACCTTCTTCATGTCCAACGACGCGTTTTATTACGGTGTGTTGCCGGTGTTGGCCGACGCGGCCAGCCACTATGGGATCACTGCGGTGGAAATGGCCCGTGCCTCGATCGTCGGCCAGCCCGTCCACTTGCTGAGCCCGTTGGTGCCGTCGACCTATCTGTTGGTGGCGCTGGCCGGCATCGATTTCGGTGATCATCAGCGTTTCACCCTGAAATGGGCGATTCTGGTGTGCATCTGCATTCTGATTGCTGCACTGCTGTTGGGGACTTTCCCGGTGTTCAGCACTCTATAAGCCCAAGACTCACCGTAACGGGTCCTGGCTTCGCGGTTTGAAGCCCGGACCTTTTTCGGTTCAACAATTGCTCAAAGGAATACACATGGATTGGCTGACCAACCCCGAAATCTGGGTTGCTTTCTTTACCCTGACCGCCCTGGAAATCGTCCTCGGTATCGATAACATCATCATGATTTCGATTCTGGTCAGCCGCATGCCCAAACACATGCAGGCGCGCACGCGGATCTTTGGTCTTGGCCTGGCCATGATCACGCGGATCCTGTTGCTGCTGTCGATCACCTGGGTCATGCGCCTCACCGCCGACCTCTTCGAAGTGTTCGGCCAGGGTATTTCCGGTCGCGACCTGATCCTGTTCTTCGGTGGCCTGTTCCTGCTGTGGAAAAGCTCGCAGGAGATGTACCACGCGCTGGAAGGCGAAGACGAAAGCGACGACGCGCCATCGGGCAAGGGCGGGAACTTCCTCTACACCATCATCCAGATCGCGATCATCGACATCGTCTTCTCGCTGGACTCGGTGATCACCGCCGTCGGCATGGTCTCCCACGTTCCAGTCATGGTCGCGGCGATCGTCGTGGCAGTGCTGGTGATGATGCTGGCCTCGGGCAAGATCAGCGAATTCATCGACAAGCACCCGTCGCTGAAAATGCTTGCCCTGTCGTTCCTGCTGGTGGTCGGTACCGTGCTGATCGCCGAATCGTTCGACGTGCATGTGCCTAAAGGCTACGTCTACTTCGCCATGGCGTTCTCGCTGGCGGTGGAAGCGATCAACATCAAACTGCGCGGCGCGATGGCCCGCAAGAAGAAGCAGCAGGATCCGGTGAAACTGCGCAAGGATGTTCCGGGCCAATAACCCGGTAGTCCAGCGGCACGCTACACCCCTGTGGGAGCGCGCCTGCTCGCGAAGACGGAGTGCCAGTCGACAACAATGTTGGCTGGCTCACCGCTTTCGCGAGCAGGCTCGCTCCCACAGTTGTTTTGGGCAACAGAGGGGAAAGGTGTCGGATTCGGTGAGTGGATGCATCTGTTTTGATGACACTTTTGTTTCAATCCACGCTTTAGCTGTGCAATGCTGGCGCCGAGACCGTTAGCCAACTACAGCTTAAGTATCAAAAACGTAGAAACCGCGCGGTGCCGTCCACTTGCCCCTCTGGGGCGCTGCTACTACAGGGGGTCTGCATGCTCACCCTGCTCAATCTGCTGTCCGCCGTCGCCCTGCTGA
The DNA here is from genome assembly GCF_058245595.1 of Pseudomonas sp. UF-293. Classification (NCBI taxonomy): domain Bacteria; kingdom Pseudomonadati; phylum Pseudomonadota; class Gammaproteobacteria; order Pseudomonadales; family Pseudomonadaceae; genus Pseudomonas; species Pseudomonas sp. UF-293. The sequence goes on along the minus strand of NZ_JBSICA010000001.1, from coordinate 83,962 downwards.
TCTGGGGCACGCACATCGTCCGAACCGGCATCCTGCGGGTTTATGGCACCAATCTGCGACATGTCATCGGCCAGAACATGTCGAAGAAATGGCTGGCGTTCATCGCCGGCATTCTCGTCACCGCCATGGTCCAGAGCAGCAACGCCACGGCGATGCTGGTTACCTCGTTTGTCGGCCAGGGTTTGATGGCGCTGACGCCAGCGCTGGCGACCATGCTTGGCGCCGACGTCGGCACCGCGTTGATGGCGCGGGTGCTGACGTTTGATTTGTCGTGGCTGTCGCCGTTGCTGATTTTCCTCGGGGTGATTTTCTTTCTGTCGCGCAAACAGACGCGGCTCGGGCAGATGGGCCGGGTGTCGATCGGCCTGGGGCTGATCATTCTCGCCCTGCAATTGATCGTCGAAGCCGCCGCACCGATTACTCACGCGCAGGGGGTGAAGGTGATTTTTGCCTCGCTGACCGGCGACATCCTCCTCGACGCCCTGGTCGGCGCGTTGTTCGCAATGATTTCCTACTCCAGCCTCGCCGCCGTGCTGCTCACCGCTACGCTGGCCGGCGCTGCGGTGATCAGCCTGCCGGTGGCGATCGGTCTGGTGATCGGCGCCAACATCGGCAGCGGCATTCTCGCGTTCATGAGCACCAGCATGCAGAACGCCGCCGGCCGTCAGGTTGCGCTGGGCAGTCTGTTGTACAAACTGATCGGCCTGCTGCTGATCATTCCGGTGCTCGACCCGCTGGTGCACTGGATCGACAGCCTCGACTTCAGCCCGCAGGAAATGGTCATCGGCTTTCACCTGCTCTACAACACCGCGCGCTGTCTGATCCTGCTGCCCAGCGTCGGGCCGATGGCGCGGCTCTGTGCGTGGCTGCTGCCGGAGCGGCCGGAGGTCAACGGCACCGCCAAACCGCGCCATCTCGACCCGACCGCGCTGGTCACGCCGAGCCTGGCGCTGGCCAATGCCGCGCGGGAAACCCTGCGCATGGGCGATCTGCTCGACAACATGCTCGACGCCTCCCTGGATGTGCTGCGCGGCAAGCAGACTGCAATCACTCAGGAGATGCGCCGCCTGACTGACGACGTCGAGGCGCTGTACAGCGCGATCAAGCTGTATCTGGCGCAGATGCCCCGCGAGGACCTCGGCGAGCAGGACAGTCGGCGCTGGGCCGAGATCATCGAACTGGCGATCAACCTGAAACTCGCTGCCGACCTGATCGAGCGCATGCTGCGCAAGATCCAGCAGCAGAAGACCTCGCAACGGCGCTCGTTTTCCGAAGAAGGCCTGGAAGACCTCGCCGGGCTGCAGCAGCAATTGATCGCCAATCTACGCCTGGGCCTGTCGGTGTTTCTCAGCGGCGACCGCGAAAGCGCGCGGCAGCTGCTGCGGGAGAAACGCCGCTTTCGTGCGCAGGAACGGCGTCTGGCCCACGCGCATGTCAGCCGTTTGCAACGCAAGATCGTGCAGAGTCTGGAGACCAGTTCGCTGCACCTGGAGTTGATCGCCGATATGAAACGGCTCAATTCGCTGTTCTGCAGTAGCGCCTATGTGGTGCTGGAAACAGCGGACACCGGCGCGCTGGCGGTGGATGACATGGCCGACATTACGCATTCGCCTTGAACGTCTGGGGCTGGGGTCAGTCAGTTACAGTGGTTCAGCCTTGAGACCGCATCGCTGGCAAGCCAGCTCCCACAGGGTTTTGTGAGCGCCGCAGATCCTTATGGGAGCTGGCTTGCCAGCGATGGGGCCCTGACTGACGACACGGATCTCCAAATCAGCCGTATGGAAGCCTGTTATGCGTTGCCTGTTGTTCGCCTGTCTGTTGCTCGGTTCCCTGCCCGCCTTCGCCCTGGATCGGTTTCAGGTCGAAGGCTATGCGCTGCCCAACGGTTTGCAACTGATGCTCAAGCCCGGCACCGAACGCGGCCATGTGGCGATCCGGCTGGTGGTCGGCGTTGGCCTCGATGACTTCGATTGCGACGAAAAAGAGCTGCCGCATTTGCTCGAACACCTGCTGTTCAGCGGTATCGACGCTACCGGCGAAGGCGGCTTGGAAGAGCGTATGCAGGCGCTGGGCGGTGACTGGAATGCATTCACCAGCAACGCCGACACCACGTTCGTCATCGAAGCCCCGGCGAAAAACCAGCGCAAGGTGCTCGATCTGCTGCTCGCGCTGCTGACTCAGACACGCATTGACGACAACGCAATCAACGCGGCGAAACGGGTGGTCGAGCGTGAGGACGGCGGGCATTACACCAAACTCCAGCGTTTCCTCGACCGGCAGGACCTCGGCCACACTGCGAGCAATCAGCTGGCTGTCGAGCTGGGACTGAAATGCCCGCAGCGCGCCGACGTCGGCCATCTGACCCAAGAGCAATTGGAGAAGGTGCGCAAGGCCTGGTACGCGCCGAACAACATGACCCTGATCGTCGTCGGCGAACTCGACAAACTGCTGCCGGCCTATCTGGAGCGCACCTGGGGCGAGCTGGAACCGGTCGAGCCGAGCGAACACCGGGCGCTGCCGGACATCCGCACCAGCGCCGCCCATGAGCGCACCCTCACCCGTGGCTTCATTGGCGACAGCGCCAAGCTGCACTGGCTGGTGCCGGAACCGGTGCTCGACGATCAGTACGATCAGACGTTCGACATTCTCAAGGATTACCTCGACTGGGCGCTGTACCGGCAGATTCGCCTCAACCACGGTTTGTCGTACGGGCCGTGGGCCGAGCGTGAAGTGTTCGGCGGTGTCGGCTTCATGAGCCTCAACGCTGATCTGGATCGCGATGACGTCGAAGAAGCCATTCAAGTGCTGGAAGACCTCAAGGCCGACCTGCTGAAAAACGGCCTCGACCCGAGTACCTTCGCCCGCATCAAACAAGCCGCCATCGCCCATCAGGCCTGGGCCGTACAAGGCAACAGCGCACTGGCGGACTATTACTGGAGCGCGCTGGCCGACTATCAGGATGGGCGCTTTGCCAATCCCGCGCGGGAGTTGCAAGGGGTGACGCTGGAAGCGGCGAACAAGGCCATGCGCGAGCTGCTGTTGCAGCCGGGATATATCCGGATCGAGAAGCCGTTGATCAGTGATGATCAGGTGTTGTGGCTGGTCGCCGGTGGTGTCGGCGTATTGCTGCTGATCGTGATCGGCTGGCGCCTGCATCGCCACCGCAAACATTCGCCGCAGCCCTGACACACAACCCTGTGGGAGCGAGCCTGCTCGCGAATGCGATGGCTTCCTCAACGGTGATGGCGGCTGTTACTACGCCTTCGCGAGCAGGCTCGCTCCCACAGGGAAAATTGCTCCGCGCACCACCTCGCCACAACGCCCGACGGACGCTACTCTGTCGGGGTATTTCCTTAGCCTGCAGTGAATCGCCCACATGTCGAAATTAACCCTCCTGGTCCAGCGCCTTCTCGAGCTGATGAAGCGCTACCCCGGAGTCATTGCGGCGGGTGGTTTCATTTCCGGGGTCGGCAGTTTCATCCTTGTCGATCGCCAGCAGGGACTGGCGAGCTGGATCACGGTGATCATGCTGCTCAGCTGGATCTGGCTGATGCTGGAAAACACCCTGACCGGACTGTTCACGCGGATCTTCAAGCGCGAGATTCCCCAGCCGCTGCTGCGCTACGCGACGCAGATGATCCATCAGGAAAGCCTGTTCTTCGTTCTGCCGTTCTTCTTCATCACCACGACCTGGAACAGCGGCCAGTTGATATTCACCGGGCTGCTCGGCATTGCCGCCCTGATCTCCATCGTCGATCCGCTGTATTACAAATGGCTGGCGCCACGGCGCTGGGCGTTTCTCGCGCTGCACACCCTGACCCTGTTTGCCGCCCTGCTCACTGCGTTGCCGGTGATCATGCACCTGACCACTGCGCAGAGTTTCAAATGGGCGCTGGGGATTGCCGTGCTGCTGTCGTTCCCGAGCCTGGCGTCGATCTTCCCGATCCGCACGGTGCGCAATGCCCTGGCGATTCTGTTCATCACAGTCGGCATCGGCGGCGTCGGTTGGGCGCTGCGTTCGTGGGTGCCGCCGGCAACGCTGTGGATGACCGACGTGGCGATCAGCACGCAGCTGCAGGACCGCACGCCCGGCGCCAGCCTCGATACCGTCAGCGCCGAGCAGATCCGCAGCGGCGGGCTCTACGCCTACACTGCGATCAACGCGCCGCGCGGTCTCGACGAGCGGATTTATCACGTCTGGACCTTCAACGGCAAAGAGGTCGACCGCATCGCCCTCGATATCCATGGCGGGCGCAAGGAAGGCTACCGGGCGTGGACGCACAAACAGAATTTCCCCGGCAACCCGGCGGGCAAGTGGCAGGTGCGGGTGTTGACCGAGGACGGTCAGTTGATCGGCGTGCTGCGTTTCGCAATTACCGACAGCACACCGGCCAAAGAAAACTGATCCGGTTCGTGCTATTACGTAGGATCTCGTAACGGCCGTACAAGCACGGAGCTTATGACCAGCAGCCCAACCCCCGGCAGTGCCTACCTGGACACCGCGCTCAGCCCTGCCCGCCTGCGGGTCAGCGGCGACTGGACGCTCGCCCACTACACGGCGCTCAAGCACCTGAGCGAAAAGCTCCGCGGCCAGTACGATGCCAATACTTCCATCGATCTGAACGGCCTCGGCGCCCTCGACACCGCGGGCGCCTCGTTGCTGGTGGAACTGCTCGGTTCCGAGCGCTTGGGCAAAACCGCCGAACACCCCGATTGCACCCTTTCAACTGCCGACCGCGCCTTGCTGCAAACCGTGTATTGCTCGCTGAGCGATTTCTGCGTGCCGATCAAGGAGCCGGAAGTCAGCGTCAGTGTGCAACTGCTGACGCGCATTGGTCGCGCGGTGGACAAGGTCTGGACTGACACGCTGCAGCTGCTCGGCTTCGTCGGCCTGATCCTCGAAGTCATCGCCCGTGGTCTGTTGCGGCCCAAGCGCTGGCGCATCACGCCGATGATCGCGCACATCGAGCAGACCGGCCTCGACGCCGCGCCGATCGTGGCCCTGCTGACGTTCCTGGTCGGCGCGGTGGTGGCGTTTCTTGGCGCCACAGTGCTGGCCAGTTTCGGCGCGACGATTTTCACCGTGGACCTGGTCGGCTTCTCGTTCCTGCGCGAATTCGGCGTGCTGCTCACGGCGATCCTGATGGCCGGGCGCACCGCCAGTGCTTTTACCGCACAGATCGGCTCGATGAAGGCCAACGAAGAAATCGACGCGATCCGTACTCTCGGTCTCGACCCGATCGAATTGCTGGTGGTGCCGCGCGTGCTGGCGCTGCTGGTGGCGCTGCCGATGCTGACGTTTCTGGCGATGCTTTCGGGGATCGTCGGCGGCGGCGTGGTCTGCGCAGTGTCGCTGGACATCTCGCCGGCGATGTTCCTCTCGCTGCTGCAATCGGACATCGGCATTCAGCATTTTCTGGTCGGCCTGGTGAAGGCGCCGATCTTCGCCTTCCTGATCGCGGCGATTGGTTGTCTGGAAGGCTTCAAGGTCAGCGGCAGCGCCGAATCGGTCGGCGCGCACACCACCTCCAGCGTGGTCCAGTCGATTTTCGTGGTGATCGTGCTCGATGCGGTGGCTGCGCTGTTTTTCATGGAGATGGGCTGGTGAGTCGTCTACCCCGCGCGCCCTCAGAGGCGGTGATCGAAGTCCGTGGCCTGTGCAATCGCTTCGGCCCGCAGAGCGTGCACGAGAACCTTGATCTGGACGTCTACAAAGGCGAAATCCTCGCCGTGGTTGGCGGCTCCGGTACCGGCAAATCGGTGCTGCTGCGCAGCATCGTCGGGCTGAATCGGCCCAGCGAAGGCATGGTCAAAGTCTTCGGCCAGAACTTGCCGAACCTGGCCGAGCATGAACGCTCGCTGATCGAAAGGCGCTTCGGTGTGTTGTTTCAGAAAGGCGCACTGTTTTCCTCGCTGACCGTGACCGAGAACGTCGCCCTGCCCCTGATCGAACACGCCGGCCTCAGCCGTCACGACGCCGAGCACCTGGCGGCGGTGAAACTGGCGCTGGCCGGGCTGCCGCTGTCGGCGGCGGACAAGTACCCGGCGTCGCTGTCCGGCGGCATGATCAAGCGTGCGGCGCTGGCGCGGGCCCTGGCGCTGGATCCGGACATTCTGTTTCTCGACGAACCCACCGCCGGCCTTGATCCGATTGGCGCGGCGCAGTTCGATCAATTGATCCTGACCCTGCGTGATGCGTTGGGTCTGAGTGTGTTTCTGGTCACCCACGACCTCGACACGCTGTACACCATCACCGATCGCGTGGCGGTGCTGGCGCAGAAGAAAGTACTCGTCGCCGGCCCTATCGACGACGTCTCGGAAACCGACGACGCGTGGATTCACGAATACTTCCACGGCCCGCGCGGCCGCTCGGCGCTGGACGCCGCCAAACTGCTCAACGAGGTCTGATATGGAAACCCGAGCCCATCATGTGTTGATCGGCCTGTTCACGGTGATCGTCGTGGCCGGCGCCCTGCTCTTCGGCCTGTTTCTGGCCAAGTCCAGCGTCGACACCGAGTTCAAGGACTACGAAGTGGTGTTCAATGAGGCAGTCAGCGGTCTGTCCAAGGGCAGTTCGGTGCAGTACAGCGGGATCAAGGTCGGCGATGTGGTCAGCCTGCGCCTCGACCCGCAGGACCCGCGCAGGGTACTGGCGCGGATTCGTCTGGCGGGCGACACGCCGGTCAAGGAAGACACCCAGGCCAAACTGGCACTGACCGGCATCACTGGCACCTCGATCATCCAGCTCAGCGGCGGTACGCCAGAGAGCCCGAAATTGCGCGGGCATGACGGCCAGTTGCCGACGCTGATCGCTTCGCCCTCGCCTATCTCACGTCTGCTCAACGACAGCAGCGACTTGATGACCGGCATCAGCGCCCTGCTGCAAAACGCCAACCACATGTTCTCCGCTGAAAACGTCGACCGCGTGAGCAAGACCCTCGCCCATCTGGAACAGACCACCGGCACCATCAACGACCAGCGCGGTGATATCAAACAAGCGATGCAGCAACTGGCGACCGTCGGTAAACAGGCCGGCAGCATGCTCGAACAGACCTCGCTGCTGATGCGCAACGCCAACGGTCTGCTTAACGATCAGGGCAAACAGGCCTTGGGCAGCGCCGAGCAGGCGATGAAGTCGCTGGAACAAAGCAGCGTGACCATCAACGGCTTGCTCAGCAAAAACCAGAACTCGCTGGATAACGGCATGCAGGGCCTCAACGGTCTGGCCCCGGCGATTCGCGAACTGCGCGAGACGCTGACCTCGCTGCGCGCCATCTCCCAACGCCTTGAGGCCAACCCCAGCGGCTACCTGCTGGGCAGCGACAAGAACAAGGAATTCACCCCATGAAGTTGACTCGAATCGCCCTCCTCGGCGCCGGCTTGATCCTGATTGGCGCTTGCTCGATCTTGCCCGAGTCGGAACCGTCGGATGTCTACCGCCTGCCCGCCGCACCGGCGCCCGCCTCGGCCAACCCGGCGGCGACGCAGTCGTGGTCGCTGCGCTTGAATAAATTGCAGGCCAGCGAGGCGCTGAACCGGCCGAGCATTGCTGTGATTCCGCAGGGCGATGTGATCAGCAGCTACAAAGGCTCGCGCTGGAGCGATCCGGCGCCGGTGCTGCTGCGCAATCGCCTGCTCGATGGATTCCAGCGTGACGGCAGAGTGACGTTGCTCAGCACTGACGACAGCAACTTCCAGGCGGATCTGGAACTGGGCGGCAGTTTGCAGGCGTTTCAGACCGAATATCAGGGCACCCAGGCCGGCGTTGTGGTGCGGGTCGATGCGTTGCTGGTGCGTGGCTATGACCAGCGCATCCTCGCCAGCCGTCGCTTCGAAGAGCGCCAGCCGTTGAACGATGTGCAGGTGCCGGCGGTGGTCGCCGGGTTTGGCCAGGCCAGTGATCGCCTTACGGCCAAGGTTGTGGCCTGGGCCGTCGAGCAAGGCCAGAAACTTGCCCCGCAACCCCGCTGACACACCACAACTCCTGTGGGAGCGAGCCTGCTCGCGAAAGTGGTGTATCAGTCACTTAAGCGTTGACTGACACTCCGTCTTCGCGAGCAGGCTCGCTCCCACATGGGAATTTTGCTCAGCCGAAGAACCAGTAGCAGACCCCGATGGCGCCGACCACTCCGGCAAACTCCGCCAGCAACGCACACCCCACCGCGTGCCGCGCGCGCTGAATGCCCACCGCGCCGAAATACACCGCCAGCACATAGAACGTGGTCTCGGTACTGCCCTGCACCGTCGCTGCAACAAGCGCCGGGAAGCTGTCGACGCCGGAAGTCTGCATGGTCTCGATCAGCATCGCCCGCGCGGCGCTGCCGGAGAACGGTTTGACCATCGCCGTCGGTAGCGCGTCAACGAAGCGCGTGTCCCAACCGGCCCACTCGACCAGATGGCGAATGCCGTCCAGGCCGAAATCCAGCGCACCAGACGCGCGCAACACCCCGACTGCACAGAGCATCGCCACCAGATACGGCAGCAGGTTTTTCGCCACATCGAAGCCTTCTTTTGCGCCTTCGACGAACGCTTCATACACCTTGACCTTGCGCAGCGCGCCGATCAGCAAAAACAGCATGATCAAGCCGAACAGCGTGAGATTGCCGAGGATCGACGACAATCCCGCCAGTGCCGTTGCAGAAAGCGTACCGAGCAGGGCCATGAAACCGCCGAGGATCAGCGCGCCGGGCAGCAGATAGGCGAGCACTACCGGGTCCCAGATGCGCAGGCGCTGCATGAAAGCTACGGAAAGGAAACCGACGATGGTCGAGCAACTGGTCGCCAGCAGAATCGGCAGGAACACCAGCGTCGGATCCGGCGCGCCTTGCTGAGCGCGGTACATGAAAATGGTCACGGGCAGCAGGGTCAGCGACGAGGCGTTGAGCACCAGAAAGAGGATCTGCGCGTTACTGGCGATGGTGGCGCTGGGATTGAGCTCCTGCAACGCCTTCATGGCTTTCAGGCCGATGGGTGTGGCGGCGTTGTCCAGGCCCAGACCGTTGGCGGCAAAGTTCAGCGTGATCAGGCCAAGGGCAGGGTGGCCGGCCGGGACTTCCGGCATCAGCCGTAGAAACAGCGGGCCGAGGACCTTGGCCAGCCACTCGACGATCCCGGCTTTCTCGGCGATGCGCAGAAAGCCCAGCCACAGGGTGAGGGTGCCGAACAGCAGCACCATGACTTCGACCGACAGCTTGGCCATGGCGAAAATGCTTTCCACCATCGCCGCGAAGATCCCGGCGTTGCCGCCGATCAGCCACTGCGCCAGCGCCGACACGGCTGCCACGATGAAGAAGCCAAGCCACAGGCCATTAAGCATCAGTCAAATCCCCCGAAGAATGCGGCGAATGATAGCGGGGTCGCCAGAAACGACAAACCCCGGATTGCTCCGGGGTTTGTATGGATCTGCCGCCCCCCGATTTACTGGGTGGCCTCAATCTACTGTAGGAGCTGCCGAAGGCTGCGATCTTTTGATTTTGTTTTTTAAAAGCAAGATCAAAAGATCGCAGCCTGCGGCAGCTCCTACAGGGGGGTGTCAGTTCTTGGAGATTTCGCCAGCCGGCAGTTTTTCCTTGCTGCGCCAGTGCGGCAGGGAGTTCCAGTAGCGCTCGCCCTTGGCATCGTCGTACATGCCTTCCCAGCGCGCGATAACCAGCACGGCCAGAGCATTACCGATGACGTTCAGTGCAGTACGCGCCATGTCCATGATGCGGTCGACACCGGCGATGAACGCCAGACCTTCCAGCGGAATGCCGACGCTGCCCAGTGTCGCCAGCAGCACTACGAAGGACACACCCGGTACGCCGGCAATGCCTTTGGAGGTGACCATCAGCGTCAACACCAGCAGCAGTTGCTGGCTGATCGACAGGTCGATGCCGTACAGCTGGGCAATGAAGATCGCCGCGATCGACTGGTACAGGGTCGAGCCATCGAGGTTGAACGAGTAACCGGTCGGCACCACGAAGCTGCAGATGGCTTTCGGCGCGCCGTAGGCTTCCATCTTCTCGATGACACGTGGCAGTACGGTTTCCGAGGAGGCGGTGGAGTAGGCCAGCACCAGCTCATCCTTGAAGATGCGCATCAGCTTGAGCACCGAAAAGCCGAACAGCTTGGCGATCAGGCCCAGCACCACGAAGGCAAAGAAGGCGATGGCGACGTAAACCAGAATCACCAGTTTCGCCAGCGGCAGCAGCGAGGCGAAGCCGAAGTTGGCCACGGTCACCGCGATCAGTGCGAATACGCCGATCGGGGCGTAGTTCATGATCATGTGGGTGACTTTGAACATGCTTTCCGAGACGCCCTGGAACATCTTCACCAGCGGCTCGCGCAGGTCCGACTGCAGGCTCGACAGGCCAAGACCGAACAATACGGAGAAGAAGATGATCGGCAACATTTCACCGCGGGCCATGGCCGCGAAGATGTTCGACGGAATCAGGTTGAGGATGGTCTCGATGAACGCATGTTCATGCTGCACTTCGGCGGCAGTCGCCTGGTACTTCGAAATGTCGACCGTGCCCAGGGTGCTCATGTCGATGCCGGTGCCCGGATGGAACACGTTGGCCAGCACCAGACCGACAACGATGGCGATGGTGGTGACGATCTCGAAATAGATGATGGTCTTCAGGCCGATACGCCCGAGCTTCTTGGCGTCGCCGACGCCAGCGATGCCGACGATCAGCGAAGAAATGACGATCGGGATCACGATCATTTTGATCAGACGGATAAAGATATCGCCTGCCGGTTGCAGGACGTTGCTGATCCACCAGGCCTTTTCGGCGCTGAAGTGGTTGAGCAACGCACCCAGTGCAATCCCCAGAACCAGACCGATGAGGATCTGCCAGGCGAGGCTGATTTTTGCCTTCTTCATTATCTTTACCCTTACTTGCGTTTGACTCAGGCACATGCAGGAACTGGAACGCTCATCAGCGGAAAAGTCTGTGCATCTGCCTCCGTATAAGGTGCCCCGAAGCGCGTGTTTACGGCTCTTCGGCAGGCGAAAAAAGGCGCAACTATTCCGATGCAAGGTGGCGCCGTCTAATGCCGTAAACGCCTACCCTATGCCGAATCGGCATGAGCTTTTTCAATTGAAACTGGCGTCCCAAGCGGTTCGATTGTGACATTTGTGCCGACATAAGTGCCGTGAACCGGCCATTACAGCGTAGGCCGCTTAAATTTTGTACAGGCAAAATCGGCGGAAATTTCCTGAAAAAGTCTGATTCGCAAGACTAGAGGCCACTCCGAACGAGCGCGATCTTTGTCGATATACGGTCGCGAGGAAACACCGCGAAATGTTTTCTTGCGCAGTGTCGACGATCAATAGAGGGGATTGGCGTACTGGATCAATGCTTTAGCACATTCAAAGCCCAGCGCAGATTCGTCAGACCATCGGGTCGACGAACCTGCGGCGCAGCTTTTACCCTGACCCGGCCCTTGCGCAGGTACTCCCTGTACCCGTAGGTCACTCCGACCCTGTATCAGTCAGAACGTCCCGGCCCCCTGGTCATGCACCGACCCTCATCGGGCGGCGCAATGGAAAGCAGCGGGGCGCTGCTTTCGTGTTCGAAAACCTTGTGCGTCCTGCATCAGTACCACTTCGGATCTTTCTTCAGGGTTTCCATCAGCAGATCCTGCATGCCCTGATCAGGCTTGCCGAAGAAGCGATAAGTCGCGTGGCGCGTAGGCGACTTGTCCTGCGGCAGACCTTCCGGCACATCGACCAGCATGGCGTAGGCGTCATCCTTGTCGAAGCTGAAGGCGACAATCAAACGGTGATTCAGGCACTTGTCCTGATTCTCGCAGAGCGGGCCGACCAGATACTGGTCGCCATCTTCCGTAACGGCATGCATCTGTTGTTCGGAGGTGCCGGACAGGTTGATCACCCATTCCGGTACGCGCTCTTCCTTTTTGATCACGCCTTCCCAGGTTTCACGGTACTGCTCGTCGGAGGCGAGCAGTTCGTTGACCCGGGTCTGGCCGTCATTGGCCGCCATGGCCATGGCACTGCCGCCCAGAAGCAGGGCGGCGGCCAATGTCTTGAGACCGATCATCGTTAACCTCGGCCGCGACGGCCAAAGAAGAAGGAAGCGATGAACATCACCAGGAACACGACAAAGAGAATCTTGGCGATACCCGTGGCGGTGCCCGCGATACCACCGAAGCCCAGAACGGCGGCGATGATGGCAATGATCAAGAATGTAATTGCCCAGCTCAACATGGTGATTCTCCTTACTTCTCTATTTAGGGGTGTTTCCGGTTTCCGACGCTCAGGCGTCCGAATGTGTTCAACGACTTAGAAGACCCAGCGCTCTTCCCGTGGCAGTTGGTCCAGCGGCTGTGCCTGGTCGACATCAATCATGTGCATCGAAGCGTTTTCGGCCTGGCTGCTGCTCACGGCACTGAAGTGCTTCTGCGTGCTGTGCTGCATCGAAATCAGTGGCTCGGGTTTACGGCTGTTTTCCCAGCTCATGTATTGCTGGCAGACGATCAGGGTGATCAACAACGCCAGTACACCGAACAGACCTTGCTGGATCTGCAGTGGCGAAATACGTACTTGGGCGGCGGTTGGGCGAGTCATCCTGTGTTCCTCACGCTTGTTCGGTTGGGGCAGTGCTGTTCTGCCCGGGCTGAGTGAGGTATTGCAGCCTGCATGCCAGTTTTTTGATGTACAGAAACATCAATAAAAACAATGACTTATATGCGGATGAGAAATTTCCTGCGACGCATCCTGCACGATGGCTCTTCTGCAGTCGTGCGCAATGCACGATTATTTCGTAGGAAATTTCGATGATATGGAATTGCTACCGGTACGCAGATGTCAGAAGAGGACGCAGGATCTGCCCTGCAAAATGCAGAATGTCTTAAAACTTAACGAAATCAATGAATTGGCCGTTATGGCAGTAGAGAGCTACCCTCCTATGGCTGGTATCGTTCAGAATCAACCATGCAACTTGCCCGATTTTTCCGGGACTAACCCAAGACTAATCACTATGGAGCGTAGGAAAAATGGAATCTGCCACTGAGCAACAAGGCCGCATTCTGCTGGTGGATGATGAATCCGCCATCCTGCGTACGTTTCGTTATTGCCTCGAAGACGAGGGCTATACGGTAGCCACGGCCAACAGTGCAACTCAGGCCGAGGCATTGCTGCAACGCCAGGTTTTCGACCTGTGCTTCCTCGATTTGCGTCTGGGCGAGGACAACGGTCTCGATGTCCTTGCGCAGATGCGCATTCAGGCGCCGTGGATGCGCGTGGTCATTGTCACCGCCCATTCGGCGGTCGACACCGCCGTTGACGCAATTCAGGCCGGCGCCGCCGATTACCTGGTCAAGCCGTGCAGCCCTGATCAACTGCGTCTGGCCACCGCCAAGCAACTGGAAGTGCGCCAGCTCTCCGCGCGCCTTGAAGCGCTGGAAGGCGAGATCCGCAAACCGAAAGACGGCCTTGATTCCCACAGCCCGGCGATGAAAGTCGTGCTGGAGACGGCCCGTCAGGTCGCAAGCACCGACGCCAACATTCTTATCCTTGGCGAGTCCGGCACGGGTAAAGGTGAGCTGGCCCGTGCGATCCACGGCTGGAGCAAGCGCGAGAAGAAGTCCTGCGTGACCATCAACTGCCCGTCGCTGACTGCCGAGCTGATGGAAAGCGAGCTGTTCGGCCATAGCCGTGGCGCGTTCACCGGCGCCAGCGAGAGTACTTTGGGTCGGGTCAACCAGGCGGACGGCGGTACGCTGTTTCTCGACGAGATCGGCGACTTTCCCCTGACGTTGCAGCCAAAGTTGCTGCGCTTCATTCAGGACAAGGAATACGAGCGGGTCGGCGATCCGGTCACTCGCCGCGCCGATGTGCGCATTCTCGCCGCGACCAACCTCAACCTCGAAGACATGGTCCGCGACGGCCGCTTCCGCGAAGATCTGCTCTATCGCCTCAACGTCATTACCCTGCATCTGCCGCCCCTGCGCGAGCGCGCCGAAGACATCCTGACCCTCGCCGATCGTTTCCTTGCACGTTTCGTCAAAGAGTACGCACGCCCAGCGCGCGGCTTCAGCGATGAAGCGCGGGAGGCGCTGCTCGGTTATCGCTGGCCGGGCAACATTCGCGAGCTGCGCAACGTGGTCGAGCGGGCCAGCATCATCTGCCCGCAGGAACGCGTGGAAATCAGCCACCTGGGCATGGCCGAACAACCGGCTAACAATGCGCCACGGGTCGGCGCGGCGCTGAGCCTCGACGAGCTGGAGAAAGCGCACATCGGCGCGGTTCTGGCCACCGCCGGCACCCTGGACCAAGCGGCGAAAACCCTCGGCATCGACGCCTCGACCCTGTACCGCAAACGCAAGCAGTACAACCTGTGAGCACTGCGCGATGAAACTGGCGATCAAGCTGCGCACGCGCCTGTTCCTGAGCATTTCTGCGTTGATCACCGTGGCCTTGCTCGGGCTCTTGCTCGGGCTGGTCAGCGTGATGCAGATGGCCGGGTCGCAGGAAGCGCTGGTGCGCAGCAACTTCGTCACCCTGGATCTGGGGCTCAAGCTGCGCCAGACCCTCGGTGATCAATTGATCATCATGCTCGCCGAAAAGCCTGATCCCGTTGCGTTCGAAGCGTCCAAGCAACACTACTTCGAGTTGCTCGACCAAGGCATCGCCCAGCAGCCGGAGGGCGATGACCAGCCTTACGGTTTCCGCCAGGCCAAGGCCGACTACCTGAACTTCCTCGCTTCATTCGACGTGACCGCCGAAGCGGCGAAGAACGCCAGCACCAGCGCGGATTTCCGCGAGCGCTTCAATATCCTCCGTAACGGTTTGATCGCTGAGCACAAACACGCGCTGGACAGTATCAATGAGGTGCAACACGCCGCTCGCGAGCGTGCCTTGCTGATTGCCGGGCTGCTTGGCCTGGTCGGGCTGGCGGTGCTGATCATCGGCTTCGTCACCGCCCAGGGCATTGCCCGACGCTTCGGCGCGCCGATCGAAGCGCTGGCCAAGGCCGCCGACAACATCGGCCAGGGCAATTATGACGTGACCCTGCCGATTTCCACGGCGATGGAAGTCAATCTGCTGTCGCGCCGCTTCGGCTTGATGGCCGAGGCGTTGCGTGAACACCAGGCGATGAATGTCGACGAACTGTTGGCCGGTCAGCAGCGTTTGCAAGCGGTGCTCGACAGTATCGACGACGGCTTGCTGATGATCGACCGCCAAGGCCAGCTCGAGCACCTCAATCCGGTAGCTCAGCGCCAATTGGGCTGGGAAGACGATCGACTCGGCCAAGGCCTGGGCACCGCACTCGGCCGCCCGGAGCTGGATGCACAACTGCAACTGGTGCTGCGCGGCGGCACGCTGGAGCGGGCTCCGGAAGATCTGAGCATCGAAGTCGATGGCGAATCGCGCCTGCTGACTTATAGCCTGACGCCGGTCAGCCATACCCAGGGGCATATTCTCGGTGCGGTCATGGTCCTGCACGACGTTACCGAGCAACGGGCGTTTGAGCGGGTTCGTAGCGAGTTTGTCTTGCGCGCTTCCCATGAACTGCGCACGCCGGTGACGGGCATGCACATGGCCTTTGGGCTGTTTCGCGAGCGGGCGAAATTCCCGGCGGAGTCGCGTGAAGCTGACCTGCTGGATACCGTCAACGAAGAAATGCAGCGTCTGATGCAGTTGATCAACGACTTGCTGAATTTCTCGCGCTACCAGAACGGTCTGCAGAAACTTACCCTGGCGCCATGTTCCATCGAGGACTTGCTGGAGCAGGCGCAACTGCGCTTTGCCGACGTGGCTGCGGCCAAAGGTGTTGCGCTGAACGTCGAGATTCAAGGCCCGCTGCCTAGGTTGCAGGCTGATCAGGCACAACTCGATCGAGTCCTCGACAATCTGATCGACAACGCTTTGCGCCACACCGCCCGCGACGGGCAGATCCGTCTGCAGGCGCGCCGCCATGGCGAGCGGGTCATCATCAGTGTCGAAGACAACGGCGAAGGCATTGCCTACGGTCAGCAAGGGCGAATCTTCGAGCCCTTTGTGCAGGTCGGGCGCAAGAAGGGCGGCGCCGGCCTTGGCCTGGCACTGTGCAAGGAAATCGTCCAGTTGCACGGCGGGCGCATGGGCGTCTATTCGCGGCCGGGGCAGGGTACTCAGTTCTACATGGCGCTGGCCGTTTAAGCCTCATCATCCATACGCCGTCCGGCGAGGCGTCTGCCGCGGGTGATCAGTTCAATGAACTGCACGGCGCTCAGTGCGTGGGCAAACAACCAGCCCTGACCGAACTTGACCCCCTCACTGCTGAGCAATGTCGCTTGCGATTCCAGCTCGATGCCTTCGGCAATCACTTTCAGATCCAGCGCCTGCGCCATGTGAATGATGTGCGGAGCGACGCCGCTGCTCGCCGCGTCATGGCCCAGCGCATCGATAAACGCCTTGTCGATTTTCAGGCAATCCACCGGTAGGGTCTGCAGGTAGGCGAGACTGCAATAGCCGGTGCCGAAATCATCGATCAGCACCTGATGGCCAACGTCGCGCAAGGCTTGCAGGTTCTCCCGCGCCACCACCACATCGATCAGGCCGCGTTCGGTGACTTCGAAGGCTATCTGCCGCGCGGCGACACGGTGCAACGCCAGCAGGCGCGCCATGACCTGGCCGATGCGCGGCACCATGACATCGCAGGCTGCGAGGTTCACCGAGATGTACAGTTGCGGGTTGGCGCGCAGTAACTGACCCAGCTGTTCGAGCAGACGCTGCAAGACGAAGTCGGTCATCTGCCGGATCTGTCCGGTGTTCTCCGCCATCGGAATGAACAGGTCGGGACTGGTCAGTGTGCCGTCGGGACGCCGCCAGCGCAGCAGGGCTTCGGCGCCGACGCAGTTGCGGCTGTCGAGATCGAAAATCGGCTGATACAGCACCTGCAACTCACCCCGACGAATCGCCCCGTGCAGCTCGGCATCCAGTGACTGGCGCTGACGCACCAGCAGCAAGGTCAGAAAGCCGACAACAGCCCCGGCGATCAGGCACACCGGCAACAGCCACCACCACACCGCCGGGACGTGCATGCCCGTGCGCGGCGTGATCAGTACCAACTGATATTCCGGGTTATTGGTGGGCATGCGGTAGATCAATCGCGTTTGCGTGACTTGCAGCGCATCAAGGCTCTTCGGTGGCCAGGGTTCGGTCGGTGGCCAGGTCTGTGCGGTACCGAGCACCGGGATCGCCCGGCTGCCGTGATCGAGCACTACCAGCAGGCTGCTGCCGGGCGACAGATCGACCATGTCGGTCAAATGTCCGCGCGAGGTGGCGACCCGAAAGTTGCCGCGACCGAGCATCAGTGCCGCGCGGTTTTCATCGGGTTCGGTGGTGGTGTTCAGCCAATAGCTGTAGGTCGGGCCCTGAATGTCCGGCGCACGCACCAGGGACAGACCTTCCTGGCGCGGACGGTTGGAGCAGAACCGCGACGCGTCCATGTAGGCGGCTTCATAGACGAAGCGGTAGTTGAAGGTGACTTGCTGCAACGTCGCAATCATTTCCTCGTCGCAGCCGCGCAAGGGCTGGGCTTCCAGGTCGTCGAGGCTTTCGCGCAACTGGCCGAACAATTGTTCGAGGCGCGCGAGGAAACGCTCGCCTTGGGCGTTCATTTCCTGGCTCTCGCGCATTTCCATCTGGCGCATCGCCGCGAACATACCGCCGGCGATCAGCAGACTGGCGCTGAGGACAGCCGCGATCATCGCCAAAAAAACAGGGCGATAAAACCAGCTACGCAGCGTCTCTCGGGTCGCAGCCATCAGGGATTTTCCGAAGAATTACCATGAGTTATAGCTGCTGATTGCGATTTCGCCCTGACCGTCGGGCGGGCGTCATTATTTTGTCTGATTGAGGACCAGCAGAAGTGCTGCGGTTTGTGCATCCGGCGTGCCGTCAAACCGGGCAGGGCGGTAATGCATCTGGAACGCGGCGAGGACATGGCGCGTGGCGACGTCCAGCTCGCCGGTCTGCGGCGTGTCGTAACCCAGGCGCGCGAGTTGCGCCTGGAACCAGCCGACCTCCGGCAACGGGTTGGTGTTGAAAACCGCCTGCTGACGCGCCACCGCTTGCTCGTTCGGCCACAGGCCGAGGCCTTCATCAGCGAGACGTTTCCACGGGAACAATGGCCCCGGATCGAGCTTGCGCAGCGGTGCGATGTCGCTGTGACCGATGATGTGTCGCGGGCTGATGCCGTTGCGTTGGCTGATGTCCTTGAGCAGGGTGATCAGCGACTGGATCTGCGCTTCGCTGTACGGATACCAAAGGCGCCCGGTTGGGGTGTCCTTGTAGCCGGGATTGACGATTTCGATACCGATGGAACTGGAATTCAGCCAGGTGCGGCCCTGCCACTGACTTTCGCCGGCATGCCAGGCGCGCTGGTTTTCGTCCATCAACTTGTAGATGGTGGCGCTTTTATCATCGCCGATCAGGTAGTGGCTGCTGACGTCGCCGTGGGTCAGCAGTTGCAGCGAACGCTCCAGCGATGCCGAGGTGTAGTGCACCACGACGAATTGGATGCGGCTGTCGTAATTGGCCGAAGGGTGGCTGGTTTCGTAACGCGGGCCGCTGGCGCAACCGGCGAGAACGAGCAACGAAGCAACAAGGGCAAGGAATTTCATGGCAGAGGACGATACGCTGAAGATGATAATGCAACAGTGTAACGTACGGATTTGCTCAGAGTCCGCCAGCGGGCGGATTTAAACAAATTGGAACAATTGCCTCAGCCCAGCTCGACTCGATTGCGTCCGGCGTTTTTTGCCCGGTACAACGCCTGATCGGCTCTTTTCAGCACCAGATCGCTGTGTTCTCCTGTCCTGAATGATGCGAGTCCCATGGAAATCGTGATGGTCACGCGCTCGCCCTTGAAGTGAAAAGGGCAGGCTTCGATCGCCGCGCGCAGGGTTTCCAGCAGCTTCGCGCCAACCGCAGGCGGCGTTGCCGGTAGCAACAGCACAAACTCTTCGCCGCCGAAGCGGGCGATGAAATCCGTGCCGCGCAGACGCTTGCGCAAGACCGTCGCGATGATTTTCAACACTTTATCGCCGGCCAAATGGCCGTAGCTGTCGTTGATCCGCTTGAAATGATCGAGGTCGAGCATGGCCAGGCTGAGGGTGTTGCCGTGCTGCTGCCATTGCTGGATTTCATGCTCGAGGCGTTCGCTCCACGCCGCGCGGTTGGGCAGACCGGTCAGCGGATCGATCAGGGCTTTCTGCCGCTGTTCTTCAAGGTGTTCACGGAAACCCAAGGCTTCCTGTTCCATATGCGCCACGCGCTCCGACAGGCTCTTCAACCTGCCGGCGACTTCCTGCTCGCGGGCGTCGCGCTGCTTCTGGTGCTGGTCCATCGTTCCGAGCAAGCCTTCCAGGTGATTCTCCAGCACATGCTTGAGGTCATCGAGGTCGGCTGCTTGCTGTACGCTGCTCTGCAAGCCGTCGACCTGTTCACGGATTTGAGTGTCCATGGCCCGCGCCGCCGAGCTGTTGTCGGCATGCCCTTCGCTGGCCGCTTGCAGGTTGCTCTGAAACGCTTCGAGGCGTTCGTTGAGCTGTTGCAGATAAGCTTCGAATTCGTGCTGACCGCTGTCGGTAATCGCCAGCATCAAGGTCGCGAGATCGTCGAGGATCGGCAGCAGCTCGTACCAGTTCAGCCCGTGTTTGAGTCGTTCGCGCATGGCTTCGGCTTGCGGCCGGTGACGCTCGGGCAGGGTCAGGTCGTCGAGCAGGCCGATCAGCGTGTCTTCGATATGTCGGGCCACGGAACTGTAGGACGGCTCCGGAGAATCCGGCAGAGCGAAGAGGATGTCGTGTTCCGACTGCTCCGGGTCGACAGCGGCCAAGGCTTGAGCGATCGGCTCCGGGAGCGGCAGGCTATCGAGAATCAGCGGCGACGGATCGCCGGGGTGGCTCAGTTCATCGGGGTTGAATGCCTCGGTTGCATGCGCAGCGACGGTTATCTCGGCGTCAGCGGCTGGTTCAACCTGCGCTGGCTCGGCTTCAACGACGACCACAGGCGCAGCGAACGCCACGACTTCCGGCTCATCAGGCGGCGTCTGGACAGGTATCTCGATGATGGTCTCGGGTGCTGCGATCGCTGGCTCAGCGTTGGCCACCGGTGCTGATTGCACAGGCTCCGGTTCAGGTGGCCGGGCTTCGACCGGCTGCGGCACTGGTGTTGCTGGTATGTCTGCAGCCGGTGCAGCGGCTTCCTCGCCGTCACGGCTGCCAAACAGACGCTGCAACAGCCCCGGCCGGCCCGGCTCGGCCGGCGTCTCCAACTGACTCAAGGCCTTGCCCTGCAAGCCACTGAGTTCACTCAGCAGCAGCGGCATTTCCCGTGCCTGACCGACGCGGCTGTCCAGTTGCTTGGCGAATTTCTTCAGTGGTTGCGCCACTTCGCGCGGCAATGGCAGGGCCTGCAACTGGGTGACCAGCGCCGTCAGCGCGGTGCTGACCTGATCGATGCGCGTTTCACGGCGCTGCTCGGAATCGAGCACGGCTTTTTCCAGGCGCGGCAGCAGGGCGGCGAGGCCGGCGTCCATGTCATCGGTACGTACGACTTCGCGCATTTCTTTCATGCATTGATCGACGACCTTGTCGGTGCCCTCGGCCGCCAGCGTGCTGCGCACCAGACCGCGTCGCAGCAGATCGAGTCGCGCGGCCCAACGGCGCTCAAGCTTGTCCTGCTGTTCGATGCTCTTGAGGTACTTCTCTTTCCAGCGCTGGGCGTCGTCGCTCATTCACAGGTTCCGCGAGGGGCAGGGCTCAACGCGGGCAATGCGTCGGCCGTGAGCGAACCCGGCAGACGAATTTCCACCGCGACCGGCAGGTGATCGGAAATGGGCTGGGCCAGCACCTCGACCTTTTCCAGGGTCAGGGTCGGGCTGAGCAGAATATGATCAAGGCAACGCTGTGGGCGCCAGCTGGGGAAGGTCGCTTCCACCTGCGGGGCCAGCAGGCCGAGATCGCGTAACGGCGAGTGTTCGAGCAGGTCGCTGGCATGGGTATTCATGTCGCCCATCAGCACCTGATGCTTGTAGCCGCTGATCAAATCGCGAATGTAGGCCAGTTGCAGGCTGCGCGTCCGCGCGCCGAGGGCCAGGTGCATCATCACTACTACCAGCGCTTCCGGACCTTCGCCGAAGCGCAGCAGGATCGCGCCGCGACCTTTCGGGCCGGGCAGGGGGTGGTCCTCGATCGCCCACGGCTTCAGGCGGCTGAGCACGCCATTGCTGTGCTGGGCCAGTCGACCGAGGTTGCGATTGAGTTGTTGATACCAGTAGGGAAAGGCGCCGAGGTGGGCCAGATGTTCGACCTGATTGACGTAGCCCGAACGCAGGCTGCCGCCATCGGCTTCCTGCAGGGCGACCAGATCGAAGTCGCCGAGCAGGTCGCCGATCTTCTGCAGATTGCCGGAACGTCCGGTGTGGGGCAGCAGATGCTGCCAGCTGCGGGTCAGGTAATGCCGATAGCGCTCGGTGCTGATGCCGACCTGAATGTTGAAGCTGAGCAAGCGCAGACGCTGGTCTGCAGGCAGGCCCGTAGACGCCAGGTGATGCTCGTTGACCTGCGGATCATGCAGGCCAACGATGCGTTCGGACTTCCAGCGGCGCATGGCGAATGCCGGGCTTAGTTGGCAGCAGCCTTGTTAGCCGCTCGCTCTTTGGCGACCAGATCGTCAGCCAGCTTCAATGCTTGCTCGGCACCACCGGCAGAGCCGATGTCGAAGCGGTATTTACCATTGACGATCATGGTTGGCACGCCAGTGATTTCGTACTTCTTGGCCAGCTCTCGGGCCTTGATGATCTGGCCTTTGATGGCGAACGAGTCGAAGGTGGCGAGGAACTTGTCCTTGTCCACGCCTTGAGTGGCGAGGAAGTCAGCCATGTCGTTCTTGTCGGTGAGCTTCTTGTGTTCTTTCTGGATTGCGTTGAACACGGCGTTGTGCACCTGGTGCTCGACACCCATGGCTTCGAGGGTCAGGAACATCTGGCCGTGAGCGTCCCATGGGCCGCCGAACATGGCGGGAATGCGCACGAAGTTGACGTCGGACGGCAGTTTTTCAACCCATGGATTGATCACTGGCTCAAAAGCGTAGCAATGCGGGCAGCCGTACCAGAACAGCTCGACCACTTCGATCTTGCCAGGCTTTGCCACCGGCACCGGGTTGGCCAGTTCAACGTAAGGGGCGGCAGGGGCTTCAGCGGCCTGGGCGGTGACGCCGAACAGGCTGGCAGCGACGAGGGCGGCGCTGATGATCAGATTACGCATGCTTTACTCCTGAACAATTTGGGTCGCCTCGCTCGACCTGTTGCGACACAGATCCTGGCGGGCATGAGTGCTGTAGTGTAACGGCAGCGGCCACAAAAAAGGGCGGCCAAAGCCACCCTTTTTATACTTGCTGCGAAGGATTAATCGAGCGTTAACGTGGCAGGCGTCAAGCGCCTCGTTCAACCCTCGAAGCAGGGTCTCAATGCAGGCCCTGGATGTAGCTGGAAACAGCGGCGATGTCTTCGTCGCTCAGCTTGCGCGCGATGGTGCGCATGGTCATCGCGTCGCCGTCGTTGGCGCGACCGCCTTCTTCCTTGCGGAAATCGGTCAGTTGCTTGGCGATGTATTGCGCATGCTGTCCACCCAGGTGCGGGAAGCCTGCTGCAGCATTGCCGGCGCCGTTCGGCGAGTGGCAGCCGGTGCAGGCTGGCAGGCCTTTTTCCAGGTTGCCGCCCCGGAACAGCGCTTCACCGCGAGCGACGATCTTCGGATCGGCGGCGCCGACGCTGCCTTTCTGGCTGGCGAAGTACGCGGCGATGTCGGCCAGATCCTGATCATTCAGGTTGGTCAGCAGCCCGGTCATTTCCAGCACCACGCGCTTGCCCGATTTGATGTCGTGCAATTGCTTGTCGAGGTAGCGTTCACCTTGACCGGCCAGTTTCGGAAAGTTTGGCGCCATGCTGTTGCCGTCCGGGCCATGGCAGGCTCCGCAAACGGCAGCTTTGGCCTGGCCTGCTGCGGCATCGCCGGCAGCATGGGCGAGACCTGAAATTCCCACGGTCAACAGCAGACTCACGATCAATTTGTTCATCAGCTAATCCAACTACGGCTAAGGGTTAAGTTATGGACCGGGCTTACTCTCGCTCATCCACAGGATGATGGCCTGGTAATCCTCGGCACTGCAGTCCATGCACAAACCACGCGGCGGCATCGCCTTGAAACCCTGGGTCACGTGTTGCACCAGCGTCCCCATACCTTTCGCCAACCTCGGCGTCCAAGCTTCCTGATCGCCTCTTGCGGGCGCCATGGGTAGTTGGCCGGAATGACAGGCACCACAAACACGGTTGTACACAGCTTCCGGATCCTGTGTAGCCTGTGCGCTGTAAAGCGGCATCAAGACTCCGGCAGCCAGCAGCCATTTCGTCATAAAACGACCTTTTCAGGGTTGAGAGCGTTCTGCGTTCTAATGCGCAATCAAAGTCTGTCGCTCTCGTGAACTTCATCCTTCGCTGGGACAAAGCACACACAAAATCTGCGGCATTATATACTGGCGTCACTGAAACGGAAGCGACACCGCGTTCCGCGCCCAATCCCGGCGCCGCCCACATCGGAAATCCCATGCAACTCAAGAATCCCATCCTCGGCCTGTGCCAACAGTCCACGTTCATGCTCAGTGCCGCCAAAGTCGATCAATGCCCAGACGACGAAGGCTTCGAAGTGGCGTTTGCCGGTCGTTCCAACGCCGGCAAATCCAGCGCGCTGAACACCCTGACCCACGCCAGCCTGGCGCGCACCTCGAAAACTCCGGGTCGCACACAGCTGTTGAACTTCTTCAAGCTAGACGAAGATCGCCGTCTGGTCGACCTGCCGGGCTACGGTTATGCAAAAGTACCGATCCCGCTCAAGCAACACTGGCAGCGCCACCTCGAGGCTTACCTCGGTGGTCGGGAGAGTTTGAAAGGTCTGATTCTGATGATGGACATCCGCCATCCGATGACCGACTTCGACCTGCTGATGCTCGACTGGGCCGTCGCCGCCGGCATGCCGATGCACATCCTGCTGACCAAAGCCGACAAGCTCACCTACGGGGCAGCCAAGAACACCCTGCTGAAAGTACAGTCGGAAATCCGCAAAGGCTGGGGCGACTCGATCACCATCCAGTTGTTCTCCGCACCAAAACGCATGGGCCTGGAAGAGGCCTACACCGTATTGGCCGACTGGATGGAACTGGCAGACAAAAACACCGAGGCCGCCGCAGAGTAAATTCGGAATGGGGAAAAATTGGTAGTAGTGTGGCCAGGCAAGGCAAAAGCAGCGCTAAAACGGCCGGGGTCGCGCTCGACTTTAGGGGACCTAAATGAGCATTTTTTAGCGATGCTTTTAACGCAGCTAGGCCGCGCTACAGCCGATTTTTTGGCAAAAAAAGCCCCGGATTTCATTGGGGAGGGAGAAATTCCGGGGTTCAAGTTCCGAACCGCTAGGGCGGGGTTCAGATATCTGCCAACACTTAACACAACATAGGAGCATCGAAGGGCTTCACCAGCCATTCAGTACCTCTGAGTGTTCGATCAACAGATTAGTTCAGATTTTTTTCAAAAAGCTTTGGAATAGCCTCAGGCATTTATCGTTCTAAGCCCGTTTCCCGGGCTTGCCGCGACAGCAAGTCGCGGCAACGCAGCGCAATACTCAGTGCGCCTCATCCCAATTGTTGCCGACCCCGACTTCGACCAATAGCGGCACATCGAGCTTCGCCGCTTCGCTCATGTGCAGGCGAATCTCGGCACTGACCTGCTCGACCAGATCCTCGCGAACCTCCAGCACCAGTTCATCGTGCACCTGCAGGATGACCCGCGCATCCAGCCCCGACGTCGCCAGCCAGTTGTCCACTGCGACCATGGCTTTCTTGATGATATCCGCTGCCGTGCCCTGCATCGGCGCGTTGATTGCCGTGCGTTCGGCGGCGGCGCGCTCCTGTGGCTTGTTCGAGTTGATCTCCGGCAGGTACAGGCGACGACCGAAGAAAGTTTCGACATAACCCTGATCGGCTGCCTGCGCGCGGGTACGCTCCATGTATTCGCGAACGCCAGGATAACGAGCGAAGTAAGTATCGATGTAGGCTTTGGCGGTCTTGGTGTCGACGCCGATGTCCTTGCCGAGCTTCTGCGCGCCCATGCCGTAGATCAGACCGAAGTTGATCGCCTTGGCGCTGCGGCGCTGGTCCGAGCTCACTTGATCAAGCTCGACTTTGAATACTTCGGCAGCGGTTGCGGTGTGCACGTCGAGGTTGTTGCGGAAGGCGTTCATCAGGCCTTCGTCGCGGGACAGGTGCGCCATGATCCGCAATTCGATTTGCGAGTAGTCCGCCGCCAGCAGTTTGTAGCCTTTTGGCGCGACGAACGCCTGACGAATGCGCCGGCCTTCGGCGGTGCGCACCGGGATGTTCTGCAGGTTCGGATCACTCGAAGACAAGCGACCGGTCGAAGCGACGGCCTGATGATACGAAGTGTGGATGCGCCCGGTGCGCGGGTTGATCTGCTCCGGCAGGCGATCGGTGTAAGTGCTTTTCAGCTTGCTCATGGAACGGTGCTCCATCAGCACCTTCGGCAAGCGGTGATCGTCTTCGGCAAGTTTCGCCAGCACTTCTTCAGCGGTGGACGGCTGGCCCTTGGCGGTTTTCTTCAGCACCGGCAGGCCGAGCTTTTCATAAAGAATCACGCCCAACTGCTTCGGCGAGCCGAGATTGAATTCCTCCCCGGCGATTTCGAAGGCCTCACGCTCCAGCGCGACCATTTTGTTGCCCAGTTCGATGCTCTGGATGCCGAGCAGTTCGGCATCGACGAACGCGCCTTGGCGCTCGATGCGCGCCAATACCGGTACCAGCGGGATTTCGATGTCAGTCAGCACGCTGGCCAGGCTCGGAATCGCGCTGAGCTTGTCGAACAGAGTCTGGTGCAGGCGCAGGGTGATGTCGGCGTCTTCGGCGGCGTAGGGCCCGGCCTGTTCCAGGGCGATCTGGTCGAAGGTCAGTTGCTTGGCGCCTTTGCCGGCGATGTCCTGGAAGCTCACCGTGGTGTGGTCGAGGTACTTCTGCGCGAGGCTGTCCATGTCGTGGCGGGTCGCGGTGGAGTTGAGCACGTAGGACTCAAGCATGGTGTCGAAGGCGATGCCGCACACGCTGATGCCTTCACTCTGATCGCCGCCGATGGCGCAGTTGGCCAGAATGTTCATGTCGAACTTGGCGTGCTGGCCGACCTTGAGTTTGTTCGGGTCTTCCAGAATCGGCTTGAGTGCGCGCAGCACGGTGTCGCGATCCAGCTGCTCCGGCACGCCGATGTAGGAATGGGTCAGCGGAATGTACGCGGCTTCGTTGGCCTGCACGGCGAACGACAGACCGACCAGTTGCGCCTGCTGCGCGTCGATGCCGGTGGTTTCGGTGTCGAAGGCGATCAGTTTGGCGTTGCGCAGTTTTTCCAGCCAGACGTCGAAGCGAGCCTGATCGAGGATGGTTTCGTACGCGGCCTCCGCAGGGACAGCATGTGCCTCGGCTTGCGGGGCGCTGAACAGATCGCCCGCCGGCGCCGGCTCGGCCGCCGCGCTCAGTTCCAGGCGCTTGGCATCGCGATCCAGATCATTGAGCCAGCTCTTGAATTCCAGCAGGGTGTACAGCTCATAGAGTTTGGCCGGATCTTCCGCGCCCATCTGCAGATCATCGAGGCCGATATCCAGTGGCACGTCGATCTTGATGGTCGCCAGTTGATAGGACAGGAAAGCCATTTCCTTGTGCTCTTCAAGCTTGGCCACCAGGGTTTTCGCCCCGCGAATCGGCAGGGTCGGCACGATGTCGAGGTTGGCGTACAGCTCGGTCAGACCGCCGTTGACGCCGACCAGCAGGCCGGACGCGGTCTTCGGGCCGATACCCGGCACGCCCGGGATGTTGTCGGAGGAATCGCCCATCAGCGCCAGATAATCGATGATCTGCTCCGGTGCGACGCCAAATTTCTCCTTAACGCCCTCCACATCCATCGAACTACCTGACATGGTGTTGACCAAGGTAATGTGGCCATCGACCAATTGCGCCATGTCCTTATCACCGGTGGAGATGATCACCGGGCGATCTGCCGCCGCGCTGCTGCGGGCGAGGGTGCCGATCACGTCGTCGGCCTCGACGCCGTCCACGCACAGCAGCGGGAAGCCGAGGGCGATCACGCTCTGGTGCAGCGGCTCGATCTGCACGCGCATGTCATCGGGCATGCTCGGGCGATTGGCCTTGTATTCGGCGTACATCTCATCGCGAAATGTCCCGCCCTTGGCGTCGAAGACCACGGCGAAGGGGCTGTCCGGGTACTGCTTGCGCAGACTCTTGAGCATGTTCAGCACGCCTTTGACCGCACCGGTCGGCAGGCCTTTGGACGTGGTCAGTGGTGGCAGTGCATGAAAGGCGCGGTACAGGTAAGACGAACCGTCCACCAGGACGAGGGGGGCTTGGCTCATGAGCAGGATCAACCTTTTCGGCGGGTCCGGGGCTAGAATAGCGGGACCGTTGACGACAAAGGGACAAGGTTATCATGCGTACGTTAAATCGCTTGCTGCTGGTCGGGTTGATCGCTGTCTCACCACTGGCCGCGATGGCGGCGGATGATGCGCCGGGCGGCGACCCCGAGGTCACCATCCGCACGGAGGGCGACAAGACCATTCAGGAGTACAGCCGGAATGGCTTCGTCTATGCGATCAAGGTCACGCCCAAGAAGGGCAAACCGTATTTCCTGGTGCGCGCCGATGGTTCGGACGCCAATTACATCAGATCCGACCAGCCGGATATGCTGATTCCGTCGTGGGAAATTTTTACCTGGAAGTAAGTTTCCTGATTTTTCCAACAGGCGCCGCGCGATAGCGGCGCCAGAACTGAGCAGTTCTCAATGTCTGTGTTCACTCCCCTGGCTCGGCCCGAGCTGGAAACCTTTCTCGCCCCTTACGGGCTCGGCCGCCTGCTTGATTTCCAGGGGATCGCCGCCGGCAGCGAAAACACCAATTTCTTCATCAGCCTGGAGCAGGGCGAGTTTGTCCTGACCCTGGTCGAACGCGGCCCGGTGCAGGAGATGCCGTTTTTCATCGACCTGCTCGACGTGCTGCACGAAGCTGATCTGCCGGTGCCCTACGCCCTGCGCACCACGGACGGCGTGGCCTTGCGCGAACTCAAAGGCAAACCGGCATTGCTGCAACCGCGCCTGTCGGGCAAGCACATCAAGGTCGCCAACGCCCAGCATTGCGCGCAAGTGGGCGAACTGCAGGCGCATCTGCACCTGGCGACCCAGGGCGAGCGCATGATCAAGCGCAAGACCGATCGCGGTCTGGACTGGATGCTGGAGGAGGGCACTGAATTTCTCTCGCACCTGAGCGATGAGCCGCGTGCCTTGCTGCAAAACGCGTTGGATGAGATCACCGAGCGCAAAGAGAAGATTCTTGCGCTGCCTCGGGCAAACATTCACGCCGACCTGTTTCGCGACAACGCGATGTTTGAAGGCACGCACCTGACCGGGCTGATCGATTTTTACAACGCCTGCTCGGGGCCGATGCTCTACGACGTGGCGATTGCCTTGAATGACTGGTGTTCGGACGAGGAGGGCGTGATCGATGGCCCGCGTGCTCGCGCATTCCTTGGCGCTTATGCAGCGTTGCGCCCGTTCACGGCGGCGGAGGCTGAGTTGTGGCCGACGATGTTGCGCGTGGCCTGTGTGCGGTTCTGGCTGTCGCGGTTGATCGCGGCGGAGCAGTTTGCCGGGCAGGACGTGTTGATTCACGATCCCAAGGAGTTTGAGCAGCGCCTGGCGCAGCGGCAGAAGGTCAATACACCGTTGCCCTTCGCCCTCTGAGTAGATTCGCCAAGCAAACATGAACCTGTGGGAGCGAGCCTGCTCGCGAAGGCGGCGGCCCGTTCAGCATTTTTGCTGACTGACCCACCGCTTTCGCGAGCAGGCTCGCTCCCACAGGGTTTGTGTTGTTACAGCGATTCCAGGCATCCCGCCAAATCATTGCCCAACTTTTCCAACACCTGCTCATAGCCCTGAGCCGTCGCCGGGGTGTACCCGCCCAACGCATCCAGCTCAGCCAGTTTCACCGGCAGGCCAGCCACCAATGTTTCGGCCAAACGCGGACGCAATGGCGGCTCGCTGAACACACAGGTCTTGCCCACTTCCTGCAAACGCTTGCGCATCGCCGCGACATGCTGGGCGCCGGGCTGTACTTCGGCGGCCACCGCGAACACCCCGGCGTGCTTGAGGCCGTAAGCGTCTTCGAAATAATCAAAGGCCTCGTGGAAGACGAAGTACGGCTTGCCTTCGACATTGGCCAGACGCCTCTTCAAGCGCTGATCCAGCGCATCCAAACGTTCATCGAAGGCTTTGGCATTGCTCTGATAACGCTGGGCATTGGTCGGGTCGGCGGCGCTGAGGTCGGCGGCCATTTTGTCGGCGATCACCCGCGCATTGACCGGTGACAACCACAAATGTGCATCCAGCGAGCCGGGGCGATGATCGTGATCATGCTCGTCGGCCTCTTCGGCGTGGGAGTGATTGTCAGCGCCGAAATGCCTCAGCTTCAGCCCCGGCAGATCCTGCACGGCAACACTTGGCTGACTGCGACCGCTGAGCACGCGCGGCAGGAAACCTTCCATGTCCGGGCCGATCCAGTAGAGCAGATCGACCGACTGCACCTTCCGTACGTCGGATGGGCGCAGGGCGTAATTGTGCGGCGAGGCACCCGGCGGCAGCAGCACCTCGGGAATCGCCACGCCGTCCTGCACCGCAGCGGCGATCAACTGCAACGGTTTGATGCTGGTGAGCACTTTGACTTCGGCCTGAGCCGTACCGATCAGCAGAAAACTGGCAACGAAAGCCACAAAAACAGAAAAAAGTCGGGACACGATGACCACTCAAGGAAGCGAGAACGGGTAACATAATAACGTCTCCAGCAAATCTCGTCGCCGCTCATGCCTATTACCCCGATTGCCAGCCGTCCCCACGACCACTCCCATTGCGTGCACAGCGCTTTGTCCGAGGCCGATACCTTGTGCGCGCAGAAAGGTTTGCGTCTGACTGCCCTGCGCCGCCGCGTGCTGGAACTGGTCTGGCAGAGTCACAAGCCACTGGGTGCCTACGACATCCTTGCGGTGCTCAGCGAGCAGGACGGCCGCCGCGCCGCGCCTCCAACGGTATACCGTGCGCTGGATTTTCTTTTGGAAAACGGCCTGGTGCATCGCATCTCCTCGCTCAACGCCTTCGTCGGCTGCGTGCACCCCGAGCACGCGCATCAGGGCCAGTTTCTGATTTGCCGCGATTGCCACGCCGCCATCGAACTTGAACAAAAAGTGATCAGCGACGCGATCATCAACAGCGCCAAGGACGTCGGTTTCATCGTCGAAGCGCAGACGGTCGAAGTGGTCGGCCTGTGCGCCGGTTGCCAGGGGGCCTGATGAGCAACGCGCTGATCCGTCTGGAACAGGTCGCCGTCACGTTTGCCGGACAGACCGTGCTGGACAATATCGAGCTGAGCGTCGAGCCGGGGCAGATCGTCACCCTGATCGGCCCCAACGGCGCCGGCAAGACCACGCTGGTACGCGCCGTGCTTGGGTTGCTGAAGCCGAACAGCGGCAGCGTCTGGCGCAAGCCGAAGCTGCGCGTCGGCTACATGCCGCAGAAACTGCATGTCGATCCGACGCTGCCGCTGTCAGTGCTGCGCTTCTTGCGCCTGGTGCCCGGCGTCGATCGACCGCGTGCGCTGGCCGCGTTGAAGGAAGTCGGTGCCGAACATGTGATCGACAGCCCGGTGCAGAGCGTTTCCGGCGGCGAAATGCAGCGTGTGCTGCTGGCTCGGGCACTGCTGCGTGAGCCAGAGTTGCTGGTGCTCGACGAGCCGGTGCAGGGTGTCGACGTGGCCGGGCAGGCCGAGCTGTACAGCCTGATCACCCGTCTGCGCGACCGCCACGGTTGCGGCGTGCTGATGGTGTCCCACGATTTGCATCTGGTGATGAGCACCACCGATCAGGTGGTCTGTCTCAACCGTCACGTCTGCTGCTCCGGGCATCCCGAGCAGGTCAGCGGCGACCCGGCATTCGTCGAGCTGTTCGGCAAGAACGCGCCGAGCCTGGCGATCTATCACCACCATCACGACCACGCCCACGACCTGCACGGTTCGGTGGTCAAAGGCCCGCTCGGCGGGCAACCTCATGTTCATGGAGACGGCTGCAAGCATGGCTGATTTTCTCTTGTATGCCCTGCTTGCAGGTCTGGCCCTGGCGTTGGTGGCCGGACCGCTCGGCTCGTTTGTGGTGTGGCGGCGCATGGCCTATTTCGGCGACACCCTGTCCCACGCCGCGCTGCTCGGCGTGGCGCTCGGCTTTTTGCTGGATGTCAGCCCGACGGTGGCGGTGACGGTCGGTTGTCTGCTGCTGGCGGTGCTTTTGGTGACGCTGCAACAGCGCCAGCCACTGGCGTCCGACACGCTATTGGGAATTCTTGCACCGAGCACGCTCTCTCTCGGCCTGGTGGTACTAAGCTTCATGCATGAAGTGCGGATCGACCTGATGGCCTATCTGTTCGGCGACTTGCTGGCAATCAGTCCGAGCGACCTGGCGTGGATTCTCGGCGGCACCGCCGCGGTGCTGGTGTTGCTGGTGACGCTGTGGCGGCCACTGCTGGCGGTCACCGTGCATGAAGAACTGGCTCGGGTCGAAGGCCTGCCGGTGGCCGGTCTGCGGCTGGCGCTGATGCTGTTGATCGCGGTGGTGATCGCCGTGGCGATGAAAATCGTCGGCGTATTGCTGATCACGTCACTGCTGATCATCCCGGCGGCTGCGGCACAGCGTCACGCCCGTTCGCCGGAGCAGATGGCGTTGGGCGCGAGCCTGTTGGGCATGCTCGCAGTGTGCGGCGGGCTGGCGTTGTCGTGGTTCAAGGACACCCCGGCGGGGCCCTCGATCGTGGTGGCGGCAGCCGCGCTGTTTCTGTTGAGTTTTGTTCTGCCCCGTCGTGGGGTGTAGACTTGGCCGCTTTTTGCGCAATTAGAGAGTCGCAGGAATGAAGCCGTTCGCCTCCCGTTATCTGCTCCTTGTCGCATTTTCCGTGCTGCTGGGCGCCTGCCAAAGCACGCCGCCGGTGGCCGAAGTCCCGGATGCGCGGGCTACGGCCATCGCACAGCTGGAGCAAAGCCTGGCCAGCAGCGAACTGGCCACCGCCGAAGACCAGTTGGCCGCGTTACAGGCCGACACCCCAAACGATCAATCCCTTGAGCAATATCAGCGGCAACTGGCCGAGGCGTATCTGCGCCGCAGCCAGATCGTCCTGCAGAAAGGCGATGTCAACGCCGCCGCCACCGCGCTGAGCCGCGCCCGTGCTCTGATGCCCAAGGCGCCCGCGCTGACCGGCGGCGTCAACGGCGCGATCACCGAAGCGCGCAAGGCCGAGCTGGAAAAGGCTGAAGCGGCGCTGTTGGCTGCTGAAGCCCGGCCGAAAGCCAAGGTCATCGACCCGACGGCTGAAAGCACCACGGTTGCGTTGAACATCGGCGATATTCACAAGCTGCAACGACAACTCGATGCGATCGCCGCCGATGTGGTGAATTATGAGTGCGCTGTCAGCATCCAGGCCCCACGTACCGCGGATTATCCGTGGCTGGCGACCTTGCTGACCAAGCGGGTGAAGAAGCTCGATCCTGATTTTGATTTGCAGCTTGAGAAGCAGATCCTGCGCACGGTGCCGGCGCAGATGGTTTTAAGCCCGCGTAAACCCTAAAAAGATCGCAGCCTCCGGCAGCTCCTACATGGGATTGAGTACATCCTGTAGGAGCTGCCGAAGGCTGCGATCTTTTGCTTTTACGCTGGAATGGCCTTGGCCTTAGGCTCCCGCGCCCAGACCCGATGCTCGCCGATCGCAGCGAAGAACGGCTTGGTCAACGCCCCCACATCCGCGCCCTGCAACAGGCCCGCATCCGCATCGAGCTTCAACAAGTCCTGCAACTGCTTGGCCTCGCCGTGCAGCGCGATCGCCTTCAGGTGCTTGTAGGCCTCGAGCAGGTAATGCAGCGCCACGCCGTCGCCGCTCAACGCGGTAATCGACGCCGCGCCACCCGGTACGAAGACCGCGTCGAAAGCGATCGACGGCATGCCTTCCATCGACGCATCCACCGGCAATGCCTTGCCGTCAGCGGTCTTCACTGGCGCCGAGGTCGGGCCGAGCAGTTTCGCGTGAGCACCTTCGGCCCCCAGCGCTTTCTTCATCGCATCGATGGCCGCAGCATCAACGCCGTTGGCCGCGAGAATCGCCACTTTGCGCGTCTTGATATCGCCCGGCAGCAGGTTGGCCTGGCTCAGCGCTGGCGATTGCTCCAGCGAGGTCTTGCGCACTTCGACCGTGCCTTTGGCTGGTGCCGGCAAACCGAGGTTTTCCGCTACGCGTTTGGCCAGGGTCAGGTCGATGTTGGCGAGGATCTCGTTCACTTCACGGGCACGGATGAACTCACGCTCGACCTTGCCCAGCTCGAAGCTGTAGGCAGCGATGATGTGCTCTTTCTCATGCTCGCTCATGCTGTTGAAGAACAAGCGGGCCTGGGAGAAGTGGTCGCTGAACGACTCGCTGCGCTGACGGATCTTCGCCGCGTCGATGCGCTCCGGATAGCTCTCGAAACCACCGTCCTGTGCCGCCGGCGGGGTTTCTTTCGGCCAGCCGCCGTCGATCGAGTTCGGCTCGTAAGAAGCGCGGCCCTTATCGATAGTGGTGCGGTGTTGCGCATCGCGCTGGCCGTTGTGGAACGGCGCCACCGGACGGTTGATCGGCAGCTCATGGAAGTTCGGCCCGCCGAGCCGGCTGATCTGCGTGTCGGTGTAGGAAAACAGCCGACCTTGCAGCAGCGGGTCATTGGAGAAATCGATGCCCGGTACGATGTGGCCCGGGCAGAAAGCGACCTGCTCGGTTTCCGCGAAGAAGTTGTCCGGGTTACGGTTGAGGGTCATCTTGCCCAGCGGTGTAATCGGGACGATCTCTTCGGGGATGATCTTGGTCGGATCGAGGATGTCGAAGTCGAAGTCGTGTTCGTTCTCTTCTTCGACGATCTGTACGCCCAGTTCCCACTCCGGGTAGTCGCCCATTTCGATCGCTTCCCACAGGTCGCGACGATGGTAGTCGGTGTCCTTACCGGCGAGCTTCTGTGCCTCGTCCCACACCAGCGAGCAGGTGCCGGCGGTAGGGCGCCAGTGGAATTTGACGAAGCGTGATTTGCCCTCGGCGTTGATCAGGCGGAAGGTGTGCACGCCGAAGCCCTGCATGCTGCGCAGGCTTTTCGGGATGGCCCGGTCGGACATCGCCCAGATCACCATGTGCGCCGATTCCGGCACCAGCGAGACGAAGTCCCAGAACGTGTCGTGAGCCGAGCCACCGGTCGGGATTTCGTTGTGCGGCTCGGGTTTCACCGCGTGCACGAAATCGGGGAATTTGATCGCGTCCTGGATAAAGAACACCGGCATGTTATTGCCGACCAGGTCGAAGTTGCCCTCGTCGGTGAAAAATTTCACCGCAAAGCCGCGCACGTCACGCACGGTATCGCCGGAACCCCGTGGCCCCTGCACCGTGGAAAAGCGCACGAAGACCGGGGTTTTCTTGCCCGGGTCCTGTAGGAAACCGGCCTTGGTCAGCGCTGCATGGTTCTCGTAGGTCTGAAAGAAACCGTGCGCGCCGGTACCGCGCGCATGGACGATGCGCTCTGGAATACGCTCATGGTCAAAATGCGTGATCTTTTCACGCATGATGAAGTCTTCCAGCAGCGAAGGCCCGCGCGGCCCGGCTTTGAGGGTGTTCTGATTGTCCGCGATCTTTACGCCCTGGTTGGTGCGTAGCGCCTGACCGGTGGCGTCGGAACGGAATTCTTCCAGGCTGTCGAGCTTGGCATTGGTGTTGGCGCGATCCGGGGTATCGGTTCCGGCCATCTCGCTTTTATCAGGTGCAGGCTTTTTGATGCTCATCAGACGTAAACTCCTCGTTTGGCCCCGGATGCCTTCCGCAGACCCTTGAGTGATTCCCGGGCACGGCACCCAGGGTTTTCAAGTCGCTTAACTAGTGACTGATGAGGCGCGCGGAGCGTTCCTTTTTTATGACCTTTGATCTTGTTATTGCCAAATTGAAGGTTAATTGCGAAATAAATGCTAAGAACCTCTATACGGACAGGCTAAAATGCGCGCCCGGCTAACCGCTGATCCTTTTCCAACGCGCCCCACAAGGTTCGCTACGTGATCGAGTTTCAAAACGTCCACAAGACTTACCGCGTTGCCGGTAAGGATATTCCCGCGCTGCACCCGACCAGTCTCGCCATCGAGAACGGCCAGGTGTTCGGCCTGATTGGCCATTCCGGTGCGGGCAAAAGTACCCTGCTGCGTCTGATCAATCGCCTGGAAGATTCCAGTGGCGGCAAGATCATCGTCGACGGCGAAGAAGTCACCGCACTGGACGCCAACGGCCTGCGCCGTTTCCGCCAGCAGGTCGGGATGATCTTCCAGCACTTCAACCTGCTCGCCTCCAAGACCGTGGCCGATAACGTGGCCTTGCCGCTGACCCTGGCCGGTGAGTTGTCGAGCAGCGAAATCAATCAACGGGTGGCCGAGTTGCTGGCGCGGGTCGGTCTGTCCGACCATGCGAAAAAATACCCCGCGCAACTGTCCGGCGGTCAGAAGCAACGCGTCGGCATCGCCCGTGCGCTGGCGACCAAGCCGAAGATTCTGCTGTGCGACGAGGCCACCAGCGCTCTCGACCCGCAGACCACGGCGTCGGTCCTGCAACTGCTGGCGGAAATCAACCGCGAACTGAAACTGACCATCGTCCTGATTACCCACGAGATGGATGTGATCCGTCGCGTCTGCGATCAGGTCGCGGTGATGGACGCCGGGGTAATTGTCGAGCAAGGTCCGGTGGCCGATGTGTTTCTGCATCCGCAGCACCCGACCACCAAGCGTTTCGTCCAGGAAAGCGAGCAGATCGACGAGAGCGAGCAGCGTGACGATTTCGCCCACGTGCCGGGGCGCATCGTGCGTCTGACCTTCCAGGGCGAGGCGACCTACGCGCCGTTGCTCGGCACCGTCGCCCGGGAAACCGGCGTCGACTACAGCATCCTCGCCGGTCGCATCGACCGCATCAAAGACATTCCGTACGGGCAACTGACCCTCGCTGTCACCGGTGGCGACATGGAGGCGGCGTTTGCCCGCTTCACCGCCGCTGACGTTCACATGGAGGTGTTGCGCTAATGGAAATGTTTGACGCTGCAATCAAGCAATACGACGCCGCGATAGAAGCCATCAAACTGTTCTTTCAGAACATCGACTGGCTTGAAATCGGCCTCGCCACCAACGACACCATGCTGATGCTCGGCGGTTCGCTGCTGTTCACCGTGCTGCTCGGCCTGCCGCTGGGCGTGCTGCTGTTTCTCTGCAGCCCGCGTCAGTTGCTGGAGAACCGGGGTCTCTATGCAGTCCTGTCGGTTATGGTGAACATCTTGCGTTCGCTGCCGTTCATCATTCTGCTGATCGTGATGATTCCGTTCACCGTGCTGATCACCGGCACCTCGCTGGGCGTGGCCGGGGCGATCCCGCCGTTGGTGGTGGGTGCTACGCCGTTCTTCGCGCGTCTGGTGGAAACTGCGCTGCGTGAAGTCGATCGCGGCATCATCGAAGCGACCCAGTCGATGGGCGCGACCACCCGGCAGATCATCATGAACGCCTTGCTGCCGGAAGCCCGTCCGGGCATCTTCGCAGCGATTACGGTGACAGCGATTACACTGGTGTCCTACACGGCGATGGCCGGTGTGGTCGGCGCCGGTGGTCTGGGCGACCTGGCGATCCGTTTCGGCTACCAGCGTTTCCAGACTGACGTGATGATCGTCACCGTGGTGCTGCTGTTGATTCTGGTGCAAGTGCTGCAAATGGTGGGCGACCGCTTGGTCGTGCATTTCTCGCGCAAATAATCGGTTCTGGTCATCAAAAGAGGCGCTGGCCACACGCTGGCGGGCGCCCGGAAAAGGAGTTAGCTGAATGAAAAAACTGATCGCTGCTTTCGCTGCCGTTGCGGCATTTTCGGCTCACGCCGAAACCCTGACCGTCGCCGCCACTCCGGTGCCGCACGCGGAAATCCTCGAGTTCGTCAAACCGGCCCTGGCTAAAGAAGGTGTTGATCTGAAGGTCAAGGTCTTCACTGACTACATTCAGCCGAACGTTCAGGTTGCGGAAAAGCGCCTCGACGCCAACTTTTTCCAGCACCAGCCGTATCTCGATGAGTTCAACAAGGCCAAGGGCACCAGCCTCGTTGCCGTGACCGGCGTGCACCTGGAGCCGCTGGGCGCTTACTCGAGCAAGCTCAAGGATCTGAAAGACCTGCCCGGCGGCGCCAACGTGGTGATCCCGAACGACGCCACCAACGGCGGTCGTGCGCTGTTGCTGCTGGCCAAGGCCGGAGTGATCACGCTGAAGGACCCGACCAACATTCTGTCGACCCTCAAAGACATCGAGCAAAACCCGAAAGACCTGAAATTCCGTGAACTGGAAGCCGCGACCATCCCGCGCGTGCTGACCCAGGTCGATCTGGCGCTGATCAACACCAACTACGCGCTGGAAGCCAAACTCGATCCGTCCAAGGATGCGCTGGTGATCGAAGGCAACGACTCGCCGTACGTGAACATCCTCGTGTCCCGCGCGGACAACAAGGACAGCGACGCGATGAAGAAACTGGCGGCTGCGCTGCACAGCCCGCAAGTGAAGCAGTTCATTACCGAGAAGTACAAAGGCGCGGTGTTGCCGGCGTTCTGATTCCGGTTGCTGCAATGAAAAAAGGGGACGCCATGAGCGTCCCCTTTTTTGTGCCTGGAATATCGTCCGTGTGGGAGCGGGCTTGCTCGCGAATGCGGTGTGTCAGCCAACATGTCTTTATCTGACCCACCGCATTCGCGAGCAAGCCCGCTCACACAATGGTTCAGTGGTGTTCCTACTGGCGCTCAAGCATCGCCGGCAACTGCGCAACCAGCTTGGCATTGTTCAACGGCGCGCGGATAAACCCGCGCTGCGTGCCGTCCGGGCCGATCACCGCAAGGTTGCCGCTGTGATCCACGGTGTAGTTCGGCTTGCTGGTATCGGCTGGAATGAACGGAATGCTCACCGCGTTCGCGACCTTCTGCAGCTCCTCGATCGACGTTGGCGTCAGGCCGATGAACTGTGGATCGAAGTAGCCCAGGTACTGCTTCAACTGCTTGGGCGTATCGCGGTTGGGGTCGACGCTGACCAGTACGATCTGCAGTTTATCCACAGCCTCTTTCGGCAATTCACTCTTGATCTGCCGCAGTTGCGCGAGGGTGGTCGGGCAGATGTCCGGGCAGAAGGTGTAGCCGAAGAACAACAGACTCCACTTGCCTTTCAACTCGTCGATGGCAACCGGTTTGCCGTCCTGATCGGTCATGGTCACGTCCGGCAGGTTGCGGCTCTGCGGCAGCAGGATGATCCCGGCGTCGATCAGCGCAGTCGGGTCGCCCTGGCCTTTGCCGTTCAGCACTTTGTTGACGGTAAGCCCGAGGATCAACGCGATCAAGGCGACGAGGATGAAGACGGTTTTCTGGGTTCGGGTCATAGGTTCAACAGTAAGTAGTGGTCTACGAGCAGGGCGATGAACAACAGGAACAAGTAATAAATAGAGTACTTGAAGGTGTTGATCGCCGCGTGCGGCCGACTGCCACGGTACAGCACCACGGCCCATTGCAGAAACCTTGCGCCCAACGCCAGCGCACAGACCAGATACAGCACGCCGCTCATGTGAATCACGTAGGGCAGCAGACTCACCGCCAGCAGTGCGAAGGTGTACAGCAGAATGTGCACTTTGGTGTAGTGCTCGCCATGCGTCACCGGCAGCATCGGAATGTCGGCCTTGGCGTATTCCTCCTTGCGATGAATCGCCAGCGCCCAGAAATGCGGCGGGGTCCAGGCGAAGATGATCAGCACCAGCAACAGCGGTTCGGCGCTGACATGGCCGGTGGCGGCGGTCCAGCCGAGCAGCGGTGGCGCGGCGCCAGCGAGGCCGCCGATGACGATGTTCTGCGGCGTCGCCCGTTTGAGGAAGCCGGTGTAGACCACGGCGTAACCGAGCAGTGAAGCGAGAGTCAGCCAAGCGGTCAGCTGATTGGTGAACGTCAGCAGCAGCGCCTGGCCGAGCAACGCCAGCAGCAACGCAAACGTCAGCGCCCCCGCAGGTGAAACCCGACCCTCGGCCAGTGGCCTTTTGTGCGTGCGCGCCATCACCGCATCGATACGCCGATCGACCACATGATTGACCGCCGCCGCACCGCCGGCGCACAAGGCTATGCCCAGATTGCCGAACACCAGCACTGTCCACGGCACACCCGCACGAGTGGCGAGGAACATGCCGACCAGTGAGGTGATCAGCATCAGCACCACGACTTTCGGCTTGGTCAGCTCCAGATAATCGCGCCACAGCGCTTGCCCCGCACGTTCGCCGATCAGACTCGCCATGGCGTTTCTCCTTTCAATGCAATGGGCGCGACGGCAGGTTTGTGCGCACTCAAGCGCCAGCGCGCCAGCACCGGTTGGCTCACCCGCAGCAGGCTGGTGCGCGCGTGGTAATTGACCAGTACCAGCGTCAGCAACAGCGCCGCACCGCCAGCGTTATGGGCGACGGCCACCGGCAGCGGCAGATGAAACAGCACGTTGCTGATGCCGAGGGTGATCTGCGCCGCCAGGGCGATCAGCAGCAATCCGGCCAATCGGGTCATGCCTACCGCTTTCAACTGCCAGGCCAGACCGAGCAGTACGACCGTCACCAGCAAAGCGCCGATGCGGTGGGTCAGATGAATCGCCGTGCGCGCATCGCTATCGAGTTGTCCGCCGAGATAATTCGGGCCGATGTGCTGGGTCAGGTGAAAGCCATTGGCGAAGTCCGCCGGCGGCAGCCATTGGCCGTGGCAGGTGGGAAAGTCGATGCAGGCCACCGCTGCGTAGTTGGAACTGACCCAGCCGCCCAATGCAATCTGGCCGATCACCAGCAGCAGGCCCGCCGTCGCCCAGTATTGCAGGCGCTTCGGAACAGTCAGCGCCGGCAGCACGCCGGACAACCTCAGCGTCAGCAGGAACAGCAGACTCAGCGTGGCAAAGCCGCCGAGTAAGTGCCCGGTGACCACTTGCGGCCAGAGCTTGAGCGTCACCGTCCACATGCCGAACGCCGCCTGAGCGATGACCACCGCCAACAGAAACAGCGGCAGTTTCACTGGCAGGCCCGGATGGCGCCGGTTGACCCAGGCGCGCCCGGCCAGTACTGAAATCAGCAAACCCAGAGTGCCGGCAAAGTAGCGGTGGATCATCTCGTTCCAGCCTTTGTGCGCCTCCACGGGCGCATCAGGGAAATGCAGTTCGGCATGGGCCAGTTGCGCCTCGCTTTTCGGCACGCTGATAAAGCCGTAGCAGCCTGGCCAGTCGGGGCAGCCGAGGCCGGCGTGGGTCAGGCGCGTATAGGCGCCGAGCAGCACCACGATCAGTGCCAGCAGGGTGGCAAACAGCGCGAGGCGAAATCCAGGTTTGGCCATGACGATGCCCTCATCCGATGTTCGACAGTTTCAGCAGATGCCGCAGGTCGTTGAGCAGATCCTTGCCCTTCACATTCGGCTCGTAACGCAGCACCAGATTGCCGTGCGGGTCGACGATCCACAGCTGCGGCACGGCTTTGTCGCCGGTGGTCCTGGTGAACACGCCGGCATCCAGCGGATAGCGCTGCAGCTGCGGATATTCACGGTCGAGCTTGGCGGCGTAATCGGTGCTCAGTGGTTGCGCGGCGGCGAGCGCGTGGCTGGCGCGGCCGGCTTCGCGGCCGAGGCTGATCTGGATCTGCCGGGCCAAATAAACCAGTTGTTGGCAATCGACTGCGCAGTCCTTCGGCGCCGTGACCAGAATCTGCCAACGCTGCTCATCGGCCTGCACGCCGAGGTCGGCGCGGGTCTGGCCGTTGCCGATCAGCTCGCCGTGATAGCTGCGTCCTTCCGGTACCCAGAACTGCAATTTGTACATGCCGGTAGCGAGCAGCATCGGCCCGACCACGCCAAGCACGATCAGCAGCAGCTGAATGCGCCCACGCCGGCGGCTGGGAACGGGTTTGGCCTCAGACATGCTGGGTGGATTCATGGCGCTTCCCATGGCGTTTCTCCTTTGCGTTGTGCCAGCCCAAATAGAGGTAAAGACCGAGCAACGCCGTGGCCATGGCGAACCATTGCACGGCGTAGCCGAGGTGTTTTTCCGGCCCCATCGCGACTACCGGCCAATCGGTCTGATAGCTGACCGGGCCGGGTTCGGCGCGTAATTCGTAGGCGAAGCCGTCGCGCTCCAGGGTTCGCCACAATTTGCTCGGCTCGACGGCGGTGATGGTTTGCGGCCAGTCATCGCTGACCGGATCGGCGTGCAACTGGAACGTTGCGCCGGGGGCGACATAGACCCAGGCGTCGAGCGTCAGCGCCTCGGCCGGTGTCGTGAATTGCGGCGGCACGCGCCGATCGGGCCATGGCAGCCAGCCGCGATTGACCAGCAGCCAGAGGCCGCTGCGTTGATCCTGAAACGGTTGCAGCAATTCCACGCCGACCTTGCCGCCACGCTGGCGGTTGTCGAGCAACAGGGTGTGGGCCGGATCGAACTGGCCGTGCAGGCGCACGCGGCGGTAAGCCGGGTCGGCGTTGCCGAGCAGTTCGCTGCTGGCCAGCGGTTCGGCCACCCGACGTTCAGCGTAACTGGCCAGCAGCGCGGTTTTCTCCGCGCCCCGGCCCAGTTGCCAGAAGCCCAGCGCAACCATCAGCGGCAGCAGCAGCGCCACCACAACAGTGGGTATCACGCCCGGACGAAAGCGCTTCATGGGCGCGCCATAAAGTCAGTCATCGCGATCGCTATACTCAAGTGCATCGCCTGTCCCCCGGAGTCTTGCCATGTTCAAAGCAGCGATCGTCCTGATGCTGATTGCCACGGTCGTCAGCCTGTTCAGTGGCCTGTTTTTCCTAGTCAAGGACGACAGCAGCTCCAATCGCCTGGTCATCGCCTTGAGTGTTCGGGTGGCACTGGCCGTAGTCACCGTCGGCCTGATGGCCTGGGGTTTCTACAGCGGCCAGTTGGTTTCCCACGTGCCGTGGTAGCTGCAAGCGTTGAGCTACAAGCTGCAAGTTAGAAGCCTTACCGCTTTTACTTGAAGCTTGCCGCTTGAAGCTTGCAGCTGCCGTCAAAGCACATAGACGAAGAAGAACAAGCCGATCCAGACCACGTCGACGAAGTGCCAGTACCAGCTCGCCGCTTCGAAACCGAACTGGTGCTCGT
The DNA here is from genome assembly GCF_058245595.1 of Pseudomonas sp. UF-293. Classification (NCBI taxonomy): domain Bacteria; kingdom Pseudomonadati; phylum Pseudomonadota; class Gammaproteobacteria; order Pseudomonadales; family Pseudomonadaceae; genus Pseudomonas; species Pseudomonas sp. UF-293. Next base: position 41,610 of record NZ_JBSICA010000001.1, on the reverse strand, counting down.
TGTCGAAGTGGCCCTTCATGATCCGCATCAGCATCACGAACAGGATGATCGTGCCGATGGTTACGTGGGCGCCGTGGAATCCGGTGAGCATGAAGAATGTCGCGCCGTAGATGCCCGAACCGAGGGTCAGGCCCAGCTCTTTGTAGGCGTGGATGTACTCCTCGGCCTGGAAGCCGAGGAACGCGACACCCAGCAGTACGGTAATCGCTAGCCACAGTTTCAGCGCGCCGCGATGACCTTTCTTCAGCGCATGGTGGGCGATGGTGATGGTCACGCTGGAGCTGACCAGCAGAACCGTGTTGAGCAGCGGCAGGCCCCAAGGGCTGATGACGTCCTTGGGCGGCGGGAACAGTTTCGGATCAGGCGTGTGCAGCAGCGGCCAGACAAATTCGAAGTTTGGCCAGAGCATGTGCGCGATGCCTTTCGGCCCCTCACCGCCCAGCGCCGGCCCGGATACATGACGCACATAGAACAGCGCGCCGAAGAAGGCGACGAAGAACATCACTTCGGAAAAGATGAACCAGCTCATGCCCCAGCGGAACGAGCGGTCCAGCTGCGGGCTGTACAACCCCGCGCGACTCTCCTTGATCACCGCACCGAACCAGCCGAACAGCATGTACGCCAGCAGCAGGCCACCGACGAAAAAGATCAATGGGCCGTGGGAATCCGGGCGTGCTGCCTTGAGATCGTTGAACCAGGTAGCGAGGCCGTAGACGGTAACGAACATCCCGACCGTGGCGACGATCGGCCATTTGCTCTGGGCCGGGACGTAATAATGCTCATGAGTTGCCATTTATTGTTCTCCTTATCGGGCACGCTCAACCGCCGGTACTAACGGCCACCGGTGGATGTCGGGCGGTGATATCGAACAGCGTGTAGGACAGCGTCAGGTGCTTCACTTCCTTGGGCATGTCGCGGTCAACGATGAAACGCACCGGCATTTCGATCTGTTCACCGGGCTGCAGCACCTGCTGGGTAAAACAAAAGCATTCGGTTTTGTGGAAAAACGCCGCCGCGTTGCTCGGCGCGATGCTCGGCACCGCTTGCGCACTCATCGGTTTGTCGGTGGGGTTGCGCGCGATGAATACCATCTCGTTCACGGCACCGGGATTGGCGGTCATCTCGTCGTGTTTCGGGTAAAAGTCCCACGGCATGTCGGCGGTGTTGGTCGACAAGAACTGCACGCGCACCTGGCGCGAGGTGTCGACCACTTGCTCGCCCTCGTATTGCCCGCCGGTCTTGCCATTGATGCCGAAGGCTTTGCACATCACGTCATAGATCGGCACCAGGGCGAAGCCGAAGACAAACATCGCCACCACCACCAGCAGCAGGCGAGTGACGAGTTTCTTCAGCGAGATCGAGTCAGCCATGATTTTCAGCCTCTACACGAATCCCTGTGGGAGCGAGCCTGCTCGCGAAGCAGACGCTGCGGTGCGTCAGACACACCGCGTCAGCGTTCTTCGCGAGCAAGCGCGCTCTCACAAAGAACTCCATGTTCATTTCACTTCCGGCGGCGTGGTAAAGGTGTGATACGGCGCCGGCGACGGCACGCTCCACTCCAGCCCTTCGGCGCCATCCCACGGTTTCGCCGGGGCCGGTGCACCACCACGGATGGTCTTGATGACGATGAACAGGAAGAAGATCTGCGTGGCGCCGAACATGAACGCACCGATCGACGAGACCATGTTGAAGTCGGCGAACTGCAGGTTGTAGTCCGGAATCCGCCGTGGCATCCCCGCAAGACCCACGAAGTGCATCGGGAAGAAGGTCAGGTTCATGCCGACGAACGACAGCCAGAAATGCAGCTTGCCGAGGGTTTCGTCGTACATGTGTCCGGTCCATTTCGGCAGCCAGTAATAGGCCGAGGCGAAGATGCCGAAGATCGCCCCCGGCACCAGCACATAGTGGAAGTGCGCGACCACGAAGTAGGTGTCCTGATACTGGAAGTCCGCCGGGGCGATCGCCAGCATCAGCCCGGAGAAACCGCCAATGGAGAACAGGATGACGAACGCCACGGCAAACAGCATCGGCGTCTCGAAGGTCATCGAGCCTTGCCACATGGTGCTCGCCCAGTTGAACACTTTCACACCCGTCGGCACGGCGATCAGCATGGTCGCGTACATGAAGAACAACTCGCCCACCAGCGGAATGCCGACCACGAACATGTGGTGCGCCCAGACGATGAACGACAGGAACGCGATACTCGCCGTGGCGTAGACCATCGAGGTGTAGCCGAACAGCGGCTTGCGCGCGAAGGTCGGAATGATCTGGCTGACCGCGCCGAACGCCGGCAGGATCATGATGTACACCTCCGGGTGGCCGAAGAACCAGAACACATGCTGGAACAGCACCGGGTCACCACCGCCGGCAGCACTGAAAAAACTGGTGCCGAAGTGAATGTCCATCAGCATCATCGTCACGCAGCCGGCGAGCACCGGCATCACCGCGATCAGCAGAAACGCGGTGATCAGCCAGGTCCAGACAAACAGCGGCATTTTCATCAGGGTCATGCCGGGCGCGCGCAGGTTGAGGATGGTCGCGACCACGTTGATCGCGCCCATGATCGAACTGATCCCCATCAAGTGAATGGCGAAGATGAAGAACGTCACGCTTTCCGGCGCGTAGGTGGTCGACAGCGGCGCGTAAAAGGTCCAGCCGAAATTCGGCCCGCCACCCGGCGTGAACAGCGTCGACACCAGCAGCAGAAACGCCGCCGGTAACAGCCAGAAACTGAAGTTGTTCATCCGTGGCAGCGCCATGTCCGGCGCGCCGACCATCAGCGGAATCATCCAGTTGGCGAGGCCGACGAACGCCGGCATCACCGCGCCGAACACCATCACCAGACCGTGCATGGTGGTCATCTGGTTGAAGAATTCCGGCTGCACGATCTGCAGGCCGGGCTGGAACAGCTCGGCGCGAATGACCATGGCGAACGAGCCGCCGAGCAGGAACATGCAGAAGGCAAACCACAGGTACAGCGTGCCGATGTCCTTGTGGTTGGTGGTCAGCACCCAGCGCATCAGGCCTTTGGCGGGGCCGTGGGCGTGGTCGGCGTGACCGTGGTCATCGATGACAGCGCTCATGGCCGGTCTCCTTCACGAAAGTGGACGGGGCAGGCCGGGGCACGCTGCCCCGACCGGTTCACTGAGGACGCAATTGACCGGCTCATTTGCTTTCCGCCTGTTTCAGCTCCAGCACTTCTTTTGGCGTGACCATGTCGCCCTTGTTGTTGCCCCAGGCGTTACGTTCGTAAGTCACGACCGCTGCGATATCGACTTCCGACAGCTGCTTGCCGAACGCCGCCATGGCGGTGCCGGGTTTGCCGTGGAAGACAATGCTCAGGTGATCCTTGATCGGCCCGGTGGCGATTTTCGAGCCCTTGAGCGCCGGGAACATCGGCGGCAGGCCCTGGCCTTCGGCCTGGTGACAGGCCACGCAAGTGGTGTGGTAAACCTTGTCTCCGCGCTCCTTGAGCTCGTCGAGGGTCCATTCCTTGCTGGTCAGTTCTTTGAGCTGCGCGGCCTCGGCCTTGCGCTCGGCGAGCCATGTTTCGTAGTCGGCCTTCTCCTTGACCTCGACCACGATCGGCATGAAACCGTGGTCCTTGCCGCACAATTCGGCGCACTGGCCGCGATAGAGGCCGGGTTTGTCGATACGCGTCCAGGCCTCATTGACGAACCCGGGAATCGCATCGCGCTTGACCGCAAACGCCGGCACCCACCAGGAGTGAATGACGTCGGCGGAGGTCACCAGAAAGCGCACCTTGGCGCCGATCGGCAGCACCAGCGGCTTGTCGACTTCGAGCAGGTAGTGCTCGCCCTTGGCTTCCTTGTTGTGGATCTGCTCGGCAGGTGTGGCCAGGTTGCTGAAGAACTCGACGTCCTGGCCCAGGTATTTGTAGTGCCACTTCCACTGATAGCCGGTGATCTGGATATCGATGTCCGGCTCGCTGGTGTCGTACATCTTGATCAGCGTCGCGGTGGCGGGGACGGCCATGGCCACCAGGATCAGCAGCGGCACAATGGTCCACATGATCTCGACGCCGGTGCTTTCGTGGAATTTTGCGGCGACCTGGCCGGTGGAGCGGCGGTGCACCATCATCGACCAGAACATGGCACCGAAGACGATGATCCCGATCACCACACAGATCCAGAAGATGGTCATGTGCAGGTCGAATACTGCGTGACTGATTTCAGTCGCTCCAGGCGCCATATTCACAGTCCATGCCGCGTTGGCCGGGCTGAAAATCGACCACAACAGGAGGCCCATCCAGACATGTGGATGTCGCATCATTGCGGGTTCCCCTTATCGTTCTTGTTATCCCGCCGGCGTATCGCCTGCGGCAAGGGAGCGGCTGCATCAGACTACGAACTTGAATCGCCGGGCCTTGCTGCGGGTGCAGTCGGGCGTCATCAGCTAACTCCATTCATTGGCGAGTATAGACAGCGCCCGGGAAATGCAACCCGGCCACGTAAATGAGCTGAAACACCCGGAGCTTGCGTTCAAGTGCCCGAATGGAGAAGGATGCAGACGAGTGGTGGCGAATGGATATAACGCAGCTGCATCAAGGATGAAATAATTATGACAAATGCGTCTTAGCGTTTTTCGTAAGCCAGCTAAGTTATGTCTTCCTATTTCATTGCCTTGTTTCCTGGAGTTTTCATGAACACCGCCGCATTGCGCGAGCAGATCCAAAAAGCCCAACAGCACGAAAAGGACACCGGCCTGCTGACCCGTCAGCTGGAAAGCAAGCTGCCTCACCTGCACCCGGCGATCCAGTTGCCGGAAGCCGACGCCCAGGGCGTGCTGACGCGTTTCGTCGCCGCCTACATCGATGAAGTACCTGACCTGCTGGATGCAGCCAATGAAGTCGCCAGGGAAGCCGGCATCGAATCACAGATCAAACCGGTGCTGAAAATCGCCGAGCAGTATTTCCTCCAGCCGCCGGCGATCATGGCCGGGCACGTCGGCCTGGACAGCCTCCTCGACGAAGCCTATCTGGCGCACCGTTTTGTCGAAGAGGTCAACGACCTGTACATCAAGCATTTCGGCCAGCCACTGATCCCCTTGGACATGACGGTCGCCAACCTGATCGCTCACCAATTGATCGGTGAGGAATTCGCCAACCAACTGGACGAAGCGGTGCATCACGCCATCGACGAGATGCTCAACGACGAGAGTTTTGCTCTGGAGTCGGTCGAAGCCTATCGCGAAAAACTCAGCAGTCCGGATACCGGCGCCGCTTGGAAACGCTGGCCGTGCATGAGCCGCCGCTTGGGTGTGGGGCTTGAGCTGGATCAGCCTGCTGCCTGAGTCATACACAATCCAATGTAGGAGCTGCCGCAGGCTGCGATCTTTTGATCTTGTTTTTTAACAATCAAGATCAAAAGATCGCAGCCTGCGGCAGCTCCTACAGGGGTCGAGTTCAACCCGAAGATTTAACCCGCCGCACCAATTCCGGTATTGGTCCGCACCCGGCCTTCCAGCCTGCGCTTCAACCCACGCGATTCGATCAACAGCTTCGATCCCTTCGCCGCATTCGCCCGGCCCCATTCCTCAAGCAACTCGAGACACGAATGGTCGATGTAGCTCAGGTTGTTGAGCGGCACATGCACCGTTGTGCCGTGAGGAATGCTGCCCAGCACCTGGGTCAATGCCGGTACTTTGAGGAACGTCGCCGCGCCGACCAGACGCAATTCCATCTCGCCGTCCTGCGGCAGGTCGATCAGGCTGATCTTCAGGCGCGAAGCCTTGAACGCCAGCTTCAGCATCGTCAGACCGAAGCCGATCAGCACACCGGTGAGCAGGTCAGTGAAGATGATCGCCAGTGCCGTGGCAGCGTAGGTGAACATCGGCATCCGCCCGTACCGACCCAGACCACGGAAAGCTTTCAGGTCGACCAGTTTGAAGCCGGTATACACCAGCACACCCGCCAGACTCGCCACCGGAATACTTTGCAGCACGCTCGACAGCAACAGCACGAATGCCAGCAGCCACAGGCCATGGAAAATCGTCGAGTAGCGTGTGGTCGCACCGGCCTGAACGTTGGCCGAACTGCGTACGATCACCCCGGTCATCGGCAGCGCGCCGACCAGACCGCAGAGCATGTTGCCGACACCTTGCGCCGACAGCTCACGGTCGAAGTCCGAACGCACGCCGCTGTGCATGCGGTCCACCGCCGCAGCGGAGAGCAGGGTTTCGGCACTGGCGATAAACGCCACGGCGAACGCGGCGATCAGCAGCGTCGGGTCGGCCAGATTCATCAGGTCGGCCGGCTTGAGCCAATCGATCGCCTCCGCCAGATTCGCCGGTACCTCGACGCGTTTGACCTGCAACGCCAGCATCAGGCTCGCCACAGTCGCCAGACCCACACCGAGCAATGCGCCTGGAATGAAGCGCAGCGAATGCGGGCGGAATTTTTCCCACAGCCACATCACCGCAATCGTCGACAAGCCGAGCAGACCCGCCTGCCAGCCGAACGATGGCAAGGCTTGCGCTACGGCCGCCGGGAACGCCGTGAGGTTGTCGAGCCCGGAAGGCTGCGGCTTGGCATCGAGCATCACATGGATTTGCGAGAGCACAATCAACACGCCAATGCCCGCGAGCATGCCGTAGACCACCGCAGGCGCCGTGACCCGAAACCAGCAACCAAGCTTCAGGCGCCCGGCGACCAGTTGCAGAAAGCCGGCGAGCAGCAGGATCGGCCCGAGCATCTCGATGCCATGCTGGCGCACCAGCTCGAAAACCAGCACCGCCAGACCCGCCGCTGGACCGCTGACCTGCAACGGCGAACCCGCCAGCCAACCGACCACCAGACCGCCGATGATGCCGGTGATCAGACCTTTTGCCGGCGGCAGCCCTGAGGCAATCGCGATGCCCATGCACAGCGGCAGGGCGACCAGAAACACAACCACGGAGGCGAGCAGCTCCCGTGGCAACACAGCTTTCAATTGAGCCGCACGCATGGCGATTCTCCCGAAGTTTTCTTCAGGCGTGGCGAGGCCGGGCCGCTGAATCAGCGGCCGGCGTCATACCACACAGATTGTTGGGAAGATTTAGAAGCGCGCTTTGGGCGTCGCCACAGGAATCGGATGGCTGCCGTCGAGAGGCAGGAAACGACCCTGGTCCGCGTCGTAAGCTTTGATTTCGCTGGTTTCGATGTTGTAGACCCAGCCATGGATGAACAGATGACCGTTCGCCATGCGCGAGGCTACCGAAGGATGGGTACGCAAGTGCTGCAGTTGGGCGATGACGTTTTCCTCGGTGAGGATCGGCATGCTGTCTTTTTCGTCGGTGCAGTTGCAGTTGTCGTGCACCATGGTTTTCGCGACTTCAGCGTGGCGCAGCCAGGCTTTGACCGTCGGCATTTTTTCCAGGCTGTCGGGGTTGAGTACCGCGCGCATGGCACCGCAATCGGAGTGGCCGCAAATAATGATGTGTTGCACGCCCAGCGCCAGTACCGCGTATTCGATCGCGGTGGAGACGCCGCCGTTCATCTGACCGTAGGGCGGCACTACGTTGCCGACGTTACGGGTAACGAACAGATCGCCCGGTGAGCTCTGGGTGATCAGCTCGGGAACGATGCGCGAGTCGGCGCAGGTGATGAACATCGCCTTGGGCGCCTGAGCGGTGGCGAGCTTCTTGAACAGTTCTTCCTGCTGCGGAAAAACGTCATGGTGAAAGCGTAAAAAGCCATCAACGATCTGTCGCAGTGCTGCATCGGCGGATTGTGCTTCAGGGCTTTGCGCCGAGGCAGCCAACGACTGTTTATCCTTGTCACTCATGATTCATCCTCTTGTGCGGATTCAGGGAGTCTTCCCCGGTATTCCGGTATGAAGCCAGTGGCTGTTTAAACCATCCGGGTCATCCCGACCCGTCAGTCACTCGATGAACAAGGTAGCCGCCGAAACTTAACTGAAACTGAATCAAACGCTCTAGAACGTGTGTTCCAGGTCACAAAAAACGTGACCGGCGTGTTTCGGCGGAAGGATTCCAACCCGTCAACCCAAAGCCAATTGTCGCTAAATCAACGACATCTGGCGACCCGGCGGACAGAAGGCCGTGCAGTCGAGGTTATAGCCCTCGCGTTTGTTCAGGCCAAGCTTTTTGATGGCCTTGGCAAATCTTTGTGCGAGCAGGTCGGCAAACGGCCCTTCACCGCGCATCCGCGCGCCGAATCGGCTGTCGTAGAGTTCGCCGCCGCGACTCTGGCGGATCAGGCTCAGCACATGGGCGGCACGTTGCGGATAGTGCGCCTGCAACCACTCCTCGAACAGCGGCGCAACTTCCAGCGGCAGGCGCAGCATCATGTAGGCAGCGCTTTGCGCACCGGCAGCATGGGCCTCGGTGAGCAGACTTTCGATTTCGCTGTCATTGATCATCGGAATCATTGGCGAACACAGCACGCCGACCGGAATCCCTGCTTCACGCATCACCCGGATCGCACGCAGGCGTGCCTTGGGCGCAGCGGCGCGGGGTTCGAGGATGCGTTTGAGTTCATCATCCAGCGTGGTCAGGCTGATCATCACCGCCACCAGCCGTTGCTGCGCCAGCTCCGTGAGCAAATCGAGATCGCGCAGAATCAGCGAACCTTTGGTGACGATGGTCACCGGGTGGCGATAGCGCAGCAGCACTTCTAGGGTCTGCCGAGTGATTTTGTATTCGCGCTCGATGGGCTGATACGGGTCGGTATTGGAGCCGAGATTGATCGGCGCACATTGATAGCCGGGTTTGCTCAGCTGTTCCTCGAGGACCTGGGCGGCATTGGTCTTGGCAATCAGCCGGGTTTCGAAATCGAGGCCCGGTGACATGTCCCAATAGGCGTGGCTGGGCCGTGCATAGCAATAGATGCAGCCGTGTTCGCAGCCGCGATAGGGATTTACCGAACGGTCGAAGGGCAGATCCGGCGAGGTGTTGCGGCTGATGATCGATTTGGCCTTCTCGATAATCACTTCGGTGTTTTGCGTCTCTGGCACTTCCTGATACCAGCCATCGTCCTCGGCCACCGAACGACTCGGCGCAAAGCGGTTGTGCGGGTTGGTTGCGGTGCCGCGACCGCGGGGCGGAACTGGGATGTTCATCGACGAGCCTCGATTCTGTATATGCATACAGTATCCGAGGGCGCGCGCTGTGATCCAGTACCGTTCAGCGATGCTCTGCGAATAGTGATACCGAACAGAGTTTCACTAACCATTTTTTATCAGACCGCGACAAGTCAGGATACAGATGCCTAATTGCTGAACTCAGGTCCGCTATATAGGCTCTGGAACTACCGGCGACAGACTCCGGGCAACTAATTAAAAGGATTTGATTGAATGTCTTACTTGAATCAACGCGGTGTTTTCCTGCAAATGATGCAGCCGAGTATCACCGATTCCAACACTATTGTTTCGCTGCAACTGGCGCGCAAGGAGCTGGGCTGGAACGCAGAGCAACAGCTGTCGAGCGAAACGCTGGTCGATTCGATTTACGTCGTGGCGGTATCGGCTGACAAGGGCAAAACGTTCACCATTCGTACTGACAAGAAAGATGTCGATGGCGACGGCGATATCGATAGCGACGACAAGGCAAAGTTGATCGCGTTGGCTAAAGCTTATGTGGATATCATTAATCCGTAATAGTTACACATTCATAAATAAAGCCCCTGCATGAATACAACATGCAGGGGCTTTATTTTTTAGTTGTGTTGAGTGACCTGACCGAGATCATCGCCAGAAGTGCTTTGCATATCTTCGCTGCGCAGATGCGCAACGTCCTTGGCGCTGACCGGCGCACCCTTGTTGCCCCAGCTGCCACGAATGAAGCTCACCACATCCGCGACTTCCTGATCCGACAGGCGCCAGGCGAAACCGGGCATGGTGAAGGTCGATGGCGCGGTGTGCGTTGCCGGCAAAGTCCCGCCCTTGAGCACGATATGAATCAGCGAGGTCGGATCGTCGGTTTGCAGCACCGGATTGCCCGCCAGCGCCGGGAACACCCGGGTGTAGCCATGGCCATCGGTGCGGTGGCAGGCCGCGCAGTTGTCGATGTACACCGACGCGCCGCGTTGGCTGTCGTCACCGTTCCACAGCGCTGTGGCCACTTTCTCGTCGTACTGATGCGGCTGATCCGCCGGGTCATTGGCCGGTAGCGATTTGAGATAGCGGGCAATCGCGGTGAGGTCGGCATCGCTCATGTACTGCATGCTGTGAGTCACCACATCACTCATACCGCCGAATACTGCGCTGCGATCGCTGCGCCCGGTCTTGAGAAACTGCACCAATTGTTCTTCGCTCCAGCTGCCGAGGCCATCCTTGTGATCGCCGCGCAGGCTCTTGGCGATCCAGCCTTCGAGCGGCGCACTGCCAGCAAGGAATTCGCTGCCGTCCGCCGCGCTCAGGGCTTTTTCCTGCATGGTCAGCGCGCGCGGGGTGTGACAGGCGCCGCAGTGCCCGAGGCCTTCGACCAGATATGCCCCGCGATCGATTACCGGATCGGCCGACGTGGCCTGGTAATCCTCGATCTTCGGCGCAAACAGCCAGCGCCAGCCCATCAGCGGCCAGCGCATGCTCAACGGCCACGGGATGTCGCTGGCCTTGTTCTCCTGCGCCACCGGTTCGACGCCGTGCATGAAATACGCGTACAGCGCTTGCATGTCGGCCTCGTTTACCCGCGCATAAGACGGATACGGCATAGCCGGGTACAAGGTGCTGCCGTTTTTGGCCACACCGTGGCGCACCGCCTGATCGAAGTCCTCGAAGCTGTAATCGCCCAGACCGGTCTTGTCCGGGGTGATGTTGGTCGAGTAGATCGTGCCGATCGGCGTTTCCATCGGCAGGCCGCCGGCGAACGGCTTGCCGTCCTTGGCCGTGTGGCAGGCCACGCAGTCACCGGCGCGGGCGAGGTATTCGCCTTGTTTGATCAGCTTCTGATCAACGTCGGCCGCATAAACTGCCGTGCTGCCGAGCAGCGCGAGGGTGGCGATAACGAAAGTTTTCATGGTCATCGCTCCTTAAGCCTGCACCAGCGGGCCGGGGTTTTTCAGGTATTGCTCGCGGATCGCTTTTGCCGACCAGTAGGTCAGCGCCGCCACCAGCCCGGTCGGGTTGTAGCCCAGGCCCTGCGGGAACGCCGATGCGCCCGGGACGAATACGTTGTGCACGTCCCAGCTCTGCAAATAGCGGTTCAGGGCGCTGGTCTTCGGATCGGTGCCCATGATCGCGCCACCGTTGAGGTGGGTAGTCTGGTACGAGGCGGTGTTGAAGTGGTCGCCGACTTGCTTGCCGATGACTGCAATGGCTTTCGGGCCCATGGCTTGGGCGATCTTGCCCATCTTCTCGACCATGAAGCGGTTCATCTTGATGTCGTTTTCCTGCCAGTCGAAGGTCATGCGCAGCAGCGGCAAACCGTAGGCGTCGCGGTACACCGGATCGAGATCGAGATAGTTGCCACGGTAGGACTGATGCGCGCCGTGGGCGTCCATTGACACCTGGTGGGTGTAGTAATCGGCGGTCGCGCGTTTCCACGCGCTGCCCCAGGCCGGTGTGCCCGGCGGGTTCGAGGTGCCGGCAATCGGTCGACTGCCGGCCTGGTTGACCCACATCGGCGAGCCGCCGACGAAGCCGTGCGGGCCATGATCGAAGTTGTCGGCGTTGAAGTCGTCCACCGCCACGCCATTGCCGCCAGCGCCGATGAAGTTGTTGGTGTGGGTGTCTTTGTCGAAGAACGCCTTGATGGTGGCCATGTTCTGGTAAGCGAAGTTACGCCCGACCACGCCTTCGCCGCTGATCGGGTCGTAGGGTTTGCCGATTCCGGAAAGCAGCATCAGACGCACGTTGTGCAACTGAAAGGCGCCGAGAATCACCAGGTCCGCCGGCTGCTCGATCTCGCGGCCCTGGCCATCGACGTAGGTGACGCCGGTGGCTTTGGACTTGCTGCTGTCGAGGTTGACCCGCAGCACATGGGAGTTGGGCCGCAGTTCGAAATTCGGCAGAGGCTTGAGCGCCGGCAGAATGTTCACGTTCGGCGAAGCCTTGGAATACATGTAGCAAACGTAGCCGCTGCAGAATCCGCAAAAGTTGCATGGCCCCATTTGTGCGCCGTAGGGATTGGTGTACGGCCCGGAAGTATTGGCGGAAGGCAGGTTGTAGGGTTTGTAACCGACTTCTGTAGCCGCCTTGCCGAACAGCTGTGCGGACACGGTGTTTTTCTGCGCTTGAAGCGGAAACGGATTGGAGCGATCCGCCGCATAGGGGTTGCCGCCCTTGCCCTGACCGACCAATTGGCCTTTCACCGTCCACGCCTGGCCGGAGGTGCCGAAGACTTTTTCCGCGAAGTCGAAAAACGGTTCCAGCTCTTCATAGCTGACGCCGAAGTCCTGGATGGTCATGTCCTTGGGGATGAAGCTTTTACCGTAGCGTTCTTCGTAATGGCTGCGCATGCGCAACTCGATCGGGTCGACGCGAAAGTGCACGCCCGACCAGTGCAGACCGGCACCCCCGACGCCATTGCCCGGCAGGAACGCGCCCAACTGGCGGTTGGGCAGGGCGATGTCGTTGACGCTGTGGCGAATGGTCACCGTCTCTTTGGAGATGTCCTGAAAGAGCTTTTTCCGCACGCTGTAGGTGAGTTCGTCGATCACCTGCGGATAGTTGCCGTCGGGGTAGGTGTCCTGCATCGGCCCGCGCTCCAGCGCCAGCACGTTCAGACCCGCCTCGGTGAGCTCCTTGGCCATGATCGCGCCAGTCCAGCCGAAACCGACGATGACTGCATCAACCTTCTTCATTACCGTTGCCATGCTTACGCCCTCTCGCCGCGAATCGATACTGCCGGGAAGGGGTATTGCTCGTTGCGTTCCACCCAATCCATGAAGTCGGCGCGGGCGCCGGGGAAACCGATCATGGTCCAGCCGACCATGCCTTTGTTGCCACCGTGGATCGGGTCGCAGAAGAAACCTTCCTTGGTGTTTTGCAGCAGCAGATTGAAGAAGATCTTCGCTGGCACCGCATCGAACTGCGGTTTGCCGGCTTCAAGTTGCTTGAGCAAATCGTCTCGGGTAGCGCTGTCTTGCTCGGCAAATGTTTTACCGCTCAGACCTTTTACCCACTGATCCGTGGCAGCGATGCCGAGGCGGTAGATTTCTTTGGGCACCAATTTGCTCTGCCAGCCCATTTCCGGAGCAGCGTCGGCATTGAACGGGCCTTGCATGTACCAGAGGGCGCCGGCGGCATACGGGGTGTTCATCTGTCGGTCGATGTATTCCGGCACGCCGGCTTCGAGGGCGCCGGGGCCTTGCGCATCGTTGGGGATCAACTGCGCGACGGCGGCGTTGATGAACGCCCATTCTTCGGCGTTAAAAAAGCTCGGCTGATAATCACCAGCGCCAGCAGCAGCCGGTTTTGCTGCGGCAGGCGTCGGTGCGTTTTCAGGGGCGGCTTGCAACACGCTGCTGCCCAGGCCGGTACCGGCAAGCGTGACCACCGGAATCAGGGTCAGGGATTTGCGCAAGAACTCACGGCGCGGGTTGTCTCGATCTTGATCAGACATGGGGGCACCTCATCAGGCATAGAAGTCAGCCGCTTCTGCGAGCAGCTCGAGGAATTTTGCGTTGCGATAACGAGTGTCTGTCCCGGCCAAGGGCGCCACCTCTGCAACATCATGTGACAAATGGTAGCAGGCTAAGCATCAAGAAAAACCGTTTTCCTGGAAAAAAGCCCGGTGAGGCGCCGATTCACGTTTCTTTGACGACCGGCTCACGGCGCGTTGACCGCTCAAAAGCGAAGCTGCAATTCCTTCAATGAAGATTGCCGAAACGGTCAGCCCAGCATGTCTCGAGTGCGCTTTTTCCCCGCGTTATGTTTTTCGCTTGTTGCCCTGTTGCATGGAATTGCCGCCCGGGCGGCCGACGCCACGGCATCTCGCCCGGCCGAGTGGGCGCAACCGGTCGAGGCGCAGTTCAACCTGTTCCGCATGTCACCGACGCTGTATCGCAGCGCCTTGCCCAGCCGCAGCGCGGTGCCGCTGTTGAACGATCTGCATGTCGTCACCGTAATCAACTTCCTGCCTGACGCTGATAGCGACTGGCTCTCTGTGCCGGGAATCAAGCAGGTGCAACTGCCGTATCGCACCAATCACGTCGACGACAGCGATGTGCTCAAGGCCCTGCGCGCGATTCAGTCCGCTGAAGCTGATGGCCCGGTGCTGATGCACTGCAAGCACGGATCTGACCGCACCGGACTGATGGCGGCGATGTACCGCGTGGTAGTGCAGGGCTGGAGCAAGGAGCAGGCGCTCAAGGAAATGACCGAGGGCGGCTTTGGTGACAGCCAGCATTTTCACGACAGCGTGCGTTATGTGATGCAAGTCGACGTCGACCGATTGCACGAGGCGCTGGTCAATGGCGAATGCAGCACCAGTGCCTTCGCCATGTGCTCGATGAAGAGTTGGTTCGACTCGGCGCACGTCCAGCGTTGACCGCTCAGTCTGGCAGCCCGGCGAAGAGCTCAGGGTTGATCGGCTGGCCGAGAAAGGCTTGCAGCGCTTCGGGCAGCGACTTCTTGTCACCCGAAAGCAGTGTTTCGCGCAGGTCGCGGCCGGTTTTCTCATTGAATACGCCTTCTCGTTCGAAGCGTTTGAATGCTTCGCTCGCCAGCACGCCTGACCACTTGTATGCGTACAGCGAAGCTTCGTAACCGGTCGCCAGATAGTCGCAGCTGTTGGCAAAGCGGCATTCTGCTGGCAACTGCAAGTGCGGGAACACGCCTTGAACCTCATCGAATACCTGCTGAACGCTGCGCCCGTCGCCCTGACTGCGGTGCAGCTCGAAATCCAGCAGCGCGCTCATCAGCAGCATTGCCGTGTCTCGACTGCGCTGAGCGCCGAGAGCAACCAGTGCACGGTTGATCTGCTCTTCGCCAAGACGCTCGCCGGTTTCGTGATGCGTGCCCAGCCAGCGCAAAAATTCCCCTGACCGCGCCCAGTGTTCGAAAAGTTGACCGGTAAATTCGGCCGCGTCGCGGCTCAGTTGCGATATGCCTGACAGGTTGTAATGGGGCGAGCGCGTCAGCACGTGATGCAGACAATGCCCGAACTCATGCAGAAGTACGCGCAGATCCTGGTGAGAAAGCAGATCAGGATGGCCGGCAGCGGCAGCGGTGAAATTACTTTGCAGCGAGGCTATCGGCAGTACCGGCCGGCCTTCGGCAGTGATGCGTCGATTGCGCAGCACACCGGTCCAGGCGTAATCGCTGCCGGTTTCACGATGGAATGGGTCGATGTAGATAAAGCCGATCGGCTGTCCATGCTCACTGACCTCGAATAGTCGAACCTGGTCATCGAAGCGTTCGCCCTGCGGGTCCTCCACAATGGTGATGCCAAACAGATGCTCGCCGAACCGGCACAGGCTGCGCAGAGTGGCATTGAGCGGGAAATACTGGCGCAGGTCACTCAGCGCCTCGTCCAGTTGCTGCAGGCGCAACTGTTCCGCTAGGAAGTCCTGATCCCACGCCTGCAGCTGCTCGATGCCCCGCTGGCGAGCGAAGACTTGCAGCTCTGCGGTGTCGCGCGCCAGTTGCGCGGCATTGAGCGCGATCTGCCGATGCAGGAAACGGCTGACCTGATCGGTATGCGTGGCCATGCGGTTGTGCAGGCGCAATTGGGCGAAATCGTCGAAACCCAGTAACTTCGCCTTCGCATGGCGAGCGATCAACAGCCTGGCCAGTACTGGCTCATTGTCGAAGCGCCCGGCCGTGGGCCCCTGATCCGAGGCACGGGTGTAGTAAGCCTTGAAGTACTCCTCGCGCAATGCGCGGTTTTGTGCGCGGGTCATGATCTGTTCGAAAGTGTGCTGATTCAGCGTAAGTCGCCAGCCGGACAGCCCAGCCTGTTTAGCGTTGGCAGCCAGATGCGCTTGCACATCGGGTGTCAGCCCTTCCAGCACGGTCTGATCGTCGATCTGCTTGTACCAGGCGGAGTTGGCTGCGGCGAGGTTGGCCAGGAAGCGTTTTTCCTGCAGGCCGATGTCCTCGTTCAACTGTGCCAGCTGTGTTCGCTGCGCTGCCGGCAACTCAGTGCCGGCCAGACGAAATCTGCGCAGGATCTTCGCCAGCGCGGTTTTGCGTGAATCATTGAAACTCGCGGCAATCGAGCTCTTTGCCAGCCGCTGATAGGTTTGGAGCAACGCCCGATGACTGCTCCTCGTTGCGCTGAAGCGTTCTGCGGTATTGCCGCTCAGTGCGCTCTGCAATAACCAGTCGGCGTCGTCGGAGTGGATCACTGTCAGGAACTCGATGATCGCCATGGTTTCCGCCAGGCGCGCGTCGGCTTCATCAATGGCAATCACCACGTCGTCCCAATTGGGATGATCGACCTGAGTGGCGATGACGTTGTCGATAATCAGCAGGTTGTCGGCAACGATGTGCTCGACCGCCGGCAGCAAATGCTCGGCGCGTACTGCCGACCAGGGCGGCAGCTGCCAGTGTTGCAGGAGGGGATTGGTGTCAGGCATGGCGTCTTCCATGAAGAGGGCTGGATTGGCCAGCCTAATCAGGAAGCGCAGGGGCGCGGTGGTAGATAGTTACCGCCGCCTGCCGACGGTCATCGGCAGGCGGCGGTAATTGTCACTGCTGCTCGTCGGGCTTTTTCTTCAACTTGGGGTTGGGGAAGAACTGCACGGCCTGAACCTTTTTATCGGCGGCAGGCTTCAGCGCGCTGGTGTTGACCCGCGTGCCAAGCTCTTTGGGCACCGACAGGCCCTGCTCGTTGAGGGTGTCGGAGTAACCGCAGGCCACGCATTCGCGGTGTGGCACGCCGTCCTCGTTCCACATCATCAGTTTGTCCGGCTCGCTGCACGCCGGGCAGACCGCCCCGGCGATAAAGCGCTTCTTGGTGATCACAGGGCCGTCACTCATGCTGCCGCGTCCTCACTCAGGCCGCTGTGGCGCAACAGCGCATCGATCGAAGGCTCACGGCCACGGAAGTCGACGAACAGCACCATTGGTGCCTGCGAGCCGCCGCGCGCCAGAATCGCTTCGCGGAACGCCCGACCGGTGTCAGCGTTGAGCACACCGTCTTCCTCGAATTTCGAGAAGGCATCGGCGGACAACACTTCGGCCCACTTGTAGCTGTAGTAACCCGCCGCGTAACCACCAGCGAAGATGTGCGCAAAGCTGTTGGGGAAACGGTTGTAAGCCGGAGGACGCATCACCGACACCTCGTCACGCACGCCCTCGAGCACTTGCGCCACGCTGCGGCCATCGCCGTGGGTGGCGTGCAGTTCGAAGTCGAAGAGCGAAAACTCCAGCTGACGCACCATCATCAGGCCGGACTGGAAGTTCTTCGCCGCGAGCATTTTTTCCAGCAGGTCCTGCGGCAGTGGCTCACCGGTCTCGTAGTGGCCGGAGATCAGCGCCAGGCCTTCCGGCTCCCAGCACCAGTTTTCCATGAACTGGCTCGGCAGCTCGACCGCGTCCCAGGCCACGCCATTGATGCCGGATACGCCTGCGTGTTCAACGCGGGTCAGCAGGTGGTGCAGGCCATGGCCGAATTCGTGGAACAGTGTGGTCACTTCATCGTGGGTCAGCAGCGCCGGTTTGCCGCTGTCGGCCGGGGTGAAGTTGCACACCAGATTGGCCACCGGGCTTTGCAGCACACCGTCGACGGTGCGACGACGGTCGCGGGCGCCGTCCATCCACGCGCCGCCACGCTTGTTGGCGCGGGCATACAGGTCGAAGAAGAAGCGGCCGACGTGCTGGCCGTTTTCCTTGATCTCGAACAGGCGTACGTCCGGATGCCAGGTGTCGAAGCCTTTCTGCTCGGCGATCTCGATGCCGTACAAACGCTGGACGATGGCGAACAGACCGCTCAGGACTTTATCGATCGGGAAGTAGGCACGCAGGGTTTCCTGAGCGACGCTGTAGCGCTGCTCGCGAAGTTTTTCACCGTAGAAACCGCTGTCCCAGCTTTGCAGGTCGGCGCAGCCCTGTTCGGCGGCGTAAGCGCGCAGCTGTTGCAGATCCTGCGCGGCGAAAGGCTTGCTGCGCTGGGCCAGATCGCGCAGAAAGCTCAGCACCTGATCGCTGGATTCGGCCATTTTCGTCGCCAGGCTCAGCTCGGCAAAACTGGCGAAGCCCAACAGTCGGGCCAGTTCCTGACGTAGATCGAGGATCTCCTCCATCACCGGGCCGTTGTCGTTCTGACCGGCATTCGGGCCTTGATCCGAGGCGCGGGTGCAGTAGGCGGCGTAGACTTCTTCACGCAGCGCGCGGTCTTGCGCGTAGGTCATCACCGCGTAATAGCTGGGAAATTCCAGTGTGATCAGCCAGCCGTCGAGGCCTTTGGCCTGGGCGGCGGCAGCCATTTGCGCCTTGGCCGAATCGGTCAGGCCGGCGAGGGCGGCTTCGTCGGTGACGTGCTTGGTCCAGGCCTGCGTAGCGTCGAGCAATTGGTTGGAGAAACGGCTGCCCAGCTCGGACAGTTTGCTCTGCACTTCGGCGTAACGTTTCTGCTCGGCTTCCGGCAGATCGATACCCGACAGACGGAAATCGCGCAGGGCATGTTCCAGAATGGTTTTTTGCGCGACGTCGAAATTGGCAGCTTCCGGACTGTTGGCCAACGCTTCATACGCCTGGAACAGCTCGCGGTTCTGGCCCATCTCGGTGGAGTAGGCGCTCAGCGCTGGCAGGCACGACTCGTAGGCTTCACGCAATTCGGCGCTGTTGCACACGGCGTTAAGATGGCTGACCGGGCTCCATGCCGCACCGAGACGATCGTTGAGTTCGTCCATCGCCAGCACCAGACCGGCCCAGGTCGGGTTCTTGCGCTGGGTCTCGAGAATTTCGACGATGGCGGCGCGGTTGTCCGCGAGGATGGTTTCGATGGCGGGCTGGACGTGTTCGGCACGGATCGTGGAGAACGGCGGCAGGTCGTAGGACTGCAAAAGAGGGTTGTTCACGCTCACGGTTGGCACCTTGGCTGGAAGAAACATGCGCCCATCTTAATTACAATCGACACTCACCGCAGCTATCGGCGACAGAGAGAGAACTAATCGTGTCCCTTCGCAAATATCAGAATCACACCCCCCGCTTGAGCAACGGCGCATTCGTCGACGGTTCGGCGGTGGTGATCGGCGACGTCGAAATTGGCGCAGACAGCTCGGTCTGGCCGCTGACGGTGATCCGTGGCGACATGCACCGCATCCGCATCGGGGCGCGCACCAGCGTGCAGGACGGCTGCGTGCTGCACATCACCCACGCCGGCCCGTTCAACCCGGACGGTTTTCCACTGCTGATCGGCGATGACGTGACCATCGCCCACAAGGTCATGCTGCACGGCTGCACCGTTGGCAATCGCGTGCTGATCGGCATGGGCAGCATTGTCATGGATGGCGCCGTGGTCGAGGACGACGTGATCATTGGCGCTGGCAGTCTGGTACCGCCAGGCAAGCGTCTGCAGAGCGGCTTTCTGTATGTCGGCAGCCCGGTCAAGCAAGTGCGCCCGCTGACCGATAAGGAAAACGCTTTCTTTACGTACAGCGCGGCGAACTACGTCAAGCTCAAGGACCTGCATCTGGCCGAAGGCTACGACCAGCTCTGAATTGCCCTACACCAGCTCAGGAATTTCCATGCATTACCAGACCGTACTGTTCGACCTCGATGGCACCCTGACCGATCCGCGTGAGGGCATCACTCGCTCCATCCAGTTTGCCTTGGCCAATCTCGGCATCGACGAACCGGACCTGAGCAAACTGGAACACTTCATCGGCCCGCCGTTGTTGCAAGCGTTCATGCAGTTTTACGACTTCGACGAGGCCAGGGCCTGGGAAGCGGTGAATTTCTATCGCGAGCGCTTCAAGGTCACCGGCCTCTACGAAAACCGAGTGTTCGACGGGGTTACGCCGTTGCTGGAGACCTTGAGCGGGCAAGGGCGGCAGTTGTACATCGCCACCTCCAAACCGTGGGTGTTTGCCCGCGAGATCGCCCGCCACTTCGACTTCGCCCGCCACTTCAAAGTGATCTACGGCAGCGAACTGGATGGCACGCGGACCAACAAGGTTGAGCTGATTGCGCACCTGCTTGAGGAAGAACGCCTGGACCCGGCGCAGACACTGATGATCGGTGACCGCAAGCATGACCTGATCGGCGCGCGCAGCAATGGTCTCGATGCAGCGGCGGTGGGCTATGGGTTCGGCAGCTTCGAGGAGTTGAACGCGGAGGCGCCGGCTTATCACTTCGAGACGCTGGATGCGTTGCATCAGGCGTTTTTGCAGCGCTGATGAAATAGCCTTCGCGAGCAGGCTCGCTCCCACAGAGGCACCGCGATCCAATGTGGGAGCGAGCCTGCTCGCGAAAGGGCCGTTATGCCCCCGAGTTCCTTAGGACTGGGCCAGCGCTTTTAGCCTCGCCTTACGCTCATCAACCGGCAACCGTCCCAACCGCTCAACCTCGGCATAAAACCTCAGCCAATCCCCATCTACTTGCCTGAACACCGCCGCAAACGCCGGCACCCACTGGTCATACAGCCCGAACGGCAACAACCGCGCATTGTTCAGCGGCGCGTTGACCCAGGCGTCATAGCGCTTGTCTCCGGCCCACTGACCGTCGCGCATGACCCGATACTCCCGGCGCAAGCGCTCGAATTCTGCCGCTTTGCGCTCACGCATCTGCTCAACCGACAGCGGCTGCGCATACAGCGTCTCCAGTCGTGAACGCGTGGCGAGTACCAGTTCGATGAACTGGTCACGCTGCTTGAGCCTCGCGCCTGACTCCGCGGGAAGCCCGCGAAACGCCCGCCACTGCCGCGTCCCTTCCTGCTCGACGAAGGTGGCGAAAGACTCGTTGAACTCGGTGTCGTCTTTTACATAAAAGCGCTGGTGCGCCAGTTCATGAAATATCAGCATGGCCAGTCGTTCATCGCCCCAGCCCATCATCGAGTTGAGGATCGGATCATTGAACCAGCCAAGCGTCGAGTACGCCTCGACCCCGCCGATCGATACGTCCATGCCCTGCAATCGCTGAATCGCCGCTTCGCCACGGGCGGCGCTCTGGCTGTAGTAGCCGCGATAGGCCACGCAGCCGGCAATCGGGAAGCAGTGATTCTGCGGCGTGAGAGAAAATTCGGCGGTGGCGAACACATTCCACACCACGAACGGTCGGCCGATGTCGGCGTAGAGACGATAGCTTTGGTTGTCCGGCAGATGCAGGTGCTCGCTGGCGAACGTGCGAGCCTTCTGCGATTGAGCCAAATGCGTGCGCAATCTGGCGTCGCGGTTCGGGTCGGCAATGACTTTCTCCACCGGTTCCCGCGCGCGCAGCAATTGCAATTGTCCGCTGGCCAGCTGGCTGTAGTAGCTGACGCTGGCGCAACCGTTGAGCAACAAAAACAACACACCCGGAAACAAAATCGGAAAAACGCGATCAAGTAACCCAAGGCTTGAAGACGGCCTGATCAAAATAAGAAATTCCCCGGAAAGTCTGCCCCAAGACTATCCCGCCTCAAGGAGCACCGCTATGCGCATGTTGATGCTGACAGGAGGCCTGCTGACGCTGGCCGGTTGTGCCGGATTCGGAATGCCCGACCCCGACCCTTCGCAAGCCTGGATCGATCTTGACGCTCGCCAACACGACACGGCGCTGCAAGCCGTACAAGTCGATGCCACACAGGCTGTCGACAAACGTTATTTCGAAGTGCAGCCCGGCAGCCATGAGCTGAAGGTGCGCTATCAATTTCCGGTCGAAGCCACCAACATCGGCCCGACTGCCGAACCGCTGTGGCGCGATTGCCAGTTGAGCGTGAAATTCAAGGACTTCAACGCCGGCCAGCGCTATCAGCTGCAGGCTGGCAGCATCGGCTTCCGGCCTTGGGCCAAGCTTTATGACGAACAGCGCAAGGTTGTCGGTCAGGGCACACCGGCGGGCTGTCAGAGCAGTTGATCGGCGCTATGCTGGCTGTTCAAACCTGCGGATATCCATCATGCGCACCTTGCTGCTGTTGCTCGTTGTCGGTCTCGTCGCCGGATGCCAGACGCCATTGCCACCGGTTGATCCGCACATGGCCTGGGTCGACTTCTCTACGCCAAGCCCCGGCGGCAAGTTGCTGATGGCCGAGCGTCTCGACAACCAGCGCTTGAACGACGGGCGGTTCTTCCAGGTGACGCCCGGCAGCCACGAGCTGCGGGTGCGTTTCGACTTCGAAGTGTTTGGCGGCGGTGGCAGTCTGCTCACCGGCCCGGTCGAGCGTTTGTGTTATCTGACGATCCGTTATGACCACTTCGAGGCCGGCCAGCGTTATCTCCTGGAAGGCCGCTCGCTGGCGTTCACACCGAGCGCGCGTTTGTACAATGCCAAGCGCGAGATCGTTGCTGAAGACCGCGAGTTCCACTGCATCATCTAGCGCTTCAGCTGTCGTTTTTCTGGTAGATGATCCGTTTGGTGCCGTTCTCGCAAGAACCGACGATCATGGCCGAGTCATGCTGCTTCGCCTCTTCTGCCGTGATGATTTCCAGGGTGTAGGAGGGAATTGCCTTCGCCTGAATCTTGATCTCGATTTCCTTTCTGAGCTCTTCGCAGTCCTTGGGGGCTGCGAAAGCGGACGTGGCCAGTGCACTGCAAAGGATCGCCAAGCCAATACGTTTCATCGATGAAGCTCCTTGAGGCAGCGCGCACAGGCGTGCGCTGAAGCTGCTGTGGATTATTCGACCACATTTTTACAGAGCGGGTTCTGACTTTGCTCACACCTTGTATTGATTGCCGGTTGCTGAGTTGAATCCGAGGCCGCCTTCGCGAGCAGGCTCGCTCACACACTGGATCTGCGTCGTGCACAAATCCCCTGTGGGAGCGAGCCTGCTCGCGAAAGCGTCAGCCCGGCAAACGCCGAATCAGCTGACCAGCGAAGCCTCGAGGGTGATCTTCGCATTCAGGACCTTGGAAACCGGGCACCCCTCCTTGGCCTTGTTGCTCAACTCTTCAAACTGCTGCTGAGTTGCGCCCGGGATCTTCGCCTTGAGAATCAGCTTCACAGCAGTGATCGCGAAGCCGCCGTCAACCTGATCGAGGGTGACTTCAGCGTTGGTGTCGATGCTGTCTGCCTTCAGGCCGGCGTCGCCGAGAATCATCGAAAACGCCATGGAGAAGCACCCGGCGTGGGCCGCGCCGATCAGTTCTTCCGGGTTGGTGCCTTTGCCGCCTTCAAAGCGCGCCTTGAAGCCGTACGGCGCTTCGCGCAGTACGCCGGTTTCGGTGGAGATCGAGCCGAGACCGGTTTTCAGGTCGCCTTCCCAATGCGCCGATGCCTTTTTCACGATAGCCATGTCTGCCTCCTCAAATGTGGCGCGGAACGCCGCGCCGTCGCGGTTTTTACTAGCAAGGCTTCTGAGGATAGACGGCGGAACAAAGTTCAGCCTGGCTGAATCGTTGACTTTTTTAGTAGGAAATTTCGTCGCTGCTATTGAATCTCGGGTATATGCCCTCATTCCATAAAACACGCTTATGGATTTGGCAGGTTTTCGTTCGCAAGAAAAACCTGCCTCCCCACCCGGAGATGCAGGTTCATGAAAAAACTGTCCGACGTTAAATTTTCCACCCTCGACCTGGTGCCGGTGCGCGAAAACGGCAGCGCGGCGCAATCGCTGCGCAATTCGCTGGACTTGGCGCAGCATGCCGAGAAGTTTGGCTACACGCGCTTCTGGGTCGCCGAGCATCACAATATGGACGGCATCGCCAGTTCTGCTACATCAGTCTTGCTCGGCTATCTGGCTGGTGGCACTTCGACGATCCGTGTCGGTTCCGGCGGGGTGATGCTGCCCAACCATGCGCCGCTGGTGATTGCCGAGCAGTTCGGCACCCTCGAGAGTCTTTATCCGGGGCGAATCGACCTGGGTCTGGGCCGCGCCCCCGGCTCTGACCAGATGACCGCCCGCGCCTTGCGTCGTGAGCGCTCTGGCAGTGCTGACGATTTTCCCGAAGACGTCGCCGAACTGATGCGCTACCTCGGCCCGCGCACCCCGGAGCAACGGGTGATCGCCATGCCCGGCACAGGCACCAACGTGCCGATCTGGCTGCTCGGCTCAAGCCTGTTCAGTGCGCAATTGGCGGGTGAGCGCGGCTTGCCTTACGCCTTCGCCTCGCACTTCGCGCCGCGCTTCATGCACGAGGCGATCCGCATCTACCGCAACCACTTCAAACCGTCGGCGGTGCTCGACAAGCCGTACGTGATGCTCGGCGTGCCGCTGGTGGCAGCGGATACCGATGAGCAAGCCGATTACCTGGCGACGTCGGTGTACCAGCGCATTCTTGCGTTGATGCGTGGCCAGAGCCTGGTGCAGCGTCCGCCGGTGAAAACCATGGACGGTCTGTGGCTGCCCCATGAACGTGAAGCGGTGGGCGATTTCCTCGGCCTCGCCATGGTCGGCGGCCCGCAGAAGATCCGCGCCAAACTGGAAGTGTTGATCGAACAGACCCAGGCGGACGAGCTGATTTTCACCAGTGATCTTTACGAACACGCCGATCGCATCCATTCCTACGAATTGCTGGCCCAAGTCATGAAGGGATAACGCGAACCGTGTAGGAGCTGTCGAGTGCAACGAGGCTGCGATCTTTGGATTGTGATTTGAAATCAATATCCGAAGATCGCAGCGTGCCGCATCTCCCACACTCGGAATCATCGCCCATAAAAAAGCCGACGCATCGACGTCGGCTTTTGTATTTCAGGCGCAATCAACCGCGCTTGTAGACGATGTCCTTGCTGCCGCCTTCGCAACTGCCGACGACGTCGCCATCAGCCGCCGCACCCTTGTCGACAACTTCCAGCGAATAACCGGAAACGCCTTTGGCGTCGAGCTTCGCGGCGATTTCGCTTTTCAGCTCTTCACATGGCTTGCCGGCTGCAAATGCACCACCCGCAAGGCTCAACAAACCTACTGCCAACATGAACTTCTTCATCGGTCGCACTCCCTGGTCGGATTGAAAGAGGCGGGCATCGGATCATCCACCCGATGCGCTCACCTTGTAGCGCTTTGCCATTCCCTATGGCACTCGGCCAGCGCGCAAGTTCAGAAGACTAGCTCAAACTCAGCTGGCGGCAATCTTGAAGCCGACTTTAAGTGTTACCTGAAAGTGCGCCACCTGGCCGTTTTCGATGTGGCCACGGGTTTCGGTCACTTCGAACCATTCCAGATTGCGCAGGGTCTTGTTGGCCTCGGCCAGCGCGTTGTTGATGGCGTCTTCGATGCTGGTGGTGGACGAACCGACCAGCTCGACTTTCTTGTACGTGTGATGGTCACTCATGGCGTTCTCCTTGGGTTGGAAGGGCGTGTGAAATTGAGCCTAGCAGGCAATTGCACTGTTGATTTCGGCGCCTCTGCGCTGCCGAAGTTCAGAATTTCTGCACTTTCTCGAAGTGGTGAAGTCCCAACCAACACACGCCACTCATCACCAATGCAGGAGAGCCACCATGGCCAACACCTCTTTACGTAAAGCCTCGTTGCAAAGCATGGAAGCCGAGATCGAGAGTCTGCTCAAATCGTTGGAAAGCTTGAAAGACGATGCTTCAGACGAGTCGCGCAAGACCCTCAAGGCGCTGAAAAGCAACGCCGAAAGTGCGCTGAAACATTCCCGTCATCTGCTCAGCGACGCGTACGAAGAAGTCAAAATGAAAACCCGCGAGACCGGCATTGCCACTCGTGACTACGCGCAGGAACACCCATGGACCACAGCCGGCGTGGCTGTCGGTGCAATCGGTCTGCTTGCCGCCTACTTTCTGTTCAAGCGCGGCGAGTGATCGGTCTGGCGCAGCTCGTTCTTGAGCCACTGCGCCAGTTGCCGGGCGCGTCCGTCTGCGGCGCGCTTGGGTAGCCACAACGCCAGTTGCGCCGGGGTTTCGCAGAAGCCCCACGGCGCAACCAGGCGACCCGCCTTCAGATCTTCGGTTACCAGCGGCTCCGGCGCGATTGCCACGCCGAGACCTGCAACAGCCGCCTCCAGCAAATAATACAAATGCTCAAAACCTTGCCCGAGCTTCAACGCCTTGGGATCGAGGTGGTTTTGCTGCGCCCAGCTTGGCCAGGCTTGCGGGCGAGAGGTGGTGTGCAGCAAGGGCTCGTCAAAAAGATCTGCGGCCGCAGCGGTGTGCAGCTTCTGATAACCGCTGAACAACGGGCTCATCACCGGGCCGATGCGTTCCGCCGCCAGTTCGTAGACCTGCATATCGGCCGGCCACGGTGGCTCGGCGAACAGCAACAGCGCGTCCAGCCCCGGGCGGCGGGGATCGAGATCGCCTTCACCGGCAGACAGGTGCAGACGCAAATCCGGCAGATCAGCGTTCAGCCGCCCCAGGCGCGGAATAAACCAGCGCGCCAGCAGGCTCCCGGAACACCCCAGCACGAACGGCGCATCGGCAGTGCTTTGCGTGAGTTCGGCGCAAACATTGCGCAGCCGATCGAACGCCTCGGCGCTGGCATCGCGCAGACGCACGCCGGCATCTGTGAGTTTCAAGCCGCGCCCGTCCTTGACGAACAGGCTCACACCGAGATGGTCTTCAAGCACCTTGAGCTGGCGGCTGACCGCGCCGTGGGTAACGTGCAGCTGTTCGGCAGCCTGACTGACGCTGTTCAGACGAGCGGTGGCCTCGAAAGCGCGCAAGGCATTCAGCGGGGGAAGGTCATGGCTCATGGTATCTGTGAGTTTTCCTGACAGGTTGTGGCGATCTTATCGGTTTTCAGCCTGGAAAGTCAGGGGTAGAGTGGTCGTCATTGTCTTCTGACCGAATTCACCTGGAGCGACCCCATGACCCAGACTTCGCACACTTCTGATCTGCGTAACGGCCCTGACGCCAACGGCCTGTTCGGTGCGTTCGGTGGCCGTTATGTAGCGGAAACCCTGATGCCGTTGATCCTCGACCTGGCCCGCGAATACGAAGCGGCCAAGGAAGATCCGGCCTTCAAAGAAGAATTGGCCTACTTCCAGCGTGACTACGTCGGACGTCCGAGCCCGCTGTATTTCGCCGAACGCCTGACCGAATTCTGCGGCGGCGCGAAGATCTACCTCAAGCGTGAAGAGCTGAATCACACCGGCGCGCACAAGATCAACAACTGCATCGGCCAGATCCTGCTGGCGCGGCGCATGGGCAAGAAGCGCATCATCGCCGAGACCGGCGCCGGCATGCACGGCGTGGCCACGGCCACCGTTGCTGCGCGTTTCGGTCTCGATTGCGTGATCTACATGGGCACCACCGACATCGAACGTCAGCAGGCCAACGTCTTCCGCATGAAGCTGCTCGGCGCTGAAGTCATCCCGGTCGTGGCCGGCACCGGCACCCTCAAAGACGCGATGAACGAAGCCCTGCGTGACTGGGTGACCAACGTCGACAACACCTTCTACCTGATCGGCACCGTGGCCGGCCCGCACCCTTATCCAGCAATGGTTCGCGACTTCCAGGCCGTCATCGGCAAGGAAACCCGCGATCAACTGCAAGCTCAGGAAGGTCGTCTGCCGGACAGCCTGGTGGCGTGCATCGGTGGCGGTTCCAACGCCATGGGCCTGTTCCACCCGTTCCTCGACGACAAGAGCGTTGAGATCATCGGCGTCGAAGCTGCCGGTTACGGCATCGAAACCGGCAAGCACGCGGCCAGCCTCAACGGCGGGGTGCCGGGCGTGCTGCACGGTAACCGGACTTTCCTGCTGCAGGACGACGACGGCCAGATCATCGACGCCCACTCGATTTCCGCCGGCCTCGATTATCCGGGCATCGGCCCTGAACACGCGTGGTTGCATGACATCGGCCGCGTCCAGTACACCTCGGTAACCGACGACGAAGCGCTTGAAGCGTTCCACAAATGCTGCCGTCTGGAAGGGATCATTCCTGCCCTGGAAAGCGCCCACGCCCTGGCCGAAGTGTTCAAGCGCGCACCGAAGCTGCCAAAGGATCACCTGATGGTGGTCAACCTCTCGGGCCGTGGTGACAAGGACATGCAAACCGTGATGCACCATATGCAACAGTCGCAGCAGGAGAAACACTGATGAGCCGCCTGCAAACCCGCTTTGCCGACCTCAAGCAACAAAATCGTGCGGCGCTGGTGACCTTTGTCACTGCCGGTGATCCTGACTACGACACTTCGCTGGCAATCCTCAAAGGCCTGCCGGCCGCAGGTGCCGATGTGATCGAGCTGGGCATGCCGTTCACCGATCCGATGGCCGATGGCCCGGCGATCCAGTTGGCCAACATTCGCGCCCTGGGCGCCAAACAGAATCTGGCGAAAACCCTGCAAATGGTTCGCGAGTTCCGTGAAGGCAACAGCGACACGCCACTGGTGTTGATGGGTTATTTCAACCCGATCCACAAATTCGGCGTCGAGCGTTTCATCGCCGAAGCCAAAGAGGCTGGCGTTGACGGCCTCATCGTGGTGGATATGCCACCAGAGCACAACGAAGAGCTGTGTGACCCGGCGCAGGCTGCCGGGCTGGATTTCATTCGCCTGACCACGCCGACCACCGACGACGCGCGTCTGCCGCGCGTGCTCAACGGCAGTTCCGGTTTCGTCTATTACGTGTCCGTCGCGGGTGTCACCGGTGCCGGTGCAGCGACTCTGGAGCATGTGGAAGAGGCGGTTGCACGTCTGCGTCGGCATACCGACCTGCCGATCAGCATCGGTTTCGGTATCCGTACACCGGAGCAGGCTGCGGCGATCGCGCGTCTGGCTGACGGTGTGGTGGTGGGCTCGGCGTTGATCGATCACATCGCCAGTGCCGATACGCCTGAACAGGCCATCGATGGCGTGTTGAGTTTGTGTTCGGCGCTGTCCCAAGGCGTGCGCAAGGCTCGCATCTAAAGCCACAGGGGAAAACAAAAAGGCTTCAGAACAGGCGTTCTGAAGCCTTTTTTTGTGCTCAGGGTAATTGCAGTCCGCCCGAAGCCTTGTGCAGTTTGCGCAAATGCTCGCCAATCTGCTTGACGTTGGCCTCGCTGGCGGCAATTTCAGCCGCTCGCTTGGGTTCGAGCAGCTTGCGCACTTCGGTATCGAGATCGCCGGACAGCGCCAGCAGCTTCTTCTGCCGTTGGCTGCTTTCCGCTTCCAGTCGGCCAAACTCGCTTGGCTGCGGCAGTCCGTAACCTTTGGAGTCGAGTAGTTCCGCCGGGCGGCTGAGGAAGCCACTGTTGGCGAGAATCTCCTGCAAGGTCGCGTTGGCCTTGTCCATGCCGCCGTTCTCCAGCTCGCGGGCGCCGAGGTAGCGTTGCTTGACCTCATCCTGCGCCAGCAACAACTGCCGGCGGAAACTGGCCTGCTCGAGCAGCAACAGCGCCGCACTGGTGCGCAGGTCGGCGCGATCGAACCATTCGCGGCGTTGTTCGGCGCTGAGTGACAGCCAGTCTTCGACAGTGGTCTGCTTGATCGGCAGTTGCTTCTTCAGCACATCGAACATTGCCTGATAACGATCACGGAACGAGTCGAAGCGATAACCCAGACGCAGCGCTTCTTTCGGATCGTCGAGCACACTGGTGTCGGCCAGACCACGGCCCTTGAGCACTTCGAGCAAGCCGTTGGGCATGATGCTGTCGAGCCCGACAAGCTGGCTGTTATTGCTGCCGCTGCGCAACAGTTTCAAGCCCTCTACCGCGCAGTTGTTGGACAGGAAGAAGTAGTTGCCGTCGTAGCTCCAGTGCATCTCGGCGGCATGCTCTACGACGCCTTCGATTTCCTCGCGAGACAGGCTCAGCGGCACCGAAGCGAGGCTGCGCAACTCGGTCTTGGTGTATTCGTCGATCACTTGCGCCAGCGGCAGCACGAACAGCCGCGACGGGTATTTGCCGACCAGTCCGTCCCAGCTCGACAGCTGCACATCGCCAACGAAGGCGCGATAGGACAGCACCAGGTGCTGATCGAGATCGAGGCGGCAATCCGGGCCGCGCGGGCGACCGGGAGCGCAGATCACCAGGCGCAGCATGCTGTGGCCCCAGCGGCTGACCCAGTTCTGATTGGCCTCGGCCAGCAGGTAATCGACCGCGTAGACCCGTTCCGGATCGACTTGCCCCAGAGGCTGCTTGGCGAAATCATTGCCCGCATTGAGAAAGGCGAAGCTCTTGCTGCAGGCGTCCTGTGCTGCCGGCGCCCAGCCGAAATGTTCCTTGTAGTAGCGATACAGCGCCGGGCGGCGGCAGGCGTAGCTCGGGTCGAGGAGGAAGTACTCCATGTTGACCGCGACAAATTCCTTGGGACTGGAGATCTCGTAGAGGTCCGGACTGCGCGCGATCTGGCGATTGTGTTGTTCGCGCTCGCCACGGCGGCCGACATATTGCTGCCACCCGGCCAGGTCAAGCAGGCGCGGGTCATCGCTGATGGTGAAGCGGCGACCGTTCTGCCCGCGACACTCATCGGGAATACCGATCAGCCCGGCACTGTTGAAGCGTCGGGTGCAGCGTTGGATCAACGTGCGCTCGGCGCTTGGCCATAAACGCGCACGGTCGTAGATATGCGTGATTTCGTGCAGCACCGTGGCCAGCAGTTCCTGCCGCACGGTGCCGTGGGGGCGATTGGTTTTCTCTTTTGCCGCGCTGCCATCGGTGAGACCGGCGAGCAGCTTGCGATTCAGATCGAGCTCGGACACCAGCGTCGCTTGTCCATAAGCGTTGGCAGGCATGTCGTCGGTCCAGCCGACGTCGATGCGCCGATCCAGCCGCGCGATGAAGCTCGGCGGCAGTTTCGCTATGGCTTCATCGATCAGCGCCTGACTGGCCTGTTGTTGAGCCGGGCTCAGACCCTCGGTCTTGAGCCGCAATTGCAGGCCGGCGTGGGCGCTGTTGCCAAGCAGCAACAACGCCCCGGCCAGCAGCCAGGCGCCAATGGACCTCACAGTGCGAGGATGGCTTCGGCGAGTACCTGATCACTGGCGTCGCGCGCTTCCGGCACGCGAGTGCGCAAGGTGTTGAGGGCGGCTTCGAGATGCGCGCCACGGATGTCACCGTTGCTGGCGACGAAGCTGGCGGCGTCGTCGTGGGCGTCGCGGATGATTTTCGAATCGCGAATCGACGTGGTGGTATCGGAGGTGAAATCGATGGTGCGCTGGGAGGCACGAACGATGATGTTACTGGTGGCTACCAGGGTGTGCGCCTGGGCCACATCGGCCAACACAAACAGGCCAAGGGCGGCAGCAATCAGCGGGCTACGCATGGAACGACTCCGGAAGGAAAAGGATAACTATTGGACGAGAATTGCCTCTGCCAGTTCAAGGTCGCTGGCATGAAGTTTCGGCCGGGTTTTGCGCAGGTAATGCAGCGCGGATTCCAGCCGTGCGCCTCGCCATTCACCGTCACTGGCGACGAAGGCTGCCGCGTCATCATGGGCGGCGAGCAGCAGTTTACGGTCGAACGGCGCAGAAGACACCATGCTGGTGGCGTAACCGCTGACAACCGTGCCTTGAGTCGAAGCATTGAAAGCGTCGAAGGCGTTGGCAGACATCGCCCAGCAGGCAGCGAATAAAGTGGAAGAGATGAGCAGAGTTGGAAGAAAGCGCATGGGACTCGACAACTGTTAACGAGCCTGAAGGCTAGCGCAAATGCCCGGGCCAGAGCCAGCATTGAAACATCGGGACACGGCTGGCGTGTCCCGCGATGCCACGATTGATCAGAGGGTCAGAATGGCTTGAGCCAATTGGGCATCGGTGGCATTGAGTTGTGGCGCCTGATGGCGGATGTGATCGAGCGCGCTTTCCAGTTTCACCCCACGGATATCGCCTTCGCTGGCCACGAAGCTGGCGGCATCGTCGCGGGCGGCGAGGACGATCTTGTCGTCACGGAAAGAGGAGGTCACATCGGAAGTGGCGTCAGAAGAGGCTTTCAGCGCGCCGACGATCGAGTCGGTGGTGACGATGAAGCTGGTAGCACTGGCGTTGGCAGCCACGGCCAGCAGGGCGGCGGCACTGAGCAGACGAAGACGGGTCATGATGTAACTCCTTTGGATAAACCGTAGTGAGAGGTGGCTCGGTATCTGAGGAGTCAGACGCCTGTTGCGCAACGTTCGCCACGTTCTGCATGGATATTAGGCTGCCAGATACGGTTCGCCCAGTGGTGGCCACTGATACTCAAACGTTTCTGAATAACTGTACTGGTCATTTTTATGGTTTGTGAAATTGTACTTTCCGCCGATCAATTATGCGTTTTAGAGCGTTTGCCGCCCCAAAACGACAAAACCCGTCGTGGTTTCCCACGACGGGTTCTGCTTGTGCAATTCGGGTTGCTGGCGGTGGGTCTGACGACCAGAGCCAGCGACGCTGCTTAGCGCCAGAACGGCTTGCTCAGCTCTTCGTAGCGTTGTGCTTCGCTGATACCGGCGTCGGCCAGCAGACGCGAGTCCAGGCGAGCCAGTTGATGGCGGCTGGAGATGCGGCGCTGCCACAACATCAGGTTGGCAATAACGCGCAGAGGCAGGGAAGCCTGGGTGTTTACAGCTTTGTCTTCGAAGAACAGTTCGGAACTGAGTGTACGTTCCATGGTTGACATCCTTCCGCTTGTGGCGGGATCAGGTAGTGGTTTGACTGGTGCCCATGATCCTCTCGTTTGCCTAGTCTCTCTAGATACAGTTCATTTGTATTGTGAGTGAGCAGTTAACTGTTTATGGATGGTGTACGGGTCGAAATTGGGCAAACTGTACCTGTCTGCACTCGGTTGGTGCATTTCTGCTTGTATTAGGGAATTGACTAGGGATTTGCTGTAGGAAACGACCGGTACAGCAGTACAGTTTTTGGTGATCCTGCTTCTCGCGGGCATCCACCGAAGCAAAACTGTGTTTGCCTCGGTGGTTATCTGTGCGAATCACACCGCCAGCATGCGCCCGGTTTCTTCCAGGTTCATATGCCAGCTCAGGGCTTCGCGCAGAATATGCGGGGTGTGCCCGCCGATTGCACAGGCAGCGCTGAAGTAATCATTCAGTGCCTGGCGGAAGTCCGGGTGCACACAGTTGTCGATGATCACTCGCGCACGCTCCCTTGGCGCGAGGCCGCGTAAATCGGCCAGCCCGACCTCGGTCACCAGAATGTCGACGTCATGCTCGGTATGGTCGACGTGGCTGACCATCGGCACCACGCTGGAGATGGCGCCACCCTTGGCGATCGATTTGGTCACGAATACCGCCAGATGCGCATTGCGCGCGAAGTCGCCGGAGCCGCCGATGCCGTTCATCATCCGCGTGCCGCAGACATGGGTAGAGTTGACGTTGCCGTAGATATCAAACTCCAGCGCGGTATTGATGCCGATGATGCCCAGACGCCGCACCACTTCCGGGTGATTGGAGATCTCCTGCGGCCGCAGAATCAGTTTGTCCTTGTACTTCTCCAGGTTGCCGAACACGTCGCTGTTGCGCCGCTCGGACAGGGTGATCGAGCTGCCCGAGGCAAAGCTCAGCTTGCCGGCATCGATCAGGTCGAAAGTCGAATCCTGGAGCACTTCGGAGTACATGGTCAGGTCTTCGAACGGCGAGTCGATCAAGCCACACATCACTGCGTTGGCGATGTTGCCAATCCCGGCCTGCAGCGGGCCGAGTTTGTTGGTCATGCGCCCGGCCGCGACTTCCTGCTTGAAGAAGGTGATCAGGTGTTCGGCGATAGCGTTGGTGTCGGCGTCCGGTACCGACACCGTGGACGGCGAGTCCGACTGTTGGGTGATGACAATCGCAACGATCTTCTCCGGCGGAATCGGAATTGCCGTGCTGCCGATGCGATCGTCGACTTTCACCAGCGGGATTGGCGTGCGCGTCGGGCGGTACGTGGGGATATAGATGTCGTGCAGGCCTTCGAGGTTGGCGTTGTGTGCCAGGTTGATCTCGACGATCACTTGTTTGGCGAAGATCGCGAAGCTGGCCGAGTTGCCCACCGACGTGGTCGGCACGATGTGGCCTTGTTCGGTGATCGCGACTGCCTCGATGACGGCAATGTCCGGCAGTTTCAACTGCTGGTTGCGTAACTGCTCGACCGTTTCCGAGAGATGCTGGTCGATGAACATCACTTCGCCGGCGTTGATTGCCTTGCGCAACGTGCTGTCGACCTGAAACGGCATGCGCCGCGACAGCACGCCGGCCTCGGTGAGTTGCTTGTCGAGGTCGTTGCCCAGGCTGGCGCCGGTCATCAGGCTGATCTTCAGCGGCGTGACCTTGGCCCGCTCGGCCAATGCGTGGGGAACGGCCTTGGCTTCGCCGGCACGGGTGAAACCGCTCATGCCGACGGTCATACCGTCCTCAATCAGAGCAGCGGCGTCGGCAGCGCTCATCACTTTGTCCAACAACGAAGGCAGGCGAATACGGTCACGGTACATGGATTATTATCTCGGGCAACGAGTAGCAGGATGCGCAGTCTAGTGAATTTGGCCGGCGCCTGTCCCGCTACCAAGGTCGCAAACGAGGCCTCTATTTCGCGGGTTTGAAGTAAAACACCGTTACCGGATCTGCAACAACGCGGCAAATTGTCCACCATGTGGCGCAAACGAAAACGCCCCGACAGGTCGGGGCGTTTGCTATTGCAACGGTGAATTACTCGACCGCTTTGACCATATCTTCGATGACTTTCTTCGCGTCGCCGAAAACCATCATGGTCTTGTCCAGATAGAACAGTTCATTGTCCAGGCCTGCATAGCCGCTGGCCATCGAGCGCTTGTTGACGATGATGGTCTTGGCCTTGAACGCTTCGAGAATCGGCATGCCGGCAATCGGCGACTTCGGATCGTTCTTCGCGGCCGGGTTGACCACGTCGTTCGCACCGAGCACCAGCACCACATCAGCCTGGCCGAATTCGGAGTTGATGTCTTCCATCTCGAACACCTGGTCGTAAGGCACTTCGGCCTCGGCGAGCAGGACGTTCATGTGCCCAGGCATGCGACCGGCAACCGGGTGAATCGCGTATTTCACGGTTACGCCGCGATGGGTCAGCTTCTCGGTCAATTCCTTCAGTGCGTGTTGTGCACGGGCCACTGCGAGGCCGTAACCTGGCACGATGATCACGGTGTCGGCGTTGGTCAGCAGGAAGGTTGCGTCATCAGCCGAGCCGGATTTCACCGGACGGGCTTCCTGCGCACCGGCAGGACCTGCGTCTGCCGTATTGCCGAAACCGCCGAGCAGCACATTAAAGAAGGAACGGTTCATCGCCTTGCACATGATGTACGAGAGAATCGCGCCGCTCGAACCCACCAGCGAGCCGGCAATGATCAACATCGAGTTGTTCAGCGAGAAACCGATCCCCGCCGCCGCCCAGCCGGAATAGCTGTTGAGCATCGACACCACCACCGGCATGTCGGCGCCGCCGATCGGGATGATGATCAACACGCCCATCACGAACGCCAGCGCCAGCATCAGCGCGAACGCAGTGAGGTTACCGGTGAACATGAACGTCAGGCCAAGAACCAGCGTAGCCAGACCCAGAACCGCATTGAGCTTGTGCTGACCGGCGAACTGTACCGGTGCGCCCTGGAACAGGCGGAACTTGTATTTGCCCGAGAGCTTGCCAAAGGCAATCACCGAACCGGAGAAAGTGATCGCACCGATCGCCGCACCGAGGAACAGCTCCAGACGGTTGCCCGCAGGGATCGCATCGCCCAGTTGTTTAACGATACCCAACGACTGCGGCTCAACTACCGCTGCGATGGCAATGAATACCGCCGCGAGGCCGATCATGCTGTGCATGAACGCCACCAGTTCCGGCATCTTGGTCATTTCAACGCGCTTGGCCATGATCGACCCGGCGGTGCCGCCGATCAGCAGGCCGACGATCACATAACCGATGCCAGCCGTGGCCAGTTCAGCGCCCAACTTATAGATGAGGCCGACCGTGGTGATGATAGCCAGCGCCATGCCAAGCATGCCGAACAGGTTGCCGCGCCGCGAAGTGGTCGGGTGCGACAGGCCTTTGAGTGCCTGGATAAAGCAGATCGACGCGATCAGGTAGAGCGTCGTGACGAGATTCATGCTCATTACTTCGGCGCCTCTTCTTTTGCTTTCGGGGCTTTCTTCTTGAACATCTCAAGCATGCGGCGGGTGACCAGGAAGCCACCGA
Organism: Pseudomonas sp. UF-293; assembly: GCF_058245595.1. Lineage (NCBI taxonomy): Bacteria > Pseudomonadati > Pseudomonadota > Gammaproteobacteria > Pseudomonadales > Pseudomonadaceae > Pseudomonas > Pseudomonas sp. UF-293. Next base: position 5,614 of record NZ_JBSICA010000001.1, on the reverse strand, counting down.
ACACATTGACCGCCGCCAGTGCCACAGCCAGTGTGCCCATGGTCTTGCCCAGCGGCGTGACGGTCAGCGCAGCGGCGAGCATGGCGCCGACGATCACGATCGCCGAGATCGCGTTGGTGACTGCCATCAACGGCGTGTGCAGCGCAGGCGTAACGTTCCAGACCACGTGGTAACCGACATAAATCGCCAGCACGAAGATGATCAGGTTGTAGATACCGGGGGAGATAAGCTCTTCCATCGTCTGAATCCCTGCTTAGGCGTTTTTGCGGATGACTTGGCCGTCGCGGCACATCAGGCACGCGGCGACGATGTCGTCTTCGAGGTTGACGTCGAACTGGCCTTCCTTGGTGAACACCAGCTTAAGGAAGTCCAGCAGGTTGCGTGCGTACAGCGCCGAAGCATCGGCAGCGACTTCGCCAGCGAGGTTGGTCGGGCCGACGATGGTCACACCGTTTTCCACAACGACCTGATCAGCGATGGTCAGCGGGCAGTTGCCACCTTGGGCGGCTGCGAGGTCGATGACCACTGAGCCCGGTTTCATCTGCGCCACAGTCTCGGCGCTCAGCAGTGTCGGCGCTTTGCGGCCCGGAATCAGCGCGGTGGTGATGACGATATCGGCCTGCTTGGCGCGCTCGTGCACAGCCTGGGCCTGACGCTGCATCCAGCTCGCCGGCATCGGCCGCGCGTAACCGCCGACACCAACAGCGCATTCGCGCTCTTCATCGGTCTCGTAAGGCACGTCGACGAACTTGGCGCCGAGGGATTCGATCTGTTCCTTCACCGCTGGACGCACGTCGGACGCTTCGATCACCGCACCCAGACGTTTCGCCGTGGCAATCGCCTGCAGACCGGCCACACCCGCGCCGAGAATCAGCACGCGCGCGGCTTTCACGGTGCCCGCAGCGGTCATCAGCATCGGCATGAAGCGTGGGTAATAGTGAGCGGCCAGCAGCACCGCTTTGTAGCCGGCGATGTTCGCCTGCGACGACAACACATCAAGACTCTGCGCCCGCGAGGTGCGCGGCGCGGCTTCGAGGGCGAACGCGGTAATGCCGCATTCGGCCATCTTCGCGATGGTCTCGTTGTTGAATGGGTTGAGCATGCCCACGAGCACCGTCCCGCGCTTGATCAGCGTCAGTTCGGCATCGCTTGGCGCGACCACTTTGAGTATCAGCTCAGCACCAAACGCGTCATTGGCGCTGCCAATGCTTGCGCCGGCTGCTTCATAGGCACTGTCCAGGACACTGGCTTTGACGCCGGCACCGCTTTGTACAGTGACCTTATGGCCTTGGCTGATCAGCTTCTTGATGGTTTCCGGGGTTGCAGCAACCCGTGTTTCACCGGGCTGGGTTTCGAGAGGAACACCAATGTGCACGTCAAATCTCCTGCGTGATCTTATTGAGTAAACCCATGCACTACGGATGGTGCGGCTGGGGCGGCCGATCAGCACGATCCCGCCGAATCAGGGCGGGGCGCGGCATTTTGCAGGCGAACTTTATGCCCTTCAAGGGATTATGACGGGTGACGGAAAATTAACTACAAGTCATGCCGTGACCGAATGTCGCAGACGGCCAGTTGAAACCCTTGCAAGCCGTGCCCTGCAAGGATTCTGGCTGAATTTTAAAAAAAATCGCATCGGTGGCGTGAATAGGCAGTAATGAGTCGCCATTAGAGGCTCAAAGCCACGTGCTTGGCAGCTTGTGGGACGTCTGTACGACTTTCGGATACAGTCTGCGCAAAAGCGACAAATAGTTATATCTGTAGGGATTTGGATTTTCTGACTACGGGGTTAGTTATTGCCCGAGGCCTTTATTCTTCTAGGCTGTAGCTCTGCGCTTGGTTTATCAGCCAGTCGCGAAATGCCTTCAGCGATGCCGATTCGACCTTTCGCTCCGGAATCATCAGGTAATAGGCCTTGATGCTGGACAGCGCTTGAGGGTTTGCAACCACCAAGCGTTTCTCGGCCAGTTCACGCTGAATCAGAAACGGCGGAATCAGGGCGACGCCCATGTCGTGCATGGCTGCTTGGGCAAGCATGGAGAATAGCTCGTAGCGTGGACCTGTCATGTCGCGAGGGATATTCAACTGCTGCGAGTTGAACCATTGGCGCCAGGCGTAAGGTCGGGTGGTCTGCTGCAGCAGTGGTAGCTCGGCGATGGCTTGCGCTGTCAGCTGCTTGCGATCGCCGAGTAGGGCGGGGCTGCACACCGGCATCGGATTTTCGCCAATCAATCTGTGGGATTCGGTACCCGACCAATCGGCATCGCCGAAGTAGATCGCGCCATCGAATTCGGTATCGGCAAACAGGAACGGCCGGGTGCGGTTGGTCAGGTTGACGGTCACTTCCGGGTGCTGGAGCTGGAAGTCCTTGAGGCGGGGCAGTAGCCATTGCGTGCCGAAGGTCGGGACGACGGCGAGCTCGATGACGTTGGTGCCCTGCTGGCCCATCACCGAGAGGGTATCGCGCTCCACTGCATCGAGCTGAGTTGCCACCCGGCGGCTGTAAGAAAGCCCCGCCTCGGTCAACTTCACTCCGCGCCGCGAGCGCCGGAACAGTTCCACACTGAGGAACTCTTCGAGGCTGGCGATCTGTCGGCAAATGGCGCCCTGGGTGAGGGAAAGCTCTTCAGCGGCCCGGGTAAAGCTCTCATGGCGGGCGGCAGCTTCGAAGCTGATCAGAGCGGCGGTGCTGGGGATCTTCCTGCGCATGTACATCAACCTCACTAATTCGCCGGATAAATGGCATTTCGAGACGTTTCGGAGTGAGAAATTAGCACAACAGAATGCGAAATCCTCGTTTGCCGCGATGACGAACCGCGCCTAGGATCAATGCCACGTTAATTCACCCGATTGCGAGGGCACACTCATGGGCGGTAAAGCTAGCTTCAACTGGATCGATCCCCTGCTGCTGGATCAACAGCTCACCGAGGAAGAGCGGATGATCCGCGACACCGCCGCACAGTTCGCTCAGCAGAGTCTCGCTCCGCGTGTGCTCGAAGCGTTCCGTCATGAGAAAACCGACCCGGCGATCTTCCGCGAGATGGGCGAAGTCGGTCTGCTCGGTGCGACCATTCCAGAACAATACGGTGGCAGCGGTCTCAATTACGTCAGTTATGGCTTGATCGCGCGTGAAGTCGAGCGCGTCGACTCTGGCTATCGCTCGATGATGAGCGTGCAATCCTCACTGGTCATGGTGCCGATCAACGAATTCGGTACCGAAGCACAGAAACAGAAGTATCTGCCGAAACTGGCTTCCGGCGAATGGATCGGTTGCTTTGGCCTGACCGAGCCGAACCACGGTTCCGATCCGGGCGCGATGATTAGCCGGGCGCGTAAGGTCGATGGCGGCTACAGCCTGACCGGCGCGAAGATGTGGATCACCAACAGCCCGATTGCTGACGTATTTGTGGTCTGGGCCAAGGATGATGCCGGCGATATCCGTGGCTTCGTTCTGGAGAAAGGCTGGAAAGGTCTGAGCGCTCCGGCGATTCACGGCAAGGTCGGCCTGCGCGCTTCGATCACCGGTGAGATCGTCATGGACAACGTGTTCGTGCCGGAAGAAAACATCTTCCCGGATGTCCGTGGTCTGAAAGGTCCGTTCACCTGCCTTAACTCCGCACGGTACGGCATTTCCTGGGGGGCGCTGGGCGCGGCCGAATTCTGCTGGCACACCGCGCGCCAATACACTCTGGATCGTCAGCAGTTCGGTCGTCCGCTGGCCGCAACTCAACTGGTACAGAAGAAACTCGCCGATATGCAGACCGAGATTACCCTGGCACTGCAAGGCTGCCTGCGTCTGGGTCGTATGAAGGACGAAGGTACCGCTGCCGTTGAAATCACTTCGATCATGAAGCGCAACTCCTGCGGCAAGTCGCTGGATATCGCGCGGATGGCGCGCGACATGCTCGGCGGTAACGGCATCTCCGATGAGTTCGGTGTGGCCCGTCACCTGGTCAACCTGGAAGTGGTGAATACCTATGAAGGTACCCATGACGTTCACGCGCTGATCCTCGGGCGTGCGCAAACCGGTCTGCAAGCGTTCTATTAATAGGAGAGCGGATCATGGGCGCGCTGTCGCATCTGCGGGTACTGGACTTATCGCGAGTGCTGGCCGGGCCTTGGGCTGGGCAGATCCTCGCCGACCTTGGCGCCGAAGTGATCAAAGTCGAGCGCCCGGGTAATGGTGACGACACTCGGGCGTGGGGGCCGCCCTTCCTTAAAGACGCTTACGGCGAGAACACGTCGGAAGCCGCGTATTACCTGTCGGCCAACCGCAACAAGCAATCGGTCACCATCGACTTCACCCGGCCTGAAGGGCAGAAGCTGGTGCGCGACCTGGCGGCGAAGTCGGACATTCTGATTGAGAATTTCAAAGTAGGTGGCCTGGCAGCCTATGGACTGGACTATGAGTCGCTGAAGGCGCTCAACCCGAATCTGATCTATTGCTCCATCACCGGCTTCGGCCAGACCGGCCCTTACGCCAAGCGCGCAGGGTATGACTTCATGATCCAAGGCCTCGGCGGCTTGATGAGTCTGACTGGTCGACCTGAAGGAGATGATGGCGCTGGCCCGGTGAAAGTGGGCGTGGCGCTGACGGATATTCTCACCGGGCTTTACTCAACGGTGGCGATTCTCGCGGCGTTGGCTCATCGCGATCACGACGGTGGCGGCCAACACATCGACATGGCGTTGCTGGATGTGCAGGTTGCGTGTCTGGCGAATCAGGCCATGAATTACCTGACCACGGGCAATGCGCCCAAGCGCTTGGGCAATGCGCATCCGAATATCGTGCCTTATCAGGACTTTCCTACGGCGGATGGCGACTTCATCCTCACCGTGGGCAATGACGGGCAGTTCCGCAAGTTCGCCGAGGTCGCGGGGCAACCGCAGTGGGCGGATGATCCGCGCTTCGCGACGAACAAGCTGCGGGTGGCGAACCGCGCGGTGTTGATTCCACTGATCCGCCAGGCGACGGTTTTCAAGACGACAGCCGAGTGGGTTGCTCAATTGGAGCAGGCGGGCGTGCCTTGTGGGCCTATCAATGATCTGTCGCAGGTGTTTGAAGATCCTCAAGTGAAGGCGCGCGGTCTGGCTATCGAGCTGCCTCATGCATTGGCGGGGATGGTGCCTCAGGTAGCCAGCCCGATCAGGTTATCGGAGACGCCCGTCGAATATCGTCATGCGCCTCCTTTATTAGGTGAACACACGCTAGAGGTTCTGCAGCGAGTGTTGGGACTGGGCGCAGGTGCGGTGGCTGTGCTGAAGGAAGAAGGCGTGCTTTAAGTCTTCTTCTATATAGAGGACTATGTTTTCTCATCTGATTGGCTGTTTTTTAACCAACCTGCAAGTTATTGAAAGAAAAGCGAAATTAACGGTTGACGGCAGATTCCAGAGGTCTATAATTCGCCCCACTTCCGGCGCAGTCGAAACGGAAAACTCCTTGAGATTCAAAGAGTTACGCAGTTTTCGACAGCGGCTTGCTTCAGATCATCGAAGCCTGGAAGGAGTTGAAAGAGCGGTGATGTTTGGCTCTTTTGACGGTTCGATCTTCTCGGTCGAAAGCGGAGAAAAAGAGGTGTTGACAGCAGCGATTAACGCTGTAGAATTCGCCTCC